>CANBXZ010000001.1 GCA_947373495.1 Acetobacteraceae bacterium
TTCCATCATTCAGGGGAATTTCGCACTTACAACGTGTTTGGTGAGCGATGAAAATATTGAAAAGGAGGCACATCACCTCTGCGTTTTTTCAATATTTTCAATAACATCAACCTTGTTGGAAAAATCACCCTACCCTCAAGGTCTGGAGAGAACTCCCTCTCTCCGCGCGGCATTTCCCGGTCATTCCCGCCGCGCACCATCAAGGTGGTGGCGCCGACGCTGGCGGAACCTGCGCCTCAGCGCGGTGCCCCCGGAGGGGGAGATTATTTGTGGTGATCTCGACTGGAGCGGGCGAAGGGATTCGAACCCTCGACCCCAACCTTGGCAAGGTTGTGCTCTACCCCTGAGCTACGCCCGCATTCCGTCGAGGGGGCGGCTTTTACCATGCTTCCACGGCTTGGCAAGCACCCTTGTACAACTTCTTCTCCTTTTCGTGTGGCAGGCTGGCAAGGGCTGGTTTGGTCGGATTGGGCACGCTGGCAGCGGCCGGTTGGCGGGGCCAGGCTGCGGTTTGCCCGGGCCCGGCGAACCGCTCCAAGGTTTTGTCTGGGCGCGGCGAATGGCGCATTCCAGCCACGTCCAGCCACACCGCGGCTGCTCCAGGCCAGGGTGATTGCCGACAGGAAGGCCCATGCCCGGCTTTTTCCGGCTTGGAGGCTGATTCTCGCCTTTCGGCGATTCCGTCCCGGGCGATCAGGCCCTAGCCTTGGCGGCCTTGTCGAATGCCCCGGGGCCCATGATCGCGACCGCCGAATCCCTGCTCGCCCAGCTTGCCGCCTTCGGCGTCGAAGCCCGCACCACCCGGCATCCCGCGGTGTTCACCGTGGCGGAAAGCCAGTCGCTGCGCGGCCAGCTGCCGGGCGGGCATGCAAAGAACCTGTTCCTCAAGCCCAAGGCCGGCCCCTTCCTGCTGGCGGTGCTGGAGGAAGACCGCCAGGTTTCGGTCAATGCGCTTGGCCGCGCCGTCGGCCTCGGCCGGGTCAGCTTCGGCTCGGCCGAGGAATTGCGCGCCCAGCTGGGGGTGGAACCCGGCTCGGTCACGCCCTTCGGCCTGGTGAACGCCGCGCCGGGCGCGGTGCGGGTGGTGTTCGACCGGCAGCTGATGGAGACGTTCGAGTGGGTGAACTTCCACCCGCTGACCAATACCGCCACCACCACCCTCCGCCCGGCGGACCTGCTGCGCTTCCTGGCCAGCCTGGGCCACCAGCCGGAGCTGCTGGACCTGGCCAGTCTGGCCCCGCCGGCCAGCTGAACCGCGACCCGGAGCAGCCAACAACACAGCCAACAGCCCTGTGAGATGCGCCCCCGGCTTGCGTCCGGGCGCCAGAGGCGCATCTATCATCCAACAACGCCCCAAACCGGGGCCCGATTGCCAGCGACAGGACCGCCACCATGGAAGTGCTCTTCGACCCCGCCCGCCAGCCGGCCCCCGCTGATGGCCTTGGTGGCCCAGACCCGGTTTCCGACGGCAACCAGCAGACCTTCATGCAGGACGTGGTCCAGGGCAGCCGGGAAGTGCCGGTGCTGGTGGATTTCTGGGCCACCTGGTGCGGCCCCTGCAAAAGCCTGACGCCGACGCTGGAGAAGGTGGTGCGCTCCGCCGGCGGCCGGGTGCGGCTGGTGAAGATCGACATCGACAAGAACCAGCAGCTGGTCGCCCAGCTGACCCAGATGGGCCTGCCGCTGCAATCCGTGCCCACCGTGGTGGCGTTCTGGCAGGGCCAGATCGCCGACCTGTTCCAGGGCGCCCTGCCGGAAGCCGAGGTGAAGAAGTTCATCGAGGGCCTGCTGAAGGTGGCCGGCGGCCAGATGCCGACCGCCGACCTGCTGGCGGAAGCCAAGCAGGCTGTCGAGGAAGGCGACCACCAGGGCGCGCTGGAGATCTTCGGCGCCCTGGCGCAGCAGGAACCCGAGAACGCGGACGCCTTCGCCGGCATCGCCCGCTGCCTGATGGCGCTGGGCGAGGAGGAGCAGGCGCTCAACATCGTCAACAACGTGCCGGCCAAGATCGCCGAGCATGCCGAGATCGTCAGTGTGCGCAGCGCGCTGGAGCTGGCCGCCGAGGGCCGCAAGGCGCGGGAGAAGTTCGGCGAGTTCGAAGCCCGGCTGGCCGCCGACGCGAACGACCACGCCGCCCGCATCGACCTGGCGGTGGCGCTGAACGCCGCGGATGAGCGCGAGAAGGCGATGGACCAGCTGATCGAGGCCATCAAGCGCGACCGCGCCTGGAACGAGGAAGCCGCGCGCAAGCAGCTGGTGAAGTTCTTCGAGGCCTGGGGCTTCAGCGACCCGGCCAGCGTGGCCGGGCGGCGCAAGCTCTCCGCCGTGCTGTTCCGCTAGGCCGCGGCGGTGGCGGCCTTCCATCCGGGCTTGCAGGACCTGCCGGCGGAGGTCGGGATCTTCCCGCTGCCGGGCGCCCTGCTGCTGCCGCAGGGCCGGCTGCCGCTGAACGTGTTCGAACGCCGCTACCTGAACCTGGTGGAGGACGCGCTGGGCCAGGGCCGGATGTTCGGCATGGTCCAGCCGGACACCAGCCAGCCGGCGGGGGAAGCCGGGCCAGGGCTGTTCCGCACCGGCTGCCTGGGGCGGCTTTCCTCCTTCTCGGAAACCGCGGATGGCCGCTTCCTCATCACCCTCACCGGGGTGATCCGCTTCCGCGTGGCGCAGGAGTTGCCGCTGGCCCGGCTGCACCGGCGGGTGCGCGCCGACTACACCGGCTTCGAGGCCGACCTGGACCTGGCCAGCCGGCCACAACTGGCCGACCGTGCCGCCCTGCTGGCGGCGATGCGCGCCTTCTTCCGCCAGCGCGGCATCGAGGCGAACTGGACCGGGATCGAGCAAACCCCGGACGACGCCCTGCTGACCACCTTGTGCATGGTCTGCCCGTTCGAACCGCGGGAGAAACAGGCGCTGCTGGAAGTGGCCACGGCGGATGAGCGGGCCCGGCTGCTGCTGGGCCTGCTGCTGATGGGCGGCCAGGCCGGCGCGCACAACGACCCCCCGCCCGGCACCCGGCCGAGCTGACCGGCGGCAGCGGTTCCTGGCCAGGCTGCCCGGCCTTGGCTAAGGGAGCGCTGGCGGCACCACCCCTTGCATCACCATCCCGAGGAGCCCGAGCATGAGCGATACCCAAGGCCCGGCCGGCGGGGCGGTTGACCCGCAGCTGCTGGAAATCCTGGTGTGCCCCGTCACCAAGGGCCCGCTGCGGTATGACCGCGTGCGCGGCGAGTTGGTCAGCGACCGCGCCCGGCTGGCCTTCCCGATCCGGGATGGCATTCCCATCATGCTGCCCGACGAAGCCCGCCCCCTGGAAGATTGAGCCCGCATGGCCGACTGCACCGAAATTCGCCTGAAGCGGGCCGAGCGCCGGCTGGACGTGGCCTATGATGACGGGCTGAGCTTCAGCCTGCCGGCCGAATACCTGCGGGTAGAAAGCCCCAGCGCGGAGGTTCAGGGCCACGGCCCGGGGCAGAAAACCACGGTGGGCGGCCGCCGGCAGGTGGGCATCATGCGGGTGGAACCGGTGGGCCAATACGCCGTGCGGCTGATCTTCGACGACCTGCACGACAGCGGCATCTTCTCCTTCGCCTATCTGCGCACGCTGGGGCTGGAACACGCCACCCGCTGGGCCGCCTATGAAGCCGACCTGGCCGCCAAGGGCCTGAGCCGCGACCCGCCACCACGCTGAGCCGCCAAGCTAAGCCGGGGCGCCGGAGCAAATTCGGCGACCCGACGCGAGCGGAACCGCCCTACCGCCGCGCCCGGAACAGCAGCAGCAGCCCGGCCAGGGTCAGCAGCCCGCCCAGCACATCGGTGCCGCCCAGGGCCTCCCCCAGCAGCGCCCAGCCGAACAGCGCGGCCAGCGGCGGCGCCAGCAATTGCAGCGCGGCGGCGCTGGCGGCGGGAAAGCGCCGCAGCAGCATGAAGAACAGCGCGTAGCCCACCCCGCCCACCACCAGCACGGAATAGGCCAGGGTCCATAGCAGCGTGGCGCTGGGCGGCGGCGGCAGGCCGGGATGCACCAGGCTGGCCAGCACCAGCATGGTGCAGGCCGCGATGCCGGCCTGCCCGGCATTGGCCACCCAGGGGTCCACCCGGCCGCGCGCCGGGGCGAAGACCAGAATGCCCACCGCCTGCGCCATGGCCCCGCCCAGCACATAGCCCAGGCCCCACAATTCCTCCGCCCGCACCGCCAAGGCACCGCGCCCCACCCCCAGCACCGCCACGCCCAGCCAGCCCAGCCCCAGGCCCAGCCAGGCCAGCGCCGGCAGGCGTTGGCGCAGGAACACCACCTCCCCGCCCGCCACGAACAGCGGCGCGGTAGCGGACAGCAGCGCCACCAGCCCGGTGGGCAGCACCCGCGCCCCCAGCCAGGCCCCGCCCAGGTAGAAGGCGGAACCGAACATGCCCATGGCCACCAGGCGCCAGCGATCCTCCCGGCTGGGCAGGGCGGCGCGGCGCCACCACACCACCGCCAGCAGCAGCGGCGTCACCAGCGAAAACCGGCTGGCCAGGCCCCAGAGCGGCGGCCATTCCGGCACCAGCCCCCGTATGGAGGTGAAGGCCGAGGCCCAGATCACCACGAACACCACCGCCAGGGCGAGGTCACGCATCGGCACCCTCCCGGGGGTAAAGGTGGCTCAGAGCGGGGTCGGCGGCCAGCCGGTTGCTGAACCAGGGGCGGTGGCACCGGACGGCGAAACCAGCGCGCCGGATCAGGCCAGGGCAGTTCCGCCCAGCCGGGCTAAGCGAAGCGCCGCCGCCGGCCGCCCGGCGCCCAACGGCGCGCCCTGATTCAGCCGCGCCGGGCCAGCGCGGCCTTCAGCGTATTCTCCAGCAGGCAGGCGATGGTCATGGGGCCAACACCACCCGGTACCGGGGTGATGGCGCCGGCATGACCCACCGCCTCGGCAAAGGCCACGTCGCCCACCAGCTTGCCATCGGCGCCGCGGTTGATGCCCACGTCGATGACGGTGGCGCCCGGCGCCACCCAGTCACCGCGCACCAGTTGGGCGCGGCCCACGGCGGCCACCACCACCTCGGCGCGGCGGCATTCGGCGGCCAGGTCCCGGGTGCGGGAATGCGCCATGGTCACGGTGGCATCGGCCGCCAGCAGCAGTTGCGCCACCGGGCGGCCCACCAGCACCGAACGGCCGATGACCACGGCGCGGGCACCCTTCAGCGGGGTGCCAGCGGCGGCCAGCAGGTGCATCACGCCCTGCGGCGTGCAGGGCACCAGCGCCGGCGCACCACTGGCCAGCTGGCCGGCGTTGATCGGGTGCAGCCCGTCCACATCCTTGGCCGGGGAGATGGCGTTGATGACCGCGTCCTGCCGGATATGCGGCGGCAGCGGGAACTGCACCAGGATGCCGTCCACCGCCGGGTCTTCGTTCAGCCGGTGCACCACGGCCAGCAGCTCGGCCTCGGTCGTGGCCTCGGGCAGCACCAGGGTGGCACTGTCGAAACCGCAGGCGGCGGCGGCACGGTCCTTGTTGCGCACATAGACCACGCTGGCCGGGTCTTCCCCCACCCGCACCACGCGCAGGCCGGGCTTGAAGGACAGGGTGGCCACCTGGGTGGCCAGGCGCGCCCGCAGCGCTTCCGCCACCAGCTTGCCGTCGATGATGCGCGCGCTCATGCCAGCGCCTCCAGTCTTGCGATGATGTTTGATGCCTCGCCGGCCACCGCCAGCGTCTTCTCCCGGCTGGTGGCGCCGTGTTCCACCGAAACCGCGCCCCCGGGCAGCCCCAGCGCCTTGGCCACCGCCAGGCAAACCGCCTTGTTGGCGCGGCCGTCCTCCGGCGCCTCGGTCACCGCCAGCTTCAGGCGGGGGCCATCGGCGGCCTGTACCAGCCCTTGCAGGCCGGGGCGGCGGGACTTGGGCTGCACCTTGACCCGCAGCTGCACCCCGGCCGCCGTGGCGCGCCAGCAGTGGTTCAAATGCCGACGCCGGACCGGATCAGGCTGACCTGGATCTCGCCGAGCAGGATCCGCAGCGCCTGCAGCAGCAAAATCACCACGATCGGCGAAATATCGATGCCGCCCAGGTTGGGCAGCATGTTGCGCACCGGCCGCAGCACCGGCTGGGTCAGGCGTTCAAAGAAATCCGTCACGGTCCAGACCATCCGGTTGCGGTGGTCCAGCACCCCGAAGCTGAGCAGGGTGCCCAGCACCGCGGCAATGATCAGCGCCCAGACAAAAAGGCTGATGGCGGAATCAAGCAGCCAGAACAACGCATGCATGCGGAAAGATCCCCTTCGCGGGCCGGCAACCTATCGGCCGCACCCGCCCGCCGCAAGGATACGACGAGGCCGCTTGACAACCGGTTGAAGGGGCGCCAAAAGGCCCCCCTCTCGCGGCACGGATGGGGCTGTAGCTCAGTTGGGAGAGCGCGTCGTTCGCAATGACGAGGTCAGCGGTTCGATCCCGCTCAGCTCCACCATCCGCCGCCTGAGGTAGTACCCAAGACAGTTAGCGCCTAGCCTTCCCCGGTCCACCGAGGAGGCTATCCGCTTGCCCAATCCCCTGACGCCACACGCCCCGGTTCACCTGTTGCGGCTGGCCGCGCGGCACTGGTGGCTGTTCGCGCTGCGCGGCGTGGCGGCGTTGCTGTTCGCCGCCCTGGCCGTGCTGATGCCGCAGGCCGGGCTGGCGCTGATGCTGGGCTTCCTGGCCGCCTGGCTGGCGCTGGAAGGCGGCGCCACGCTGTGGAAGGCGGCGGCCGGCCAGGTGCATGGCGCCTGGTTCTGGCTGGATGGCCTGGTTTCCCTGGCAGCCGCGGCGTTCCTGCTGTTTGCGCCGGCGCAGTCCGCGCTGGGGCTGGTGGTGGTCACCGGCGCCTGGTCCATCGCCATTGGCGGCATCCGGCTGGTGCTGGCGTTCCGCCTGTCCTCCGTGCTGCTGGGGCTGCTGGGGGCAGTGACGGTGTTCTTCGGCTGCTGGCTGGTGCTGAACCCGGAACCCGGGCTGCTGGCCCTGGTATGGCTGGTGGGCCTGCAGGCGCTGGTGATGGGCGTGGTGCTGCTGGGCCTGGCCTGGCGGCTGCGCAGGCTGCGGCACGACCCGCGCCACCACGGCTAGAGCGTGATCGCCTGAGGCGGGATCACCGAAAGGCGCGAATCACGCGACAAATCCATGACCTGGAGCGTGATCGCCTGCGGTGCGCTCACCGCAAGGCGTGAATCCCGCGGCCAAACGACACGCCGAGGTCCGATCGCCTGAGCCGGCGTCGTACCCCAGCGCCCGGCCGTGGCCGGGCCCGCCTCAGGGGTCGCCGGCCACGCCGAAGGCCGGCGCCGCCGAGGGGTCCAGCGCCCGGCTGACATAGGCTTCCTGCTGCGGCTGCCACAGCGCCCACAGCGCGGCGAGTTCCGCGACCGGGTCGCCCTCGGTCCAGTCCACCCGCAAATCCGCCACCGGCCAGGGCTGGTCCCGCACCACCAGCATGCCGGCGGAATGCACCGGCCCGGCCTCGCCCCCCGCCGCCAGCCCGGCCTGCATGGCGGCCAGCAGCCGGGCGGCCAGCGGTTGCTCGGCCGCCGCCTCGAACGCCGCCACCATGGCCTGCGGCACGCCGTCATGGGCCAGCAGGTTGCCGGCGGCGGCACAATCCTGCCCCAGCGCGCCGCCATGCACGCCCAGCGTGCCGCTGCCATGGAACACCGCCGCCGGGCCGCTCGGCCCCAGCACCACCAGCTGGCGGTACTGGATGTGCGGGGTGGCCTCGGTCAGCCGCGCCAGCACCGCCGGCGCCGCCAGCCCTTCCGCCAGCAGCGCCAGGCCCCGCTGGCCCAGGCGCGGGTCGGTGATGTTCTGCGCCCCCACCACCCCGGCGCCGGCCCGGGCATGGGCGCAACGCGCCGCCACCGCCGGCGAGGAGGACGAGACCGCGATGCCGAATTCCCCCGTGCGCGGGCAGCGGCCGCTGATCGAGAAGGTCATTCCGGGATCACCGCGGTGGCGTCGATCTCCACCAGCCATTCCGGCCGCGCCAGCGCCACGATGACGAGCCCGGTGCACACCGGATGCACGCCGCGGATGTATTCGCCCATGGTGCGATAGACCGCTTCACGGTGGCGCACGTCGGTGATGTAGACCACCAGCTTGGTGACATGCGCCATGGCGGCACCGCATTCGTCCAGCAGCTGGACGATGTTCTGCATCACCTTGTGGGTCTGCGCCACCGGGTCGCCGATGCCGACGCTTTCGGCGGTGTCGAGGTCCTGCGGGCATTGGCCGCGCAGGAACACCAGGCTGCCGCGCGCCACCACCGCCTGCGCCAGGTCGTTGTCCAGCTTCTGGGTGGGGTAGGTGTCGCGGGTGTTGAAGGGGCGGATGCGGCGATGCGCCATGGCCAGGTTCCTTACGCGGATTGCAGGTCGAGCGGGCTGAGGTAGCCGGCCTCCGCCACCACGCCGCCACGCAGCGCGCCGGCGGCGGTGGCGCCCCACAGCTCGTCGAAGTCGGCTGGCAGGGCGCGGCTGTTGGGCATGGAAAGCCACAGCCGGTAGACCAGCCGCTTCTGCTCCGGCGCCTCCCAGTCCTGCAGCGCGGTGCGGGCATGGTAGGTGACGTGGTTGTTCAGCAACTGGATGTCGCCCGGCTCCATCCGGGTGTGCAGTGCCAGTTCCGTGGCCAGGGCGGCCAGCAGGTCCAGCGCCTCGTTCTGCTGGTCGGTCAGGCGCGGCACCTCGGGGAAGCGTTGGGCGCTTTCCACGAAGCTGCGGGAATACTGGCTGGTGAACTTGCCCTGGTGCACGGCGAAGATGCGGTTGCGGTACCAGGGCAGTTCACCCGGCCGCTGTTCCTGCTGGCGGCTGTGGAACCAGGGTTCGTACAACAGCGCCAGCAGGTCCGGCCGGCGTTCCAGCATGGCGTTGTGGATCGCCGGGGTGGAAACGATCAGGCTGTCCCCGCCGGTGACGGATTGGCGGGCGCAGAGCAGCGCCACCACGTCGCACCGGTCGGTATGGAAGCGCAGCGAGCCGCCGGTGCGATAGCCGCGCGAGCCGGGCTCGCCCAGCTTTTCCCCGGTGTCGCGCACCTCCCCCAGCAACTCGCCGAACTTGGACTGGGAAACCGGAATGCCCAGGTGCAGGCCGATGATCCACAGCACCAGGCGCAGCAATTCGGGCGCCACGTCGGTGGGCAGGCCGCGCAGGTTGGCCACGCCGCAGCCCGCCTCCAGCGCCTCGGCAAGGGCGGCCAGGCGCGGCGCGGTCACCGGCAGCGGCAGGTCGGCCGCGCGCAGCCGTTCCAGCGGGGTGCCGGCGGCCAGCGTGGCCCGCGCCAGGCCGAGCAATTCCGCCACTTCCTCGGCCCGCCAGGGCCAGATCCAGTCGGTTCGCGCGGCCATGGTGGTGCCGTTCCACACCGCCGGGCCGGTCAACGGCGAAAGCGTCATCGCCTGCTTCCTTTCGGGCTTGCCGGGGCCAGCCTAGGGCGGCGATGCGGCTGACGAAATCGGCAAAAAGCGCAAACCGGCATCATCACCCGCCGGGCCGGCCGAATAATGCCCGCGCAACAAGCATCACTGCCCTGGCTTCGGCCTGCGCCGCGTGGAACCATGCGCGCAGGAGACCTTGCCGATGCCAACAGCCTTCTTCCTGAACGGTCCCAACGCCAACATGTACGGGCTGGACGCCAAGGGCGTGTATGGCACCGAATCCTTCCCCGCCATCCGCCAGCGCTGCCTGCGCGCCGCCGCCCGCGCCGGGCTGGCGCTGGACTTCCGCCAGACCAACGACGAGGGCGAGATGGTGGACTGGATCCAGGAGGCCAGGCAGGCCGCCGATGGCCTGCTCATCAACGGCGCCAGCCTGTCCTACCGCTCCATCGCCGTGCTGGACGCGCTGCTGATGCTGGAATGCCCGGTGCTGGAGGTACACATGAGCAATATCCATCGGCGCGAGGCGTTCCGCGACAAGACCATGCTCAGCCTGGCCGCCACTGGCTCCATCTGTGGGCTGGGGCCGCTGGGCTACGAGCTGGCGGTGGGCGCGATGGCGGAGATGATCGCGGTGGGGCGGACCCGCTGATGGGGGCGGTGGCCTTCCACAGCGGGCTGGACGACCCCGAAGCCTGGGGCCGCGCCCTGGCCGCGGCGCTGCCCGGCGTGGACTTCCGCGTCAGCCCCAACCTGGGCGACCCGGCCGAGATCGAGGCCGCGCTGGTCTGGCGCCCGCCGGCCGGCTTCTTCGCGCCGATGCGCAACCTGAAGCTGGTGGTGAACCTGGGCGCCGGGGTGGACAGCCTGGTGGGCCGGGACGACCTGCCGCCGGTGCCGATCGCCCGGCTGAACGACCCCGGCATGGTGCAGTTGATGACCAGCTACGTGGTCTTCGCCGTCACCCGCTACGCCCGCGACATCCACCTGTTCGAACGCGCCCAGCGGCGCGGCGAATGGCAGTACATCCACCCCCGCGCCCTCGGCGGGATCAGCGTCGGCGTGCTGGGGCTGGGCGAGCTGGGTGGCCCGGCGGCGGCGGCGCTGGCCGGCATGGGCTATCGCGTCACCGGCTGGTCCCGCAGCCCGAAGGAGATTCCCGGCGTGCGCTGGGAAGCCTCGCTGGACGCGGTGCTGGCGGGGTCCGAGATCCTGGTGGTGCTGGTGCCGCTGACCCCCGGCACGCGCGGCCTGATCGGCGCGCGGGAGCTGGCGCTGCTGCCGCCCGGCGCCAAGCTCGTCAACGCCTGCCGCGGTGCGGTGGTGCCGGAAGGCCCGCTGCTGGCGGCGCTGCAACAGGGCCAGGTGGGCGAGGCGACGCTGGACGTGTTCGACACCGAGCCGCTGCCGCCCGGCCACCCGTTCTGGGCCATGCCGAACGTGCTCATCACGCCGCACCTGGCCAGCATCACGGTGCCCGAAGCGGCGGCGATGGACGTGGCGGAGAGCATCCGCCGCGTCGGACGCGGCGAGCCGCCACTGCACCAGGTGAACCCCGCCCGCGGCTACTGAGGTTCGTCGAAGATGCCACCCCGGGCGAAGGCTTCGCGCAGGAAGCCGGCGAAGGCGGCCACCGCCGGGCGCGGCGGCAGCCGGCGCGGCGACAGCAGCATCAGCCGTACCGGCGCCAGGTCGGGGTCCAGCGGCAACGCGGTCAGCCGGCTGCCGTCCAGCGCATAGGGGCTGCGTGGCACCGCGTTCTGAATGGCGAAGCCGTGGCCATTGCCCACCATGCCACGGATCAGTTCCTGGCTGCGGCTGGCGAAGCCGATGCGCGGCTCCAGCCCCTTGCTGCGGAACAGGCCATAGAAATAGTCGCGCGAATGCGGCAGGTCGAGCAGCAGCAGCGGCTCGTGCACCAGCTCCGCCAGGGTCACCCGGGCGCGGGTTGCCAGCGGGTGGCGGGCGGGCAGTACCGCATGCGGCGGCAGCGCGGCCAGGGGCGTGGCCTCCACCGCCTCGGGCAGGGCGAAGTCGTAGGCCAGCGCCAGTTCGGTGCGGCCCAGTTCCAGCGCGGCCAGGATCTCCTGCTGGTCGCCTTCCTCCAGCCGCACGCCGATGGCCGGGTGGCGGGCGGCGAAGGCGGCCAGGATGCGCGGCAGGAAGCGCGGCGCCACGGTCAGGAAGCAGCCCAGGGTGATCTCGCCCGCCGGCTCCCCGCCCAGCGCCCGGGCACCGCGGGCGAAGTCGCCGGCATGGGCCAGCAACTGCCGCGCCTCCGCCACCACCCGCGCCCCGGCGGGGGTGGGGGAGACGCCGCGGGCGTGGTGGCGCAGGAACAGCGTCAGGCCCAGCTGCGCCTCCAGCGCCGCCAGCGCCTCCGAGATCGAGGGCTGCGAGACATGCAGCCGCCGGGCGGCGGCGGTGACGCTGCCATGGTCGGCCACCGCCACCATGTAGCGCAGGGCACGAAGCGAGAATTCCATCGGCATAGGCTAGGCCGATGCCAAAGCCCGGTAAAAGATATTTCCCCGATGGCCCGGCTTGCCATCATCCTGCCTGCCCTGTGAGCAGATGAGGGCTTGGCGATGATCCGGACCGGCGCGCAATACCTGGATGGCATCCGCGACGGGCGGGAAGTTTGGATCGACGGCGAAAAGGTGCGGGACGTGCCCAGCCACCCGGCCTTCGCCCCCATCGTCGCGGTCAAGGCCCGCATGTACGACATGCAGCACGAGGCCCGCTTCCAGGCCGACCTGACCTATGAGGAAGGCGGCGAGCGCCACAGCGTCTATTACCAGCCGCCGCGCACCCAGGAGGATTGGCACCGCAAATGGCGCAGCGTGGACGCGCTGCTGCAGGAGATCGGCGGCGTCGTCACCCGCGTGGGCGACGAGACGGTGGGCGAGATGTGGTCGCTGCAGGACGGCAAGGACCTGCTGAACGAGATCGACCCGCGCTTCGGCGACAACATCTCCAACCATATCCGCCGGGTGGTGGAGCTGGACCCGTTCCATGTCTCGGCCAATACCGACCCGAAGGGCGACCGCAGCCGCCACATCAGCGACCGCGACCCGGACATGATGGTGCATGTGGTGAAGGAGACCAGCGCCGGCATCATCATTCGCGGCGCCAAATATGAAACCGCCGCCGCCTATGCCGACCAGGCCTACCTGAAGCCCACCGTCGGCGCCTGGACCGACGAGAAGGAAAGCGACTACGCGCTGGGCTGCATCGTGAAGATGGGCGCGCCCGGGGTGAAGCACATCTGCCGCAACGGCTTCGCCGGCCGCGGTGACCCGGCCGACTACCCGCTTGCCAACCGCTTCGACGAGGTGGACACCCTGGTGGTGTTCGACAACGTGCTGATCCCGTGGGAGGACGTGTTCTTCTACCGCTACACCAAGGCGGCGCAGCAGGTGCGCGCCACGCTGCACCGCTACAGCGCCTTTCCCTACGTGCTGCGGCTGCTCTACAACGCCGACATGATGATCGGCGCGGCGATGTTCAACGCCCGCCAGACCGGCCTGGAAAAGTTGCAGGCGGTGCAGGAAAAGCTGGCCGACCTGGTCTGCTACCGCGAAGGCATCCGCGCCCACCTGGTGGCCTCGATCGCGCTGGCGGAACGCTCCCCGGCCGGGCTGCTGATGCCGAACCAGTCGCTGCTCTATGCCGGGCGGGTGCTGGCCTGTTCACAGCTGCCGGTGATGATGCATGCCGCCCGCGAGTTGATCGGCGGGCAGATCTGCGTCACCCCCAGCGCCGCCGCCTTCAACGCCGAGGGCAGCAGCGAATGGCTGAAGAAGTTCTATTCGCTGAACCAGAACTGGGAATCCGAGGACCGCCGCAAGCTGCTGGCCTTCTCGCGCGACCTGCTGAACAGCGACTACGCCGGGCATCGCCTGGCTTTCGTGCAGTTCGCCCAGGCGCCGCACTTCAACCACCTGGCCGCGGTGTACAAGTCCTTCGACTTCTCCGGCCCGCTCGACTTCGTGCGCCGCGCGGCGGACATGTCGGCCAAGGTGATGGGCCAGCCGCGGTAGCGGCACGGCGCTTGCTAATCCCACGGCAGGACATGGAGGCGAGCATGGCACTGATCGGACGCAGGACTGCCCTGGGGCTTGGCATGGGCGCGCTGGCGGCGCCCGGCATCCTCCATGCCCAGGTGAACAAGCTGAGCATCAGCATCTGGGGCGGCAGCTGGCGCGACATGGTGGCGGAGCTGGTGGCGAAGAAGTTCACCGCCGAGACCGGCGCCGCGGTGGAGTTCATTACCGGCGGCACCATCGACCGGCTGAACCGCGCCAAGCTGGCCAAGGGCTCGCCCGAAACCGACATGACCTTCACCACCAGCCATGTCGGCTGGCTCTACGCCACCGACGGGCTGTATGAGACGCTTGATCTTTCCAAGGTGCCGAACGCGCGCAACCTGGTGGAGCAGGCCAGGATCAGCCCGTTCCACATCGGCACCTGGGCCTATGTCTACACCATCGGCTACCGGCCGGACCTGCTGCCCAACATGGCCTTCACCAGCTGGGCGGACCTGTGGGCGCCGGCCATGCGCGCCAAGCTGGCGGCACCCGACTTCGACCCCAGCCACATCATCACCGTGGCCGCCATGCTGGAAGGCGGCGACGCCAGCACCTGGGAAAAGGGCCAGGCCCGGCTGCGGGCGCTGAAGCCCAGCTTCAAGGCATTCTACACCAACGACGCCAACAGCCAGCAGTTGATCGCCAGCGGCGAGACGCCGGTGCAGGTGATCCTGTCGATGAACGCGCACCACATGGCGTCCCAGGGCGTGAACCTGAAGCTGGTGATCCCGAAGGAAGGCGCGGTGCTCGGCATCGACACCGCCGCCATCATGCAGGGCAGCACCAAGTCCACGCTGGCCTACAAGTTCATCGACACCCTGCTGGACCCCGGCGTGCAGGCCGCCATCGCCGCCGACAAGAAGGGCAGCCCCACGGTCTCCAACGCCGTGCTGCCGGCCGCCGTGGCGGCGCTGCCCGGGGTGTTCACCACCGCCGACCAATGGCGCAGCCAGGCCATCATCATCGACCACCGGCTGCGGGCGGAAAAGACCGCGGAATGGCGCCGCTGGTTCCAGGAAAACATCATCGCCGGCTGAAACCACGATGCGCGGCCGCCCCTTCCTCGGCTGGTTCGTCGCCCCCGGCGTGCTCTGTGCGCTGGGGTTGGCCGCGGCCATGGCGGCGGTGCTGCAATACGCCGTGCGGGCCCATATTCCAGGCTCGCTCGGCGTCGGCGGTTTCACGCTGGAGAATTTCAGCGGCATGCTGCGGCCGCTCTATGCCAGCGTGTTCCTGCAGACGGTGCAGCTTTGCGCGCTGACCGCGCTGTTCTCCCTGCTGGCCGGCTACCCGCTGGCGCATGCGCTGGTGCATGCCCGCAGCGCGGCGTGGAAATCGGCGGTGCTGGTCATCGCCGTCACCCCGCTGTTCCTGGGCGAGGTGGTGCGGACCTATTCCTGGCTGACCGTGCTGGGCAACAGCGGCTTCATCAATGGCGCGCTGTTGTGGCTTGGCCTCATCGACAGCCCGGTCCAGCTGATGTTCACCAGGTTCGGCGTGGTGCTGGCGCTGGTGCATGTGACACTGCCGGTCATGGTCATCATGCTGGCCGCGGCGCTGTCGCACATCAACGCGGACTACCTGCGGGCGGCAATGTCGCTCGGCGCCGGGCCAGTGCGCGGCTTCCTCACCGTCACGCTGCCGCTTTCCATGCCCGGCATCCTGGCCGGCACCAGCACCGCCTTCGCCTGGACCTTCAGCGCCTTCGCCACACCGCAGATGATCGGTGGCGGGCGGGTGAACATGGTCTCCAACCTCGTCTACCAGCTTGGCTTCGCCAGCTTCAACTTTCCCTTCGCCGCCAGCCTTTCGGTGGTGGGGCTGGCGCTGGCCGCCGCGGTGCTGGCGCTGCTGCGGCTGGGCACCGCGCGGCTGGAACGGCTGGCATGAGATATGGCCTCGGACTGCGGGCGCTGCGGCTGATGCTGCGCCTGCTGGTACTGACGATCCTCGGCTTCGTGCTGCTGCCCTCGGTCGTTGTCATCATCGCCGCCTTCAGCGACCGCAGCATCCTGGCCTTCCCGCCCACCGGGTTTTCCTGGCGCTGGTTCGCCCGCGCCCTGGCCTATGAGGATTTCCAGTCCGGCTTCCGCAATGGCGTCATCGTCATGGCCTGGGCTTCCAGCATCGCGCTGGTGATCGGCAGCGGCGTGGCGATTGCACTGCATCGCTACAGCTTCACCGGCAGCCGGCTGTTGCAGGCCATGCTGCTGGCGCCGCTGGTGGTGCCGCACTTCACGCTGGGGCTGGGCTGCCTGATCCTGGCGGCGCAACTTGGCGTGGCGCGCACCATGGGGCTGGTGGTGGCGACGCATGTGGTGCTGGTGCTGCCCTTCGTGCTGCGCAGCGTCTACGTTTCCCTGCGCAACCTGGATGGCCGGCTGGAACAGGCCGCCGCCAGCCTGGGCGCGCCGCCCGGCCGGGTGCTGTGGACCGTCACCCTGCCGCTGCTGGCGCCGGGGCTGGCGGGCGGCTGGCTGTTCGCCGCCATCCTGTCCTTCAACGAGTTCACCGCCAGCCTGTTCGTCACTGCCCAACGCACCCAGACCCTGCCGGTGGCCATGTACAACTACGTGCGCGAATATGCCGACCCGACCATGGCCGCGCTGGCCGCGATCTACATCGCGGTCACCGCGCTGCTGCTGCTGGTGGCCAACCGCTTCCTCGGCCTCGGCCGCGTGCTGGCAATAGACCATGGCCACTGAAGCGGTTCGGCTGGACGGCGTCACCCGTCGCTTCGGCGCGATGGTGGCGCTGCATGAAGCCTGGCTGAAGGTGCGGCACGGCGAGTTCCTCACCCTGCTCGGCCCTTCCGGCTGCGGCAAGACCACGCTGCTGAACCTCATCGCCGGCTTCCTGGCAGCCGATGGCGGCGAGATCTTCATCGAGGGCGCGCTGGTCACCGCCACGCCGGTGTGGCAGCGCGACATCGGCATGGTGTTCCAGAACTACGCGCTGTTCCCGCACATGGATGTGGCGCGCAACGTGGCCTATGGCCTGGCCACCCGCGGCGTGAACAAGGCGGAAGCGGCGCAACGCGTGGCCGAGGCACTTGCACTGGTGAAGCTGACCGGCATGGCAGGCCGCCGCCCGCGCGAGCTTTCCGGCGGCCAGCAGCAGCGCGTGGCCCTGGCGCGCGCGCTGGTCATTCGCCCGAAGGTGCTGCTGCTGGACGAACCCTTCTCGGCGCTGGACCGCAACCTGCGCGGCGCCATGCAGGTGGAGCTGAAGGAAATCCAGCAGCGCCTCGGCATCACCACCATCTTCGTCACCCACGATCAGGGCGAGGCGCTTTCCATGTCCGACCGCGTGGCGGTGATGAGCGCCGGCCGCATCCATCAGGTCGGCACGCCGGAGGAGGTTTATCGCCGCCCGGCGGACCGCTTCGTCGCCGGCTTCGTCGGCGATGTGAACCGCCTGCCGGCGCGGCTGCTGGGCCGGGAGGGTGACACCGCGCAGGTCGCGGCCGGCGCCTGCCACTTCACGGTGCCGGCCGCCCCCTTGGCCGGGCTGGCGCCAGGCGCGGCGGTGGAGCTGTTCCTGCGGCCAGAGCAACTGGCCCCCGCCCCGGCCGGCGGTCCGGCCTTGCTGGAGGGCGTGGTGGTGGCACGGGTCTATCAGGGCGACCGGATGGAGTTGCACCTGGAAGCCGCCGGCGTGCCCGGGCGCGTGCTGCTGCGCCTGCCGGGCCATGCCCCGGGCGTGGGCGAGCACGGCAGCCACCTGGCGGTGCAGGCGCAGCCTCAGCCGGACGCCATGGCCTTCCCGCCCACGACCTGAAGCGCCTCTGCCGCCGAAATGGGCCGCCACGGCGACGGTTTGGCGCGGGACGCGGCGGCTTTGTCCGCCGGCGGCAAATCGGCCGCGCATGTCGCCTCGACGCCGGGTCGCGGCTGCGCGCAAACTTGTTCTTGCTACTGCAAGGATGCGCTGATGACGCCGCTCCATTGCCGGTTCGCCCGATGTTTCCGCCGCACCGGATGCGGCTGATGGACGCGCAGGTGGCAGACATGCCCGCTTCGCTGGCGGCACCCTCGCGCGTGCCCAAGCTTTCGGTGCAGCGCATCGGCAAACGCTACGGCAAGCTGGATGCGCTGCTGCCGATGGACCTGGACGTGGCGCCGGGCGAGTTCGTCACCATCCTCGGGCCTTCCGGGTCCGGCAAGACCACGCTGCTGCAGATCATCGCCGGGCTGACCGAACCAACCTGCGGCCGGCTGCTGATCGATGGCCGCAACGAGACCGACACCCCGCCGCATCGCCGCGGCATCGGCGTGGTGTTCCAGAATTACGCGCTGTTCCCGCACCTGACGGTGGCGGAGAATGTCGCGTTTCCATTGCAGATGCGGCGGATGCCGGCGGCGGAGCTGAACCGCAAGGTGGCGGCGACGCTGGAGATGGTGGGCCTGGGCGGGCTGCAGCATCGCTTCCCGCGCGAACTTTCCGGCGGCCAGCAGCAGCGCGTGGCGCTGGCGCGCTGCTTCGTCTACCAGCCCGCCCTCATCATCATGGATGAACCGCTGGGCGCGCTGGACCGCAAGCTGCGCGAAACCATGCAGTTGGAAATCCGTCGGCTGCATCGCGACACCGGCGCCACCATCCTGTTCGTCACCCACGACCAGGACGAGGCGCTGGCGCTGTCCGACCGGATCTGCCTGCTGAACCAGGCGCGGATCGAACAGCTCGGCACCCCGCAGGACATCTATGAGCGTCCCGCCAGCCTGTTCGTCGCCGACTTCATCGGGCTGTCGAACGTGCTGCGCGGCACGCTGGAAGCCGGCGGCCTGCGCACCGCCGATGGCCTGCTGCCGCTGCCGCCCGGCGCCACGCCGGCCAGCGGCAGCCTGGCCGCACTGGTGATCCGGCCCGAACATGTGGAACTGGACCCGGCCGAGGGCCCGGCGCTGGCCGGCCGGGTGACCGAGACGGTCTATGCCGGCTCGGAGCATCGCCTGGTCGTCACCCTCGGCTCCGGTGCCAGCCTGATCCTGCGCCGCACCGCCAGCCAGGGCAGCCTGCCGCTGGGCGCCCCGGTGCTGCTGGGCTGGCCCGCCGAGCGTGCCCAGTTGCTCCGCCCATGACCTCCCCGCAAGGAACCCCGCGATGACCCTGCTGAACCGGCGCACCGCGCTGAAGCTCGCCGCCCTGGCGGCACCCGTGGTCTGGACCCGCGACCGCGCCTTTGGCGCCGAGCAGATCACCGTGGCCGATGTGGGCGGCGCGCCGGGGGTGGCGATCCGCCGCGCCTTCTACGACCCGTTCGAGCAGGCCACCGGCATCAAGGTGGTGGGCGTGGTGCATGAGAGCGACCCGACGGTGCAGTTCAAGCTGCTGGTGGACAGCCGCAGCTACATCTGGGACGCCTGCATGGTAACGCCGGCGCATGTCGCCGCCCTCAGCCGGCCGCGCGACTACCTGGACCCGCTGAACATCGCCCCCGCCGCCGCCGCCAACCTGGTGCCGGGCATGCTGACGCCGAACTGGCTGGGCTTTTCGGTGTTCAGCACCACCGCCGCCTATCGCAGCGACAAGTTCGGCGAGAACGGCCCGCGCAGCTGGAAGGACTTCTGGGATGTACAGAAATTCCCCGGCCGCCGCGCGCTGTACCGCGGCGTGAATGGCACCATCGAGGAAGCGCTGATGGCCGATGGCGTCGCGGCGAAGGACCTCTACCCGCTGGACGTGAACCGCGCCTTCCGCAAGCTGGACCAGATCAAGCGGCACATCAACGTGTGGTGGACCAGCGGCGCGCAGAACACCCAGCTGCTGCAAAGCGGCGAGGTGGACATGAGCGACACCTGGGGCGCCCGCGCCTTCGCCGCCATCGACAGCGGCGCGCCGGTGAAGATGGTGTGGTCCGAAGGGCTGTACAACACCGATGGCTGGTCGATCCCGAAGGGCACGCCACGCGCCGACCTGGTGCGCAGGTTCATCGAATACTGCATCAAGCCGGAACAGCAGGCGGTCTACTGCAACATGGTGGCGAACGGCCCGACCAATACCCGCACCTTCGAGATTCTCAGCCCGCAGCGCGCCGCGGTGCTGCCGACCTCGCCGGAGAACATCAAGGGCCTGGCGCCAGTGGATTCGGTGTGGTGGGCGGCCAATCGGGTGCGGGTGGTGGAACGCTTCCAGGACTGGCTGCTGAGCTGAACGGAGACCCCGGCCATGACCCAGAAAACCATGGCGCTGGCGGCGCTGGTGCACCCCACCGGCTCGCACATCGCGTCCTGGCTGCATCCCGGCACCCAGGCCAATGCCTCGACCGACATCGACTACTACCGCGCCATGGCGCAGTTGGCCGAAAGCGGCATGATGGACCTGTTCTTCATCGCCGATACGCCGGCGGCCAGGACCACGAACCTGACCGCCTACAGCCGCTTCCCGATGTTCATGAACGTGTTCGACCCGGTGGTGCTGCTGGCCGCGGTGGCCGGCGCCACCACGCATATCGGCCTGGGCGGCACCTCCAGCACCAGCTTCAACGAACCCTACAACGTGGCGCGGCAATTCGCCTCGCTCGACCATGCCAGCCACGGCCGCGCGGCGTGGAACGTGGTGACCTCGGCCAATGACTTCGCCGCCCGCAACTATGGGCTGGACAAGCTGCCGCCGCATGGCGACCGCTACGCCCGGGCGCAGGAATTCGTCCAGGTGGTGAAGCAGCTGTGGGACAGCTGGGAGGATGACGCCTTCATCCGCGACCGCGCCCAGGGGCTGATGTTCGACCCCACCAAGCAACACGCCGTGGCGCATGAGGGTGCGCATTTCCGCGTCAACGGCGCGCTCAACATCGAACGTTCGCCGCAGGGCCAGCCGGTCATCATCCAGGCCGGCGCTTCCGACACCGGGCGCGAATTCGCCGCCGAGACCGCCGAGGTGGTCTTTGCCTCCGACAGCACGATCGAGGACGGCAAGCGCTTCTACAACGACCTGAAGGGCCGCATGGCGAAGTACGGCCGCGCCCCGGACGAGTTGAAGGTGCTGGCCGGCACGCCGGTCATCGTCGCCGACAGCGCCGACGAGGCGGAGGACATGTACCAGACCCTGCAGGCGCTGATTCATCCCGATGTCGGCCGCATGCGCCTGGGCATGGACCTGGAGGCGGACCTGACCGGCCTGCCACTGGACGAGCCGATTCCGGAGGACCGCATTCCGAAATCGGCCAACCTGCACAAGGCGTATTTCGACCATATCGTCGGCATGATCCGCCAGGGCATGACGCTGCGGCAGATGTACATGCGCTATGAGCGTGGCAACAAGACGCTGCGCGGTTCGCCCAGGCAGGTGGCCGACAGCATGGAGGAATGGTTCACCTCCGGCGCCTGCGACGGCTTCATGATGATGTTCAGCACCACGCCGGGCGGGCTGGAAGGCTTCGTGCACAAGGCCATTCCCGAATTGCAGCGGCGCGGCCTGGTGAAGACGCAATGGCGCGGCCCGACGCTGCGCGACAACCTGGGCCTGGCCCGGCCGGCCAACCGCAACCTCGCCAACCGCAACCTGGCCAGCGTGCGACAGGCGGCGCCATGACCCTGGCCGGGCGGCGGCTGGACCCGCTCTGGCTGGCCGCGCCCGGCCTGGTCTTCCTGCTCGGCTTCCTGCTGGCGCCGGTGCTGCAATTGCTGTCGGTCAGCCTGGAGGACGCGGATACCGGCGGCTTCTCGCTGGCCGCCTACCAGCGCGCCTTCGGCGTTCCGGTCTATGTGCGCGTCATCACCAACACCTTCGTCATGGCGTTGCAGACCATGGCCTGCTGCCTGGTGCTGGGCTACCCGCTGGCCTACTGGCTTGCCCGCCTGCCGAAGCGCCGGCAGCGCCTGGTGTCGTTGCTGGTGCTGCTGCCGTTCTGGACCAGCGCACTGGTGAAGAACTTCGCCTGGCTGGTGCTGCTGGGCCGCAACGGCGCGGTCTCCGGCGTGCTGGACTGGCTTGGCATCGCCGAGCCCGGCAGCCTGTTGTTCAACCGCGGCGCCGTCATCTTTGCCATGACCCACAGCATGCTGCCACTGGCGGTGGTGGCGATGCTGTCGGTGATGGGGCAGATCGACAATCGCCTGGTGCTGGCGGCCGGCACACTGGGCGCCACCCGGGTGGAGGCGTTCTGGCGGGTGTTCTTCCAGCTTTCCATGCCCGGCGTGGCCTCCGCCGGCCTGCTGGTGTTCATCGGCGCGCTTGGCTACTTCATCACCCCGGCGCTGCTGGGCAGCCCGCGCGAGACGATGATGGGCCAGGTCATCATCCTGCAGATCCAGACCATGGATAACTGGATCTTCGCCAGCGCCCTGGCCGCCATGCTGATCGGCGCGGCCTTGCTGAGCTGCCTGCTGTTCGACCGGCTGTTCGGGCTTTCCGCCATTGCCGGCGGCAGCGGCGTGCAGCGCAGCCCGCGCAGCCCGGTGCGCCGCTTCGGCCTGTGGCTGCTGGCCCGCCTCGGCAGCGGCTTTTCCCGGCTGGCGGAGGGCCTGGCGCGGCTGCTGGGCGGGCATCGCTTCGGCTGGCTGCTGCCGGCCTACGGCATCGCCGTCATCGCCGTGCTGGTGCTGCCGATCCTGGCGCTGTTCCCCATGGCCTTCACCAGTTCGGAATTCCTGTCCTTCCCGCCGCCGGGCTTCAGCCTGCGCTGGTTTGCCGAGTACTTCGCCTCCCCGGTCTGGGTTGCCGCCACGCTGCGGTCCTTCGGCATCGGCGCCGCCACGGCGGTGGTGACGCTGTGCATCGCCACGCTGGCCGGCTTCGGCCTGGCGCGCAGCGGCAGCCGCCTGACCGGCGCGGTGTTCCTGCTGTTCCTGCTGCCGATGATCGTGCCTTCCATCGTGGTGGCGGTGGCGTTGTTCTACCTGTTCGCGCAGCTTGGGCTGGTGGCGACCGACCTTGGCATCATGATCGGCCATACCGTCCACGCCATTCCCATCGCCTTCGTCATCCTGCTGGCGACGCTGAAGGGCTACGACTGGCGGTTGGACCAGGCGGCCGCGACGCTGGGCGCGAACCGGTTGCGCTCCTTCCTGCGGGTGGCGATGCCGCTGACCAAGGGCGGCCTGGTGGCGGCCGGCATCTTCGCCTTCCTCAGCTCGTTCGAGGAACTGACCGTGGCGCTGTTCATCGGCGGCGGGCTGCGCTCCACCCTGCCGAAGCAGTTGTGGGACGACGTGGTGCTGCAGGTCAGCCCAACGCTGGTAGCCGCCTCTGTTGTTGTGGTGGTGGTGGTGACCGCACTGTTCCTGCTGGCGGAAGCCCTGCGGCCGAAGGACTAGCACCGCCCGAATCGCGTGCATTCCGTGGCACGTTTGCCGCGACTCCGGGCCGTCCCGCCAACGCCTCCCCCAATCCGACGCAGCAGCAGGCAGCAACGCCCGACCGCGTGGCTTTGGCACGGTGCCTGCATGGCAGCCTTGCGCCCGGCTTGGCCGGGCCGCGCAAGCCGCCACGCGGCAAGGGCCCAGGAGCGATGTCGCTGCACGCATTGTCGCCGCCGACCGACTGCCCTGCCCCGTCGCCCGCCCCCGGGCCGGCGATGGCATTTCCACGCGCCGCAACACCCTGAGGAGAGCAGCCGGCCATGGCACAGCCTGAACGTGACGAGGACCCCGGCGAGCTGCCCTACCGCGCGCACAACATCCCGAAGCTCGGCTTCGAGAATTACTGGTACCCCATCCTCACCAGCGGCGAGTTGAAGAAGAAGCCGAAGGGCGTGCGCCTGCTGGGCCAGGACATCGTGCTCTATCGCGACGGCGGCAAGCTCTATGCGCTGGAGGATCGTTGCCCGCATCGCGGCGTCAAGCTCTCGCTCGGCGAATGTGCCTACAAGGGCACCGGCACCATCAGCTGCCCCTACCATGGTTGGACCTTCGACGGCGCCACCGGCAAGCTGGTTGCCGCCATCATGGACGGCCCCGAGGCGCCGATCACCCGCAAGGTGACCATCCGGCACTACCCCATCCGCGATTTCGCCGGGATGATCTGGCTGTGGCCGGGCAGCATGGAGCCGAGCCGGCTGGAAGACGACGTGCCCGAATGGATCGGCGACCAGGGCAAGTTCTTCAGCATGCCGATGTACACCGACTACAAGTGCAACTGGCGCTGGCTGGTGGATAATTGGGGCAACGACCAGCACGCCCAGTACGTGCACCGCAAGTCGCCGGAATTGTTCTTCCAGCCAATGCTGCCGTTCAACCTGACCATCGAGCCGAAGCCACTGCCCAACGGCAAGGGCATGGCGTTCAAGCGCATCGGCGGTGTCACCAGTGCCGAGTTCCCCGGCCTCGGCACCTTCCCGAACAAGGAGTGGTGGCGCTTCATGAAGCCGCGCGGCCGCGGCAATGTGCGCGGCTTCGAGAACTCCAAGGCGCACCAGGTCTATGGCATTCCCAACCAGTCGGAAGTCTGGTTGCCCGGCCTGGTGCTGGTGGGACGGCTGCATGGCGAATACGCCCTGGTGCAATGGGCCGTGCCGATCGACGAGAACACCACGCGCTGCTTCAACATCAACAACTTCCGCCGGCTGGGCCTGCTGACGGCGCTGTTCGACCGGGCGCACTACTACCTGTGGCGCGGCTGGGCGCATGACCGCATCTTCTCCGACCAGGACAAGGTGCTGCTGGAAGCGGTGGTGCCGGGGCCGGAGCGGCTTTCCAAGAGCGATATCGGCGTCATCGCCTGGCGCAAGTTCATGGGCGGCAATGCCCGCCGCCCGCCATCGTTGCAGGAAGCACCACGCGATGTCGCCTGAAGCCCGGCGCCGCGCCCTGGGGCGGCAGGCCAGGCTGTGGTTCAGCCGGCTCTGGCCGCCGCTCGGCTTTGGCGCGCTGGTGCTGGGGGGCTGGGAAGCCGGGGCGCGCTGGGGCGGCCTCGACCCGATGATCCTGCCGGCGCCGGGCGAGATCATCGAACAACTGCGCGCCGGCTTCGGCAGCGGCATCTACCAGGCGCATCTGGGCGTGACGCTGTTGCAGGCCATGTTCGGCTTCGTCATCGCCATTCTCGCCGGCGTCGGCGTGGGCGCGCTGATCTCCGCCTCGCCGCTGGTGGAGCGCACGCTGAACCCCTTCCTCATCGCGTTCGAGGCGATGCCGAAGATCGCCATGGCGCCGCTGGTCATCGTGTGGTTCGGCTACGGCATCTGGTCCAAGGTGGTGCTGGCCGCGGCCATCGCCTTCTTCCCGGTGCTGGTCAGCACCATCCTGGGCCTGCGCGCCTGCGACCCGGGGCGGCTGGATGTGCTGCACAGCCTGGGTGCCAGCAGGGCGCAGGTGTTCCGCCTGGTGCGGCTGCCCAGCGCGCTGCCCTTCATCTTCTCCGGCATCAACGTGGCCGTGGTGTTCGTGCTGCTGGGCAGCATCGTCGGGGAGTTCATCGGCGCCCGCGCCGGCCTCGGCACGCTGATCCTGGCCGCCAACGAGAACCTGGAAACCGCGCGGGTGTTTTCCATCCTCGGGCTGCTCGCGGCCCTGGGCATGCTGCTGCATTTCGGCGTCACCGCGCTGCGCCACCGCCTGCTGTTCTGGGCCGGCCCGCAGGGTGGCCCGCCCACTGCCTGAACCGAGACGAGGGGAATGATCCGTGAACCACATGCGTGACATGGCCGAGCCGGCCGACATGTTCGACCCGCGGCACTACACCGGCGTGCGCCGGCCCTTCCATTCGGCGGAAACCCTGCCGCCCTGGGCCTATACCTCCACGCGCTTCTATGAGCGCGAGAAGGAGACGATCTTCAAGAAGTACTGGAACTGCCTGGGCCATGAAAGCCGGGTGCCGGAAGCCGGCAGCTACATCACGCAGACCTTCGCCGACGTGCCGCTCATCATCGTGCGCGGCAAGGACATGGTGGTGCGCGCCTTCATCAACTCCTGCTCGCATCGCGGCTCCGAGATCCTGGAGGGCGAGGGCCAGTGCAACGTGATGAAGTGCCCCTACCACGCCTGGGCCTTCGACCTGGAAGGCGCGCTGATCGGCACGCCGATGTTCGAGGAGAGCGAGACCTTCCAGAAGGCCGACCACGGGCTGGTGCAGGTGCGGCTGGAAGTCTGGTGCGGGCTGATGTGGGTCAACTTCGATGCCAGCGCGCCGAAGCTGGTCGACTACCTGGGCGACCTTTCCGGCCGCGTGGCGCCGTGGAAGACCGAGGAGATGGTCTGCGTGGCGCGCCGCGAATTCCCGGTGAAGGCCAACTGGAAATTCTACGCCGAGAACTGGAGCGACGGCTACCACGTGCCCTTCGTGCACCAGACCACGCTGAACAAGAAGCGCGTCAGCAAGCGGGACTTCCACGACCCCAGCATCCACCTGGGCAACTACCTGATGCACTACACCTACTTCAACGGCAGCCGCGGCACGCCAGATGGCCAGAAGAAGTTCCCCGAGCTGGATCTGCCGGAGGAGCTGAAGATCGGCACCTTCTTCCCCTATGTCCACAGCAACGCGATGATCGGCTTCGCCGTGGACCTGGTGAGCTGCACCGAGATCCACCCCGAGGGCCCCGGCGCCTGCCGGCTGTTCACCTCCACCATGGTGCCGAAATCCACCGCCGCGCTGCCGGACTTCCAGGAGATGCTGGCGCTGTACCTGAAGTATGGCGACATCGTGCGCGATGAGGACGTGATCGCCGCCGAACGCCAGCAGCGCGGCGCCGAAAGCGCCTTCAACCGCGCCGGCTGCTTCACCCCGCAGGACAAGCTGGTGCACGACTACGACCTGTGGATCCTGGACCGCGTCATCGGCAACGCCGCGCCATGATCGCGCCCGATGCGCCGAGGGCGCAGCCCGAAGGTCTGCATCGGCCGCACGACACCTCGCCGCTGATCGCCGTGCGCGAACTCAGCAAGGTCTACCCGACGGCGAAGGGGGAGCGCGTGCAGGCGCTCTCCCGCATCAGCCTGGACATCGCCCAGGGCGAGTTCGTGTCCCTCGTCGGGCCCTCGGGCTGCGGCAAGACCACGGTGCTGCGCATCCTGGCCGGGCTCATCGCCGACTACACCGGCAATGTCAGCGTCAGCGGCAAGGCGCTGCACGGGCCCAGCCGGGAAGTCGGCGTGGTGTTCCAGGACGCCAACCTGATGCCCTGGCGCACCGCGCTGGCCAACGTGCTGCTGCCGGCGGAGGTGCTGGGGCTGAACCGCCAGGCGGCCCGCGCCCGGGCGCAGGAGTTGCTGGCCATGGTCGGGCTGGAAGGCTTCGAGCGGAAGCTGCCCGGCGAGCTTTCGGGTGGCATGCGCCAGCGCGTGGCGATCGCCCGCGCCCTGATCCACGACCCCGCGGTGCTGCTGCTGGACGAGCCCTTCGGCGCGCTGGACGCGATGACGCGGGACACGATGAATGTCGAGCTCGCCGCCATCGCCGCGCGGTCGAAGAAGACCGTCTTCCTCATCACCCATTCCATCGCCGAGGCGGTCTTCCTCAGCGACCGGGTGCTGGTGATGTCGAGCCGGCCGGGCCGCATCGTCGAGGTGATTCCGGTGCAACTGCCCAAGCCGCGCGGTCTCGATATCATCGCCGACCCGCATTTCGCCGCCACCGTGCTGCGCATCCGCCGCCTGCTGGATGGCGACGCCGCCTCCGGCCTGCCCAGCATCGCGCATTGAGGGAGCCCCGCCATGAGTGACGCCGCCGCCCCTGAGCTGCCCTTGGCCCCGCCACGGCTGCCCGCCCTGCCGGCCTGGCTGCGGGCCCGGCCGGAACTGGCGCTGACGCCATTGGTGTGCCTGGTGGTGCTGGCGTGCTGGCAGGCGGTGGTGCGGCTGGGCCTGGTCAGCCAATACGTGCTGCCGGCGCCATCCGACATCCTGCTGGCGCTGGCCGCCGGCATCGGCAGCGGCCTGTTCCTGCAGCATGGCCTGGTGACGCTGGCGGAAGCCGCCACCGGCTTCGGCATCGCGGTCTGCGCCGGCCTGGTCGTCGGCACGCTGGTGGCCGAGGTGCGGCTGCTGGAACGCGCGGTCTATCCCTACCTCGTCATGTTGCAGACCATGCCGAAGATCGCCCTGGCGCCGCTGCTGGTGGTGTGGTTCGGCTTCGGCGCTTCATCGAAGATGGCGGTTGCCGCGCTGATCGCCTTCTTCCCCATGCTGGTCACCACCATCGCCGGCATGCGCGCCACCGACCAGGGCCGGCTGGACGTGCTGCGCGCGCTGGGCGCCGGGCCGTTCCGCCGCTTCGCGCTGGCCAAGCTGCCGGACGCGCTGCCGCACATCTTCTCCGGCCTGTCGATCGCGGTGGTGTTCTGCATGACCGGCGCCATCGTCGGCGAGTTCGTCGGCGCCAGCGCCGGGCTGGGCTACCTCATCGTGCAAGCCAATGCGCGCATGAACATTCCGCAGGTCTTCGCCGTGCTGCTGGTCCTCGGCTGCATCGGCGTGGCGGGCTATGCCCTGGTGCAGGGGCTGCGCCGCCGCCTGCTGTTCTGGGAACCGAAACAGGAGATGAGCCGCAAATGATGCATCGTCGTACCCTGCTGGCCAGCGGCGCCGCCCTGCTGGCCACGCCGGCCCTGGCGCAGGCGCTGGTGAAGACCAGCTTCGGCCCCACCACCACCGACATCTCCACCGGCCACGCCGCGCATTCCTCGCTGCCGCGCGCGCTGGGCTACTGGGCGCAGGAAGGGCTGGAGGTGGATGTCTTCGGCATTGCCGGCAACACCGCCGGGCTGCAGTTGATCTCGGCGGGCAATATCGACTTCATCACCATCGCCCCGGATGAGCTGCTGGTGGCACGGCATCGCGGCATGCCGCTGAAGGGCGCCTACATCCATGCCCGCCAGCCCATCGGCCGGGTGGTGGTGCCGAAGGCAGGCGGCATCACCAGCCTGGGCCAGCTGAAGGGCAAGACCGTCGGCATTCCGGTGATGGGCCCCAACCCCTACGCCGCCGCCACCTTCCATGAAGCCGGGCTGAACCTGGCCAGCGACGTGACCATGGTGGCCACCGGCACCGGCGCCCCGGCGCTGCTGGCGCTGCGCCGCGGCGACATCTCCGGCTGGCTGAGCTGGGACACCGCGGTGGCCGGGCTGGAGAACCGCGGCATGGAGTTCACCGAATTCCGCCCCAGCTTCTTCAAGGAACTGGTCGGCAACTGCGTCATCGGCCGCGAGGAGATGCTGCGCACCCGGCCGGAGATGGCGGTGAAGATGTGCCGCGCCATCGCCAAGGCGGCGCATTTCGGCCTGACCAACCCCGAGGCCGCCATCCAGATCCACTGGAAGGTCTACCCGCAGACCAAGCCGCAGGGCGGCGACCCGGCCAAGGTGATGGAGGAAGCCAAGCGCGTCTTCCTCTCCCGCTTCAGCAGCTTCGCGGTGGAACCCGGCACCCCCTACGGCGCCAGCACCCCGGCACAGTGGGGCCGGGTGACACAGCAGCTCCAGGCTTCCAACGACCTGCCCGCCGGCTTCGACGCCAGCACCGCCTTCACCAGCGAGTTCATCGCCGAGATCAACAACTGGGACCGCGAGGCGGTGGCGGCACAAGCCCGCGCCTGGGTCGGCTGATGCCTGCCCAGCCTCACCCCTTGACCACCGGAACTGCCGCATGACCCAGATCGACCGCCTGGCCGACCGCCTGGCCAACCGCACCGCCCGCTTCGAGGAACGCCGGGCGGACTGGACCGTCTTTGGCTTCGAGACGGCGAAGGACCCGAAATTCGCCCGCATCCAGCGCCGCTACCTCGGCGCCAGCGGCTCGGTGGACCAGAACGACCTGCGCGGCGGCATCCCAGCCACCGCCTTCACCATGTCGATCCAGACCGTGCCGGCGGGCAACATGATCCCGATGCACTGCCATGAGACCGAGGAGGTGTTCTTCATCCTGGACGGCGAATGCCTGGTGAAGTGCTACGAGGGCGAGGAAGTGGCCGAGTTGCGCCTGGGCAAGTGGGACCTGGTGCAGCTGCCCATCGGCCTGCAGCATGAACTGTTCAACACCGGCACGGTGGACTGCCAGGTGCAGACCCTGCTCTCCACGCCCAAGCCGCGCCGGCCGCAGTACAACGACCCCGAGTTGCTGGCGCTGCAATCCGCGGTACCCTGACCGCCATGCGCGTCAGCCTGCCCATGTACAACCTGCCGGAGATGCAGGCGGCCAACACCGCCTTCTGGCAGGCCCTGCGCACCGAATTGGCGGCGCTTGGGCTGGCCGGGCTGCCGGCGGCGCCCGACTTCACCCGCCCCCCGGTGCCCGGCGGCATCGAGCCGGAGACCCTGTTCACCCAGGTCTGCGGCTGGCCGTTGCAGACCATCTATGCCGGGCAGGCGCGCCTGCTGGGGGTGCCGGTCTATGCGGCGCCCTACTGCCAGGGGCCCGCCCATGCCGGCGTCTTCATCGTCGGCCAGGAATCACGCTTCACCACGCTGGAGGAGCTGCGCGGCTGCGCCTTCGCCTTCAACAGCGTGCATTCCAATTCCGGCATGAACCTGCCGCGCCGGGCGCTGGCCGGGCTGGGCGCGCGGGCGCCGTTCTTCGGCAACATCATCGAAACCCATAGCCAGCCGGGCAACATCGAACGGGTGGCGAAGGGTGAGGTGGAGGCCACCTGCGTCGATTGCGTGACCTACGCCTTCTATGGCCGGCACCGCCCGGCCCTGGCCGCCCGCACCCGGGTGCTGGCGGCCACGCCACCCAGCCCGGCGATCCCCTTCGTCACCGCCGCCGCCACGCCCGAGGCCACGGTGGCGCTGCTGCAGGCGGCGCTGTTCCGCGTGGCGCGGGCGCCGGAATGGGCCGCGGTGCGCGCCGGGTTGCTGCTGGCCGACATCTTGCCGCCCGACCCGGCAGCCTATGCGGTGCAGCTGGCCCATACCCGGGAAGCGGCGGAGCTCGGCTACCCGGTACTGGCCTGAGGCACTTCGGCCCGCATCAGCCGAACTCCCCGGCCGGCATCGGCGCGCCGTACCAGCGGGCGAAGCCCAGTTCCGCCAGCAGCACCGCGCCGTACAGCACCAGGCCAATGCCACACAGCAGCACGATCGCCGCCAGCACCAGCGCGGTTTCCCCCAGCGAGGCGGCGAACATCACCACATAGCCCAGCCCCTGCTGCGCGGTGACGAACTCGCCGATCACCACGCCCAGCAGCGCCATGGTCGCGGCCGTCTTCATGCCGGCCAGCAGCTGCGGCACCGCATAGGGCAGCCGCACCCACAGCACGGTCTGCCACCAGCTGGCGCCCAGCACCCGGCACAGCCGCAGCGCGCCGCTGTCGGTGCCGGCCAGCCCGGCCGTGGTGCCGATCAACACCGGGAAGAAGGCGATGAACACCGCGAAGGCCATGCGGCACGGCGCCCCCACCCCCAGCCACACCACGAACAGCGGCGCCAGCGCCATCTTCGGCACGATCTGCAACGCCAGCACCCAGGGCATCGCCACCCGCCGCAGCAGGGCGGAGGTGCTCAGCAGCGCCCCCGGCACCACCCCGGCCAGGCAGGCCAGCACGAAACCCAGCGCCGTCTCCCGCGCCGTGGCCAGGCCGTGTTCCAGCAGGATATCCGGGTGGCGCAGCAGCGCCTCCAGCACGGCGCTGGGCGGCGCCAGCAAGTCGGGCGAAACCGGCAGGCCGCGCACCAGCCCCTCCCACGCCGCCACCATGGCGGCCACCGCCAACAGGGAGGTTGCGGCAGAACCCAGGGCCGAACCCAGCGCGGCCCTCATCGCCGGGTACCCCAGCGGCGCCGGGCGGCATCCTCCGCCACGCCCACCGCGGCATAGAGCCCGGCGCCCAGCAGGCACAGCACGGCCAGCGCGGCGAAGATCAACGGCGTGTCGGACTTCGCCTGCGCCTGCATCACCATGTAGCCCAGCCCGGCATTGGCCGAGATGAACTCGCCCACCGTGGCGCCGGTGAACGCCATGGTCGCCGCCACCTTGGCGCCGGCGAAGCCATAGGGCATGGCGGTGGGCAGCCGGATATGGCGGAACACCTGCCAATTGCTGCCGCCGGCGGCCTGGCACATGCGCACCTGGTTGGCATCGGCGGCGCGCAAGCCGGTCAACATGCCGATCGCCACCGGAAACACACTGACGAACACGGCAAACGCCAGCAGCGAGGGCAGGCCGATGCCGAGCCACACCACGAACAGCGGCCCCAGCGCCACCTTGGGCAGCAGCTGGAACAGCAGCAGGTTGGGGTAGAGCAGGCGGTTCACCAGCGGCCAGAGCATCATCATCGTCGCCAGCACCAACCCGGCCGCCACCGCCACCACGAAGGCCCCCACCGCCGCGCCGCCGGTGGCCAGCCCATGCCAGGCCAGTTGCGGCGCCGCCAGCCACAGGCTGCCGGCCACGCTGCCGGGGGAAGGCAGCAGCACATTCGGAATCCGTGCCCAGCGCACCAGCAATTCCCACAGCAGCAGCGCCAGCAGGCCGGTGGCCAGGGGCAGCAGCGGCAGCCGTTGCGGCAGCGGCAGGGCGCTGCCGCTCACGCCGCCATGCTCCGGGCGATGACACCGCGCAGATGCGCCACCAGCGCGGCGAATTCAGCGGTATCGGCCAGCGCCGGGGAGCGTGGGCGCGGGAAGGGCACCACCAGTTCCTCCGCCACCGTGGCCGGGCGGCGGCTCATCACCAGCACGCGGTCGGCCAGCAACACCGCCTCGCGGATGCTGTGGGTGACGAAGATCGCGCTCTTGTGGGTGTGCTGCCACAGGTCCAGCAGCACGTCGCCCATCTCGTCGCGGGTAATCGCGTCCAGCGCGCTGAAGGGTTCGTCCATCAGCAGCAGGTCGGGGTCCAGCACCAGGGCGCGGCAGATGGCGGCGCGCTGGCGCATGCCGCCGGAAAGCTCATGCGGCCGGCTGTGCTCGAACCCCTTCAGCCCCACGGTCTCGATCAGGCGCATCGCCTGGTCCAGCACCTTGGCGCGGGGAATGTGGCGGATCACGGCCGGAAACAGCACGTTGTCCAGCACCGAGAGCCAGGGCAGCAGCGTGGCGTCCTGGAACATCACCCCGGTCTGCCGGTGCGGGCCTTCCAGCGCCACGCCACCGCGTTCCAGCCGGCCCTCGGTCGGCGTCTCCAGCCCCGCCGCCATCATCAGCAGGGTGGATTTGCCGCAGCCGGAAGGGCCGAGGATGGAGACGAACTCGCCCCGGCGCACGCTGAAGCTGACGCTTTCCACCGCGCGCAGCGGGTGCGGCCGGGTGGGGAAGGTCTTCCCCACCGCCTGGAACCGTACCGCCTCGCTGGCCAGGGCCGAGGTGTCGGGCATCAGCCGAACAGGCTGCGGAATTCGGCCGCGAGCTGGGCGGCACTTTGCCATTCCGCCGCGGTCATCGTCACCGGGCCGACGAACTGGTTGCTGAAGGTGGCCGCCACCGCCGGGGGGGTGTCGCCCGGCGCGCTCAGGTAGCGCATGGTGCTGTCCACCATGCTGGCGAAGTCGGCCGGGTCGCTCCAGCCCAGCGGATGCGCGAAGGCCTTTTCCGGCGTGGCGCCCATGCGGGCCATGCCCAGACCAACCCGCGCCTGTTCCTGCGCGGTGCGCGACAGCGCCGCTTCCGGCACCGCGCGAGCGAAGATGCGCAGCGCTTCCGCCGGGTTCAGCAGGGTGAATTTCTGCGCCTTCATCAGGCCGTTCACCACGCCCTGGGTGGTGCGCGGGTCGCTGGCGGCGCGGTCCTTCTGCGTCATCACCGTGTTGCCGTAGAACACGATGCCAACCTGGCTGTACAGGAAGGTGCGCACATTCACCCCCTGCGCCGCATAGACCGGCAGCATGCTGGTGGCGAAGCCGGTGATGGCGTCCACCTGCTTCTCGGTCAGCAGGCGCTGGCGCACGTTGTTGTCCACGGTGGAGGCGGTGACCTTGCTCAGGTCGATGCCCGCCGCCGCGGCATAGGGCTGCAGGAACGGATAGTCGCCGGAGCCGGCGGTGGAGGCCAGCTTGCGGCCCATCACATCGGCCGGCTTCTGGATGGGACTGTCCGCCAGCACCACCATGCCCATCATCACGTCGTAGGACATGGTGGCCACCTGCACCACGGGCAGCCCCTTGGCGGCCTGCTGCAACCCGGCCGAGGCGGCGGCGATGCCGTAGTCGAACCGCCCGGCACCAATGGCCTGCGCGGCGATGGTGGAGCCGGTGCCGCGGGCGATCTCCACGTCCAGCCCTTCCTCGGCCCAATAGCCATTGGCCTTGGCGACATAGGCGATGAGGTTCGGCCCTTCCGGCACCCAGGGCAGGGTGAAGGAAACCTTCTTCATGCCCTGTGCGCGCCCGAAGGCGGGCACCAGGGCCGGCGCGGCCAGCAGGCCAAGCGCGGCGCGACGGGTCAGGGGGGTGCGGCTCATGCGGTGGCTCCCGGCTGGGCTGGTGGGGCGGTTCGTCAACCCGGGGCGCCACTGCCCAGCCCCGCGCCAGCCTGCCCGGTGCGCTGGCACCGTGCTGCGGCATGAAGCGTATTCCGGCAGGCAGCGCCCCGTTTGCACGAACCTGAGGCGTTGCTTCGCAAGCCGTGTGCCAGCCGCCACCGCGCGGCCCGGCGTTGGCCTCATGCCGTGGCGGCGATGCCTTCGGGCCGGTAGACGAGCAGGTCGATCTCCACCAGCGCATCCTTGGCCAGCCCGGTGGTGCCGATGCAGGTGCGCGCCGGCAGCCGGCCGGCTGGCCAATAGCTGGCATAGGTGGCGTTCATCGCGGCGTAGTCGCGCTGGAATTCGGTCAGGAACACGCGGGCCTGCGCCACCATGGCAAGGTCGCAGCCAATGCCGGCCAGCACGAGCTTCAGGTTTTCCATCACCGCCCGGGTCTGCGCTTCCACGCCCACCGGCAGCGGCAGCGAGTTGTCCACCGGGTCGCACGGCATCTGCCCGGTGATGAAGGCCCAGGGGCCGATGGAAACCGCATGGCTGAACGGCGCCACGCGGTCCGGGCCATTGTCCAGCGTGTGGAAGAACATCGGCGGGGGAAGGGTCATCGGGGCCTCGTCAACGGGTGGGCGCCCAGGCGGCGCGGCGCGGGACTTGCAATGCCGGGGCCATGTCCGAAGCTCCCCGCCCGCGACGCCCCGCCGCGGAAGACCTGGCCGCGCTGCTGCTCGCCCGCCCCGGCGTGCTGGTGCGCCGGCTGCACCAGATCCATTCCGCCATGTTCCAGGAGGAATGCGCCGCGTTCGGCGTCACCCCGGTGCAGTACAGCCTGCTCACACTGGTGGCGGCCGCCCCGGGGCTGGACCAGGGCGGCGCCGCCGGCGCGCTGCGGCTGGACCGCTTCACCACCGCGGATGTCATCAAGCGCCTGGTCGGCGCCGGGCTGCTGCGGGTGCAGGCCGGGGCTGACCGCCGCACCCGGCTGCTGTGGCTGACACCACACGGCGCCCAGGTGCTGGAGGCGATGCAGCCCAGCGCCGGCCGCGCGCATGACCGCCTGGTGGAACCGCTTTCCGGCCGCGAGCAGGCCACGCTGCTGCGCATGCTGAAGCGCCTGGTGGACCGCCACGCCGCGCTGGGCGCGGTGGCGCCCAAGGTCAGGTAGCGGCGCCGCGCCGCGCGGCCAGCACGCCCAGGATGGCGCGGACGATGCCGCGATAGCCGGTGCAGCGGCACAGGTTGCCGGCCAGTTCCTCGCGTACCCGCGCCTCATCGGCATGCGGCAGGCGCAGCACGATGTCCCGCGCCACCACCAGCATGCCCGGCGTGCAATAGCCGCATTGCAGCGCATGCTCGGCGCTGAAGCCCTCGCGCAGGGCCGCCATCACCGGGTCCTCGGCGAAGCCCTCGATGCTGCGCACGCTGGCACCGGCACAGGCCCCGGCATGCAGCAGGCAGGACCGCGCCGGGGCGCCGTCCACCTCCACCGTGCAGGCGCCGCAGACGCCGTGCTCGCAACCGATATGGGTACCGGTCAGCAGCAGTTCACCGCGCAGCAGGTCGGCCAGGTGGGTGCGGGGTTCGGCCTCCAGCGTCGTGGCCTGGCCATTCACCGTCAGGGAAAGCTTCATGCTGCTGCCTCCGCCGCGTGGCGCAATGCCACCCGGGCCAGGGATGCGCGCCAGGGGTCTTCCAGGCCAAGCGTGGCCACCAGCCGCGCCGCTTCGGCGGCCGGCGCGGCCCGCAGTGCAGCGGCATCCGCCAGCACCAGCGGGGCGGCGTCCAGCGCCGCCAGCACGGCGCGCGGCGCGGCGCCCGGCACCGCCAGCAGGCAGGCGGTGGCCTTGGAGAACTCGCCCGGCTTGCGGCAGAACTTCCAATGCCCCCAGCGCGTGGCCTGGGGCAGCACCGGCAGTTCGATGGCGCGCAGCAATTCATCCGCCCGCAACGCGGTTTCGAACACGCCCAGCACGAAGCCAGCCAGCGGCACCCGCCGTTCCCCCTGTGGGCCCAGCAGCACGGCATGGCCGGGGAAGGCGGGCAGTACCGCCACCCAGTCCGCCGCCGGGTCGGCATGGGCGAAGCTGCCGCCGATGGTGCCGCGGTTGCGCACCGGCCGATAGGCGATGCGCCGCGCCACGCTGGCGAGGATCTCGCCCAGCCGGCCCGGCACGGCGCCATCCTCGATGGCGGCATGGGTGGTGCCGGCGCCGATCCGTACCACCTCGCCGGCCAGTTCCACCCCGGCATAGCCGGGCAGGTGGCGCAGGTCCGCCACCGCTTCGGGCAGCGCCAGCCGCAGGTTCAGCATCGGGCCGAGCGACTGGCCGCCGGCCACCGGCCGGGCCCCTTCGCCCAGCAGCGCCAGCGCCGCGTTCCAGTCCGCCGGGCGGGCATAGGTGAAGGCGGCGGGCTTCATGCTAGCGCCCTTTCGATCGCGGCCAGCACCCGCGCCGGCGTGGCCGGCAGGTCCAGCACCTCCGCGCCGCGGCCCGCCAGCGCGTCGTTGATGGCGTTGAGGATCGCGGCCGGTGGGCCGATGGCGCCGCTTTCGCCGATGCCCTTCTGGCCGAAGCGGGTCCAGGGGCTGGGGGTTTCCATGTGGTCGATGCGGATGTCGGGCACCTCGGTGGCGCCGGGCAGCAGGTAGTCCGCCAGGGTGCCGGCCAGGGGCTGGCCCTCGCTGTCGAACGGCATCTCCTCATACAGCGCGGTGCCGATGCCCTGGGCGGTGCCACCCAGCACCTGGCCGTCCACGATCATCGGGTTCACCAGCGTGCCGCCATCCTCCACGATGACGTAGCTTTCCAGCGTCACGCAGCCGGTCTCGGTATCCACCTTCGCCACCACCGCATGCGCGGCATAGCTGTGGGTGCCGGTGTCGGGGTCCGGCCGGTAGCCGGCGGTTACTTCCAGGCCGCCGCGGTCGACATCCGCCGGCAGGTTCTGCGGGCTGCGGAACCAGGTGCGGGCCACCTGGTCCAGCGTCACCTTGGCCTCGCCGGCATGCACCGCGCCATCCCGCAGCACGCAGGCGGCGCGCGGCGCCTGCAGCAGCGCGGCGCCGATCGCCAGCGCCCGTTCGCCCAACTGGGTGCAGGCTTCGGCCACCGCGCCGCCGGCCATCACCATGGCCCGGCTGCCCCAGGTGCCGGTGGAATAGGGCGTCAGCGCGGTATCGCCATGCACCACCCGCACCCGGGCCGGGTCCACGCCCAAAATCTGGTGCGCCACCTGGGCCAGCGTGGTTTCCAGCCCCTGGCCGTGGCTGTGCACGCCGGTGCGGATCTCCAGCACGCCATCCGGGGTGAAGCGCGCCTGCGCCTGCTCGAACCCCGGCACGAAGGGAATGCCCCAGCCGTGGTAGACGCTGGTGCCGTGGGCGCCCTGTTCGCAGAACACCGCCAGCCCGAAGCCCACCGCCTCGCCCGCCGCCTGCCGCGCCCGGATGCCGGCGACATCCACGGCCGCCACGGCGCGGCGCAGCGCCTCGGGGTAGTCGCCGCTGTCGAACACCTTGCCGACCAGGTTGCGGTACGGCATCGCCTCGGGCGGCACCAGGTTGGCCTGGCGCACCTGTTCGGGCGGCAGCTTCAGCTGGCGGGCCAGCGCGTCCAGCGTGGTTTCCATGGCGTAGCACACGCCGGTACGCGCCACGCCCCGATAGGGCAGGATGGGCGGCTTGTTGGTGCAGGCGGAAACCGTGTGGAAGCGGAAGCGCGGCAGCGTGTAGGGGCCGGGGAAGATGCTGCCGATCTGCGCCGCTTCCAGGCAGGCGCTGAACGGATAGGCGGAATAGGCGCCGGCATCCACGGTGGCATTCACCTCCACCCCCAGCAGCTTGCCGCCGGCATCGGCCCAGGCGGTCACCTCGTAATGGTGCTCGCGGCAATTGGCATTGGCGGTCAGTTGCTCCAGCCGGTCCTCCAGCCAGCGCACCGGGCGGCCGAGCCGCATGGCCAGCGCGGCGCAGGCCAGTTCCTCGGCCAGCAATATCGCCTTGTAGCCGAAGCCACCGCCCACATCCGGGGAGACGACGCGGATCTGGCCCTCATCCAGCCCGAGGCATTCGGCCAGGCCGGTCTTGGTGACATGCGGCTGCTGCGTGGCGGTGGTGACCACCAGCTGTTCCAGCCGCGGGTCCCATTCCGCCAGCACGCCACGGCCCTCGATCGGCGCCATGCTCTGCCGCGCGGTGCGCAGCCGGCGCACCACCTTGGCGGCGGCCACGGCGTCGAGGTCCGACAGGTCCTCGTCCCGCCGGGTTTCCAGGAAGGCGTTGTCCGGCCAATGCTCGTGGATCAGCGGCGCCCCGGGGGCGCGGGCGGCGAGCATGTCGCTGACCACCGGCAACGCCGCGTAGTCCAGCTCGCAGGCCGCCACCAGGTCCTCGGCCTCGGCCCGGCTGGGGGCGACGCAGGCGGCAATCACCTCCCCGACATGGCGCAGCTTGCCCTGGGCCAGCGCCGGCTGTTCCGAGACGCGGAAGCCCGGCAGCGCCGAATTGGCGCGGATCGGGCCGATCTCCGGCAGGTCGGCGGCGACGAAGACGCGCTGCTCAGCGCCGGCCGGCTTGGTCACGCCCAGCAGCCGCGCATGCGCCACCGGGCTGCGCAGGAAGGCCACCTCCAGCGTGCCGGCCGGGCGGATATCGCCGACATAGCGGCCGCGGCCCAACAGGAAGCGGGCGTCTTCCTTGCGGCGCAGGCTGGCGCCGACGCCGTGCCCGGAACGCGGCGCCGTCACGCCGCATCCGCGAGCACGGGCTGCGGCAGGATGACCGCGGTGGCGTCGTAGCGCACCCCGGCGCGCAGGCAGAAGGCCGGCCGCAGCAGGCGTTCCGCCACCACCTGGGTGCCTTCGTTGTCCTCCAGCCGGAAGCGACCACGGTCGTCATGCAGCACCGAGACATCGGCCCCCATGCCGACGCGCAGCGCGCCGATCTCAGCCCCCATGCGCAGCATGGCGGCGGGGTTGCTGCTGACCATCGGCACCACCTGCTCCAGCGGCAGGCCCAGCGCCAGCATGCTGGTCATGGCCGAGGCCAGCGAGAAGTTCTGGTGCCCGGCGAACATGTGGTTCTCCAGGTCGTCCGGGTGTTCGCTGGGGGTGCCGCGCGGCTTCGGCACCGTGGTGTTGTAGCCGTGCATGTCGGCGCCCAGCGTGTCCGGCACCACGCCGGCGTCGATCACCAGGCGGGCCATGTTGAAGCTGAAGTGGCTGCCATGGCCGACATCGGTCTTGAGGCCGGCGGCCAGGGCTTCGCGCACCACCGGGTGCAGCTTGCCGTGCCGGTCCACGAAGCCGCCGGGGTGGCGGGTGAAGGGGTGCGCCAGGATGTCGCCGGGGCGCATGATCTCCAGCATTTCCGGCAGGATGGTATCGGCATCATAGCTGCGGCCGTCGCCCGGCATGGGCCAGAGTTGGCCGAAATGGATGTACAGCGGCTGGTCCAGCCCGCGGGCGATCTCGGCGGCCTTGCGCATGGCGTCGATGCCCCAGCGGGCGAAGCCGGCGATTTCCGCATGGCCCTTCACGCCGCGCACCAGGTCCGCGTTTTCCTTGCCGGAACGGATGGTGTCGGCCACCGCGATGCAGTCCGGGCCGTACAGCTCGGGGTAGTAATGCCCTTCCAGCCCGCCGACCATGTAGGCCGAGATGAACGCCAGCACCCGGCTGGCCGAGGGCTTCACGATGTATTCCCGGAAGCCCGGGAAGGTCAGCACCGAGGCACCGCCCTGGTCCACCAGCGTGGTCACGCCGGAATGCACGCCCACCATGTCCGGGTTCAGGCCGAAGCGGCCGCTGACGTACTGGTAGACATGCGCGTGGGTGTCGATCATGCCCGGCAACACCAGCTTGCCAGCCACGTCCACCACCTGCGTCGCCGGGCCGGGAAGGGCGTTGCCGATGGCGGCGATACGGCCATCGCTGACCGCCACGTCCATGATGCCATCCAGCCCCTGGGCCGGGTCGATGACCCGGCCGCCGCGCAGGATGAGGTCGAAGGGCTTGGGGTCGGTCATGCGGGATCTCCGATCTCGGGCAGTCGGTCGCACCGGGCTTCGCAAGGGCCGTGCCATGGCGGCGGCCACCGGAGGCGCGGCGCATCCCCTGCCACGCCGGGCGCCGGGCGGTGCGGAAATGTGGCTGTACGCACATTTCCGCGCCACTGCACCACCCTGCTGCCCATGCCGTGGGCGGCATCTCCTCAAGGCGCCGGTACGTGCGGCCATGCTGGCGCTGGCACCGCCCTTGCTTGGCCCCGGCTGTCGAGGGGTGGCAAGGGAAATGGCGGAAGTGGAACCAGGCGTGGCCGCAGCCGCCGCCGGGCAGGCGTTGCGGGGTCGCGTGGCCGTGGTGACCGGCGGCGCCTCGGGCATCGGCTTCGCCCTGGCGCGCGGCCTGGCGCAGCGTGGCGCCCGGGTGCTGCTGGCCGACCTGGCCGGCGCCTCGGCAGCGGCCGAGACCTTGCGCGCCGAGGGCCTGGAGGCCGCCGGCTGCACCGCCGACGTGGCCAGCGAAAGCGCCACCGCCGCCATGGCCGCCGCCGCCGAGGCCAGCTTCGGCGGCCTCGACATCCTGGTGAACAACGCCGGCATCTACACCAGCCTGACACCCCGCCCGTTCGAGGAGCTGGACCTGGAGGAATGGCGCCGGGTGCTGGAGGTGAATGTGCTCGGCACCTTCCTCAGCTGTCGCGCGGTGCTGCCGGCCATGCGGCGGCGTGGCGGCGGACGCATCATCACCATCAGTTCCGGCGTGGCCTTCAAGGGCAACCCGTACATGGCGCACTACGTCGCCAGCAAGGGCGCGGTGGTCTCGCTGACCCGCGCGCTGGCCACCGAGCTGGGCCGCCACAACGTGCTGGTGAACAGCGTGGCGCCCGGCTTCACCCTCAGCGACGGCGTGCTGCGCAACCCGGTGCTGGTGGCGGGGGTGCAGGAGCCTTCGCTGCGCGGCCGGGTGCTGGCGCGGGACATGCTGCCGGGCGACCTGGTGGGCGCCGTGTGCTTCTTCGCCGGGCCGGACGCGGCCTTCATCACCGGGCAGACGCTGGTGGTGGATGGCGGGTCGTATTTCCATTGAACCGGGTGCGCGCATGATCCCCGTCATCGACCTGGCAGCGGCCCGGTCCGGCAGCGCGGCGGACCGCCTGCGCATCGGGCAGCAGATCGACCGCATCTGCCGCGAGATCGGCTTCTTCAGCATCACCGGCCATGGCGTGCCGCTGGCGCTGATGGACGGGCTGCGCGACACCGCGAAGACCTTCTTCGCCCAGCCACTGGCGGTGAAGCAGCGCGCCATCCACCCGGTGCAGGGCACGCCGCGCGGCTACATTGCACTGGGGGTGGAGGCGCTGGCCTACGGCAACGGCGCCACCACGCCGCCGGACCTGAAGGAATACTACCACTTCGGCCGGCAGCACTGGCCGGACCAGCCCTACTACACCAGCGCCGAGGGCCAGCGGTACTTCCTGCCCAACCTGTGGCCGGAACACCCGCCCGGCTTCGCCGCTGCCGCCGCCGCCTACTACGCCGCCATGGAGGCGCTGACCCAGGACCTGATGCGCATCGCCGCGCTGGGCCTTGGCATCGACGAGTACTTCTTCGACGACAAGATCGACCGCCACATCACCGCGATGCGGCTGAACCACTACCCCGAGCAAGCCATGCCGCCGGCCCCTGGCCAGCTGCGCGCCGGCACCCATACCGACTACGGCCTGCTGACCATCCTGAACGGCGAGGACGTACCCGGCGGCCTGCAGGTGCAGACCCGCGCGGGCGCCTGGCTGGACGTGCCGACCCAGCCGGAGAACTTCGTCATCAACATCGGTGACCTGCTGATGCGCTGGACCAATGACCGCTGGGTGTCCAACCCGCACCGCGTGGTGAACCCGCCGGCCGAGGCCGCGCGCAGCCGGCGGCTGTCGATCGCCTTCTTCCACCACCCGAATTACGACGCGCTGATCGAGTGCATCGCCCCCCCGGGCGAGGCCCGCTACGCGCCGGTGCTGTCCGGCGCCTACCGCGACGAGAAGTACCGCCAGACCCGCCTGGCATCCGCCCAGGCCCAACCCGAGGAGCCACCCGCATGTTGAACCGCCGCTCTGTCCTGCTCGCCGGCCTCGCCATGCCGGCCTTGGCCACCCGGGGCTTCGCCGCCGACGCCATCAAGATCGGCATGACCCAGCCGCTGACCGGCGCCGTGGCCGCTTCCGGCAACTACGTGGCCAATGGCGCCAAGATCGCGACCGAGGTGCTGAACCGCGCCGGCGGCGTGCTCGGCCGGCCGCTGGAGCTGGTGCTGGAGGACAACAAGTCCAACCCGCGCGAAGCCGTGGCCAGCGTGGAGAAGCTGGTGCTGCGCGACCGCGTGCCGGTGCTGATCGGCGCCTGGTCCAGCACCTTCACCCTGGCGATCATGCCGAAGCTGATGGAGTACAAGGTGCCGATGGTGGTGGAGACCTCCTCCGCCGCGCGCATCACCACCTCCGGCAATCCCTATGTGTTCCGCATCGCGCCGACCAGCGAGATGGAAGCGGTGGCCTTCGCCGGCCTGCTCGGCAAGTTCAGCCCGCCGATGCGCAAGATCGACTTCCTGTCGGTGAACAACGACTTCGGCCGCGGCGCCGCCGAGAAGTTCGCCGCCTCGCTGGCCGCCCGCGGCATCACGGTGGGCAAGACCGAGACGATGACGCCGGAAGCCACCGACCTGGCGGCACAGCTGACCGCGCTGAAGCAGACCGACAGCGACACCGTCTTCGTCACCACCGGCGTGGAGCAGATGACGCTGGCGCTGCGCCAGGCGGTGGAACAACGCCTCGGCAAGCGCATCGTCACCACCGGCGGCAGCTTCCCCGACCAGCTGATCGCCAACCCGCTGCCCGCCGGCAATGAGAGCTTCCACATCCTGTTCTACGCGCCGTGGTTCCCGGAACGCGCGCCGCACCCGGCGATTGCCGCGACCTACACCGCGGAATGGAACAAGAAGGGCTGGGAGTTCGCCGGCCTGACCGAAGGCTTCCGCGGCTACGACGCCATGTTGACCGTGGTGGAAGCCATCCGCCTGGCCGGCAAGCCGGAAGCCGAGGCGATCCGCGCCGCGCTGTGGAACGTGAAGATCCCGGGCGTGAATGGCGACATCGCCTTCACCAAGGACGGGCCGGCGGGGCAGGAGAGTGGGCAGAACCGGCCCAACGTCTCCATCCTCAAGCTGGCCGAAGGCAAGACCAGCCTGCTGTAGCCTTCATGGACCAACTCCTCCAGCACCTCGTCAACGGCACGGTTCTCGGCGGCACCTATGCGCTGCTGGGGATCGGGCTGACGCTGATCTTCGGCGTCATGCGCGTGGTCAACTTCACCCATGGCGAGCTGTATGCGTTCGGCGCCTACATGACCTACGCCTTCGTCTCCCTGCTGGGGGTGAACTTCTACCTGGCGCTGGCGCTGGCCACGCTGGCCGGCGTGGCGCTGGGCGCGGCGCTGGAGCTGGTGCTGCTGCGGCGGATGCGTCGGGCCGACATCGACAGCGTGATGCTGGTGATGATCGGTGCCTCGCTGGTGCTGCAGAACGCCGAGATGTGGGCCTGGGGCGGCGTGGCCAAGCTTATTCCCAACCCCTTCGCCGGCTCGCCGCTGGTGCTGGGGCCGGTTTCGGTGCTGCCGCTGCGGTTGTTCGTGCTGGGCGTTTCGGCCGCGCTGCTGCTGGGCTTCTGGCTGATGCTGGACCGCACCCGCGCCGGCGTGGCCATGCGCGCCACCTTCCAGGACCCGGAGACGGCGGCGCTGATGGGGGTGCGCGTGGGCTGGGTGAACACCGCCACCTTCGCCATCGGCTCCGGCCTGGCCGCCGCCGCCGGGGCGCTGCTGGGGCCGGTGTTCATGGTCAGCCCCACCATGGGCGACCTGGTGGGGCTGAAGGCCTTCGCCATCGTCATCCTGGGCGGGCTGGGCAGCCTGCCCGGCGCCACGCTGGGCGGCTTCGCGCTTGGCTTCGTGGAGGAGTTCGCCGGCGGCTATCTCTCCACCGAATACCGCGACGCCTTCGGCTTCCTGCTCATCATCCTGGTGCTGGCGCTGAAGCCGCAGGGGCTGGTACCGGCGAAGGAGCGCATCGGGTGAGCAAGCTTCTGCCCTGGCTGTTCGTGGCCGCGCTGGCGCTGCTGCCGGTGGCCTTCCCCGACCCCTACCTGCTGGCGGTACTGACCTCGGCCGGCATCTTCATCATCGGCGCCATCAGCCTGAACCTGCTGCTGGGTTATACCGGCCAGCTCAGTCTCGGCCATGTCGCCTTCTTCGGCCTGGGGGCCTACACCAGCGCGCTGGCCGCGCTGGGGTTCGACATCGGCATCGGCTTCGGCCTGCGCATCACGCTGGCACCGCAACCGGCATGGCTGGGCTTCATCGCCGCCATCGTGGTGGCGGGGGGCTTCGGCTGGCTGCTGGGGCGGCTGGCCTTCCGGGTGCGCGGCGCCTACTTCGTCATCATCACCATCTGCTTCGCCCAGGTGCTGCGCATGGTGGCGCTGAACTGGATAGAGCTGACCCAGGGGCCGATGGCGCTGATCTCCATTCCGCCGTTCTCGCTGTGGCTGCCGGGCCAGGGCGTGGTGGCGCTGTACAGCAAGGCGCAGAACTACTGGCTGGTGCTGGCGGTGGCGGTCGTGGCCTTCCTGGTGGTGCGCCAGGTGGTGGAATCCCGCATCGGCCGGGCGCTGGTGGCGCTGCGGTCCAATGAATCCCTGGCGCGCTCGGTGGGCATTCGCGTCACCCACTACCTGGTCATCGCCGCCGTCATCTCGGCCGGCATCGCCGGCGCAGCGGGCAGCCTGTTCGCGCATTACGTCCGCATCGTCGACCCCGACGTGTTCCTGTTCATCTACACCGTCACCATGGTCATCATGGTCATCACCGGCGGCAAGGGCACGCTGTGGGGCCCGGTGGTGGGTGGGCTGATCTTCGGCCTGATCCCGGACCTGCTGCGCGGCCACGCGGCACCGGAAGCGCAATGGGTGGCCTATGGCGTGGCGATGATCCTGTTCGTGATGTTCCTGCCGCGCGGCATCGTGCCCGCGCTGGCCAGCCTGCGGCCCCGGCCATGAGCCCCCTGCTGCGGGTGGAAAACCTGGCGGTGCATATCGGCGGGCTGGTGGCGATCGCAGATGCCAGCTTCAGCGTGCCCGAGGGCCAGGTGGTCAGCCTGATCGGCCCGAACGGCGCCGGCAAGACCACCGCCTTCAACGTCATCACCGGCTACATGCGCCCGACCGCCGGCCGCATCCTGTTCGATGGCGCCGAGATCACCGGCCTCAGCCCCGACCGCATCGCCGAGCGCGGCATTGTCCGCAGCTTCCAGCGCACCAGCGTGTTCACCGGCTGCACGGTGCTGGAAAACGCGCTGATGGCACTGCATCGCCGCGGCAGCGCCGGGCTGCTGGGCGCGCTGCTGCGGCTGCCCTCGGCACGGCGGGAGGAAGCCCGGCTGCGGGCGGAAGCCTGGGCCATGCTGGAGTTCGTCGGCCTGGCCGGGCGGGCGGAAACCCCGGCCGAGGTGCTGGCCTATGGCGAACAGCGCCGGCTGGGCATTGCGCTGGCCGCCATCGCCAGCCCGCGCCTGCTGCTGCTGGACGAACCCGCCGCCGGGCTCAACCCGTCCGAAACCGCCGAATGCATGGCGCTGATCCGGCAGTTGCGGGACCGCGGCATGACCGTGCTGCTGGTGGAACACGACATGCCCATGGTGATGCAGATCTCGGACGCCATCGTGGTGCTGAACCAGGGCCGCATCATCGCCACCGGCGCGCCGGCCGAGATCCGCCGCCACCCCGAGGTCATCCGCGCCTATCTCGGCAGCGGCGAATACCAGGAAGCCGGCCATGCTGCGGCTTGAAGGCGTCGCCGCCGGCTACGGCCGCACCCTCGCACTGGCCGATGTCTCGCTGGATGTGCGGCAGGGCGAGCTGGTCAGCCTGATCGGCGCCAATGGCGCCGGCAAGTCCACCACGCTGAAGACCATCAGCGGGCTGCTGAAGCCCAGCGCCGGGCGCATCACCTGGGATGGCGCCGAGATCGGCGGGCTGTCCCCGCGGGAAATCCTGGCCCGTGGCATTGCCCATTGCCCCGAGGGCCGCCGGGTCTTCCCCCACCTGACGGTGCGGGAGAACCTGGAGATGGGCGCCCTGCTGCGACGCGACCGCGCCGCCGTGGCCACCGACCTGGACGCCATGTGCGACCGCTTCCCCCGCCTGCGGGAACGGCTGGCCCAGGCCGCCGGCACGCTTTCGGGCGGCGAGCAGCAGATGCTGGCCATCGCCCGCGCCCTGATGTCCCGCCCGCGGCTGGTGATGTTCGACGAACCCTCGCTGGGCCTGGCGCCCAGCCTGGTGGAGCAGGTGTTCCAGATCGTGCGGGAAATTCGCGCCAACGGCACCACGGTGCTGATGGTGGAACAGAATGCCATGGCCGCGCTGCGGCTGTGCGACCGTGCCTTCCTGCTGGAAACCGGCCATGTGGTGCAGGCCGGCACCGGCGCCGAGCTGCTGGCCAGCCCGGATGTGCGCGCCGCCTACCTGGGCGGTGCCTGAGGCGCGGCGGCGGCCAGCGCGGCTTCCAGCCGCATGGCCTGGCTGAGCAACGCCTCGGCCTCCGCCGCCACGCTCAACTGCGCCGCCAACAGGCGGCAGAGCTCCGCTTCCGTTGCCATGCCTTGCGCCCGGCGCTGCTGGGCCAACTGGTCCATGTGTTCCATCCCCCCGGATGATCAGGCGCCCAACCTGGGCAATGGGCCTCGATTCGGCGAATCGACATAAGCGTGAGCCACCCGCGCCACACGCCCATGTGAGGCAACCATTCCGGACATGGCCCCGGAGTGCTCCTTCGGGCGGCGCCCCTGCTGGCGCCTCGGCCGCCTCTCCCGTAACCTTGGCCGTGGATGGTCGCCCCAGGCGGCCCAAGGGGGAAGCAGCAGCCGTGAAGGTGGTTGACCGATGATCGACAAATTCGTGCGTTCCATGGCCGAGGCCATGAACGGCATCAAGGACGGCTCCACCGTGCTGGTCGCCGGCTTCGGCGATGTCGGCGCCCCCAACGCGCTGATCGAGGGGCTGATCGAGCAGGGCGCCACCGACCTGACCATCGTGGTCAACTCCGGTGGCCGCAACCGCGTGGCCGGGCAGGCCACCACCGGGCTGACCCGGCTGGTGGAACTGGGCCGGGTGAAGAAGATGATCTCCACCTTCATCCGCGCGCAGAGCATCGCCGGTGAACTGGTGCGCCAGGGCAGGATGGAAGGCGTGGTGATTCCGCAGGGCACCCTGGCGGAGCGCATGCGCGCCGCGGGCGCCGGCATCCCGGCCTTCTACACGCCGACCGGCGCCGGCACCGTGGTGGCCGAGGGCAAGGAAACCCGCTGGTACCAGGGACGCGAATGCATCCTGGAGGAAGCCCTGCCCGGCGACGTGGCGCTGGTGGAAGCCTGGATGGCGGATCGCTGGGGCAACCTGCTGTTCCGCGACGCCAGCCGCAACTTCAACCCCATCGTCGCCATGGCCGGTGCCATGACCATCGTGCAGACGCACCATGTCTGCGACCTGGGCCAGATCCCGTCCAACGAGGTGGTGACCCCCGGCATCTTCGTGAACCGCGTGCTGCACGTGCCCGCCGGCGACCCGAAGCCGGTGGTGTGAGGAGGACCGCATGAGCGAGACAACCTACAAGCCGCTGGGCCGTTCCGGCATGGCGGCGCGCGTGGCGCAGGACATTCCGGGCGGCTGGTTCGTCAACCTGGGCATCGGCATTCCGACGCTGATCGCCGACCATGTGCCGGCCGAGCGGGAAGTGATCTTCCACAGCGAAAACGGCATCCTCGGCGTTGGCCCGGCGCCGCCGAAGCACCGGGAAAACCCCTGGCTGGTCAATGCCTCCAGCCAACGTGTGTCGCTGCACCCCGGCGGCAGCTTCTTCGACCACGCGATGAGCTTCGCCATCGTCCGCGGCGGCCACCTGAACCTGTGCGTGCTGGGTGGCTTCCAGGTGGCGGAAAACGGCGACCTGGCGAATTGGGCGCAAAGCGCCAGCCCCGGCACCGGGCAGATCGGTGGCGCCATGGACCTGGCGGTGGGCGCCAAGGAAGTCTGGGTGGTGATGGAGCACACCACCAAGGAAGGCCATGCCCGCGTGCTGCGGCGCTGCACCTACCCGCTGACCGCGCCCGGCTGCGTCACCCGCGTCTATACCAACCTGGCGGCGCTGGACGTGACCGAGCGCGGCTTCGTGGTGCGGGACATCATCCCGGGCCTGAGCTTCGAGGCATTGCAGGACAAGACCGAAGCCAAGCTGCATCGGTAGCGTACGGGCTGCCCGGGGATGCGCCCCGGGCAGCTTGCCTGTGCGATCGATCCACGCCCTCAGCGTCGCCGCTTCAGGCGATCAGGCACTGCCCGCGCGACTGATTCACGCCCTCAGCGTCGCCGCTTCGGGCGATCAGGCGCTATCGCCGTTCGAAGTCCAGCCGTTCATCCACCGGCAGCCCCAGCAGGCGGCGGCGCAGGCTGTCCAGCCCCATCTCCACCGCGCCCAGCCGCACCCAGTCCCGCCCGCCCAGCAGCCGGGCCTGGCGCACCATGGCGCCTTCTTCGTCGGCCAGGCCGATGTTGATGTCACCGCCGATCTGCATGCCGTCGGCCCCCTCATCCAGTGTCACCAGCACCGCCACGGCATGGCTGGCGCCGGACTGGTCGCGCAGCGCCCGCGCCACCTGCTGCGCCAGCTCGGCCGAGAACGCCGCCCCGGCCACACCCACCGCCGCCGAAAGCTGCGCCGCGTCCCGGCTGACCACGCCACGGCGGAACAGCGCCTCGGCCCCGGCCACGTGCAGCAGCCGCGCCGCCATGCCGCCGCCGGTGAAGCTCTCGGCCACCGCCAGCGAACCGCCGCGCGCCCGCAGCGCCTCCAGCACCACGGATTCCAGCGAGGCGGTGTCCTCGGCCACGATGTAGTTGCCCAGGCGGCGGCGCACTTCCGCTTCCAGCGGTGCCAGCGTGGCGTCCAACTCCGCCGCCGAGGCGCCGCGCAGCGCCAGCTTGGTCTCCAGCTGCGGGTAATGCGCCTGGAAGCCCAGCTTCACCCCCGGTGCCATCGCCTCGATATCGCTCAGCATCTCATCCGCGCGGCTTTCGCCGATGCCGAACGAATGAAACCGCTTCAGCCGGGTCACGCCCGGGGTGCCGGCGCGGGCCAGCAGGCGGGGCATCACCTGCTCCTCCAGCATCTTCTTCATCTCCCGCGGCACGCCGGGGGTGAAGAAGAACCGCGCCTGGCCGATGGAGACCGCGAAGCCGCAGGCGGTGCCGATCGGGTTGTCGATGAACTCGCAGCCTTCCGGCAGCATCGCCTGCTTGCGGTTGTTGGCCGGCATCACCCGGTTGCGGCGCTGGTAGAACGCTTCCATCCGCGCCAGCCATTCCGCATGCAGCACCAGGCCCACGCCAGCCGCCTCGGCCGCCACTTCCTGGGAAAGGTCGTCCACGGTCGGGCCCAAGCCGCCGTTCACGATCACCGCGTCGGCGCGCTCGGCCGCCTGGCGGAAGGCGCTGAGCAGGCTGGCCCGGTCATCCCCCACCGTGGTGCCCCACACCACCTCCAGCCCGGCCTCGCCCAGGCGCTGGGCCATGTGGGCGTAGTTGGTGTTGATGGTCTTGCCGGTCAGGATCTCGTCGCCGGTGCAAAGGATCTCGATACGCATGTGCTGGTCCTCGTTTGGGCGGCAGATTGCCCGCAGGCCCCGGCTGGTGTCCAATCATCCCCAAGCAACCCCAGGGAGGCGGCCATGAAGCTGCTGTTCGCGGACGACTACAGGCTTTGCGTTGTCAGGGGCGACCAGGCGGTGGATGTCTCCGCCGTGGTGGCGGACATTCCCCACACCGGCCCCGGCGACCTGATGAGCGGCCTGATCGCCCGCTTCGACGCCTACCGCCCCAGGCTGGAGGCCGCCGCCGCCACCGGCCAGGGCGTGGCGCTGCAGGGCCTGCGCATCCGCGCGCCACTGCCCAAGCCGGGCAACATCGTCTGCATGGCGGTGAACTACATGGAAGATGGCACCCTGAAGGAACCGGCGGCGATCAACGCCTTCCACAAGGCGCCCACCGCCATCATCGGCCCGGGCGACACCATGGTACTGCCCGACGTGCCGGCGACGATCTTCGAGGGCGAGGCCGAGATGGCGCTGGTCATCGGCAAGCGCGCCAGCCAGGTGAGCCAGGCCGAGGCGATGAGCTACGTCTTCGGCTACATCAACTTCATCGACGGTTCCGCCCGCGGGCTGAAGCCGGCCGGCAACAGCTTCTTCCAGATGAAGTCGCGCGAGACCTTCGCCCCGATCGGCCCCTTCCTGGTCACCGCGGACGAGATCGCCGACCCGCAGAACCTGCCGATCACTCTGACGGTGAATGGCGAGGTCAAGCAGAAGTTCAACACCAACGACATGGCGCACAAGATCCCGCGCTGCATCGAATGGGTCACCTCGATCCATACGCTGGAGCCGGGGGATATCCTGGCCACCGGCACCAACCATCGCGGCCTGTCCAGCTTCATGGATGGCGACGAGGTGATGCTGACGGTGGAAGGCCTGGGCACCCTCGGCTTCAACGTGCGCGACGACCTGAAGCGCACCTGGTCGCGCGCGACCCGGCTGGACCGGCAGCAGCAGGGCTTCGACACGCCCACGCCCCAGGTCAGCGGCAAGTACGCCTGAGGCCGCGGGGCGTCAGCGGCGCTGGCGACCAGGCAGCAGCAACGCCACCACCACCAGCGCCGCCACCAGGGCGGCGCTGGCCAGGCTGGCGCCGAAGCCGCGCAGGAAGGCCTCGCCCACCGCCGCGCCGCCGCCCTGCGCCTCGGCCTGCACCCCCTCGAATACCAGCGTCAGCAGGGAAGCCGCGGTCACCACGCCCAGCGTGCGCGTCATCATCGCCAGGCTGCCGGCCACGCCACGGTCCGCCCGCGGCAGGGTGGCCGTGACGATCTCGGTGTAGCTGACCTGCAACAGCCCAAGCCCGGCGCCATGCAGCAGCAAGGCCACCAGCAGCGCCGGCAGCGGCGTGGCGGCGCCCCACAGCGCCATCATCGCCAACCCGGTGCCGATCAGCCCCACGCCCAGCGCCGCCATGCGCCGCGCCGCCACCCGCCCCAGCAGCCAGCCGCCGGGCAGCGAGGCGATCATCGTCCCCGCCGCCGAGCTTGCCAGCACCAAGCCCGCCACCCCCACCGGCAGCAGTGCGATACGCGTGAGGTAGTAGGGCACGAACAACAGCACCGCGAAGGCCGCCAGATTGGCCAGCGCATTCGCCACATTCACCAGCGCGAAGCCCGGCAGGGCGAAGACATGCAGCGCCACCACCGGCCGCGCGCCGCGCCGCGACTGCCGCAGGAAGCCCCACAGCGCCACGCCGAACAGCCCCGCCAGCGCCAGCGCCACCCAGCCATGCCGCGCCTGGTTCACCGCCATCAGCAGGCTGCCGATCGCCACGGCCAACAGCACCGCGCCCGGCAGGTCGAAGGCTTCCCGCGCCGCGCCGCGCGCCGGCCCCGGCAGGCCGCGCAGCAGCAGCAGCGCCGCCAGCGCAATGGGCGTGCGGAACCAGAACACCGCCTCCCAGCCGAACCCGGCCACCAGCAGCCCACCCAACGAAGGCCCCAGCACCGACCCGGTGGCGAACAGCAGCGCATAGGCGCCGAGCACCCGCGGCCGCAGGGCTTCGGCGTACAGGCTGGTCACCAGCGCCGGGCCGCAACTGATGACCAGCGCCGCGCCAATGCCCTGCAACACCCGGCAGGCCATCAGCCAGCCGAAGCCTGGCGCCACCGAGCACAGCAGGTAGGCCAGCGCGCTCCAGCCCAGCCCGGCGCGGAACACCCGGGCATGGCCGAAGATGTCGCCCAGCCGGCCAATGCCCAGCATCAGGCTGCCATAGGTCAGCACATAGCAGATGACGATCCACTGGATGTCCGCCACCGGCTGGCCGAAATGCGCTGTCATCGCCGGGAAGGCGATGTTCAGCGCGCTGTCCAGCGGCACCACGCTGGTGCCCAGCCCCACCAGCAGCAGCCGCCGCAGCGCCGCCCGGTCCTGCCACCCCGTGGCCATGTCGGTTCCACCCATGCCCCCACTGTGGCGAAGCCGCGGCCGCGCCGTAACCCCCGCGCCCGGCACGGGCCTTGCGCCAGATCATGGTGCGCTGGCGCTGCAGTCCTTCCCTGTACGGCGCAGGCCGGCGGCCCTGCCGTACCAGCATTGCCCCATGCCGGTCGCCATCACTCACGCTGCGCTCAAAACAGTCAATAAGTGTGCCAAATGGGCAAGGATTGAATAAATTTTGTACATTTGTCGCTGAATAGTTAAACTTGTGGTTGCCTCGGCCGGCGAGACCCTCGCCAGCTTCAGGCACCGACCGTCGCGGCATCATGCTGCCTCGCGGCCCCGCCGCGCACCGGTCCTGCCCAGGGCCGCCGGAGAATTACCATGGCCAATGTCCTGCGCTTCACCACCGGCTACAGCCAATCCCTGGTGACCGGCACCGGCGACGACACGCTGACCAGCGCCTTCGGCAGCGCCAGCCTCGACGGCGGCGCCGGCAACGACAGCATCACCGCCGCCGGCTACGGCAACCTGCTGCTGGGCGGGCTGGGCGACGACAGCCTGGACGGCGGCGCGGGCAACGCCACGCTGGACGGCGGCGCCGGGGCCAACCTGCTGCACGCGGCCGGCTACAACGACAGCATCAGCGCCGGCGACGGCAACAACACGGTCAGCGGCACCGCGGGCAACGCCAGCATCATGCTGGGCAACGGCAACAACCAGCTGGCGCTGGCCGGCTGGGGCAACCACGTCACCACCGGCAGCGGCCAGGACAGCATCAACCTGGCCAATGGCGGCGGCGCCGACATCCTCAGCGGCGGCGGCGACGACGTCATCGCCCTGGGCCAGGGCGGCGGCAACAGCGTGGACGGCGGCGCCGGCACCGACCGCGTCACCTATGCCGGCGCCGCCAGCGCCTATTCGGTGCATGTGAACGGCGATGGCAGCGTCACCGTCAACGGCCCGGGCGGCAGTGACACGCTGCGCCATGTCGAGAGCCTGCACTTCGCCGGCGGCGGCGCCGACGTGAACCTCAACGCCCTGCTGCATCCCGCCGCCGTGGCGCCGGCCAGCACTACCGTGCTGTTCGTCGCCAACGACGGCAGCCACGGCACCGAGCTGTGGGCCACCGACCTGACCGGCACCCACATGGTGGTGGACCTCACGCCAGGTGCCGCGGGCTCGACGCTGCTGGGCCTGGCCAGCCTGGGCGGGCACGCCATCTTCGCCACCCAGCAGGTGCTCCCCGGGTTGATCACCGAGACCACCATCTGGGCCACCGACGGCACCGCTGGCGGCACCTACCAGCTGACCCGGCTGGACCAGTTCCTGGGCGGTTGGGTCGGCGGCTTCGTGCCGTTGGGCAATGGCCGCGCCCTGTTCAATGGTTGGGTCGGCGGCGACGGCAAGTCGGTCTACAGCGTGGACCTCTCCGGCGCCGCGCCGGTGGTGCTCAGCCTGGCCGTGTCCGACACCACGCCGGTGGCCACCGGCAACGGCACCGCGTTCTGGGAAACCTTCGGCGGCACCGCGGTGGTGTATTCCGACGGCACCGTGGCCGGCACCCACAGCCTGGCCAACATCACCGGCACCGGTGCGTTCGCCGCGCTGGGCGATGGCAGCGTGGTGTTCGCCGGCGCGCTGGCCAACAGCAGCAACTACCAGCTCTGGCGCTTCAGCGGCGGCAGCGCGCAGGTGCTGGCCACCATCAACCCCGGCGGCGACGCCCGCATCAGCGACCTCACCAGCTTCGGCACCGGCCAGGTGCTGTTCGCCGCCGATGACGGCAGCCATGGCGAGGAACTGTGGATCTCCGACGGCACCGCCGCCGGCACCCACCTGGTGGCGGACCTCTACGCGTCGCCGTCGATCGGCGGCGCCTGGCCGAGCGCGATTGCCGACCTCGGTACCGGCAAGGCCGTGCTGTTCGCCAATACCGGCGGGCTGTTCGGCGCCTCCCTGGTGGTCACCGACGGCACGGCGACCGGTACGCTGACCCTGGCCACCGGCATCCTGTACAGCGGGCCGATCACCGCGCTGGGCAATGGCCGGGCGATCTTCGAAAGCTCCACCATCGGCGTGCCCGGCCAGCAGACCAAGCTCTGGGTCACCGACGGCACCGCCGCCGGCACCCATCTGGTCGACCCCGCCGCGGCGGCATTCCTGTCCGTGCCGCGCGACGTCCTCGCGCTGGGCGATGGCCGCGCGGTGTTCACCGCCGGCGACGCCGCGCATGGCGACGAAATATGGCTCACCGACGGCACCGCCGCCGGCACCACCCTGCTGGCGGATATCCAGGCCGGCGCGGGCGGCGCGCTGCCCTATGGCTATGTCGGCATCCACGCCACCCCGGCGACGCCGCGCGCCACCACCGGCTACAATCAGGCGCTGGCCGGCACCGCCGGCGGCGATACGCTGACCAGCGCCTTCGGCAACGCCACGCTGGACGGCCTGGCCGGCAACGACAGCATCGCCGCCGCCGGCTATGGCAACCACCTGCTGGGCGGCGCCGGCGACGACAGCCTGGACGGCGGCGCCGGCAATGCCAGCATCGACGCCGGGTCCGGCAACAACCTGGTCAGCGTTGCTGGCTGGGGCGACAGCATCGCCGGTGGCGCCGGCAACGACAGCATCACCCTGGCCAATGGCGGCAATGCGCATGTCGCCAGCGGCGATGGCGATGACCGCATCTCGCTGGGCCAGGGCGGCGGCAACAGCGTGGACGCCGGTGGCGGCAGCGACACGGTCAGCTACTCCGGCCACGCCGCCAACTACCACGTGCAGCGCAACGCCGATGGCAGCCTCACGGTCAGCGGCCCGGGCGGCCAGGACCAGTTGAGCCATGTGGAGCTGGTGCAGTTCAGCGATGGCAGCTTCAACCCGGCCGCGGCGGTGCAGGGCGACCTCAACGGCGATGGCCAGGCCGACCTGGTGTTCCAGGGCCTCGGCCAACTGTGGAGCTGGACCATGCATGGCCTCACCCTCGGCGGCGCCGCCTATCTGGGCATGGCGGCGCCGACCCTGCAGTTGAAGGGCGTCGGCGATTTCGACGGCGACGGCCTGACCGACCTGCTGCTGCAGGACAGCGGCACCGGCATGGTGCAGCTATGGACCGTGCAGGGCGGCGTGGTCACCGGCATGCACAGCCTGGGCACCCCGGGCATGGACTACGACCTGCGCGCCAGCGGCGACCTGGACCACGACGGCCGCACCGAGCTGCTGTTCGACAGCGACGCCACCGGCGGGCTGGTCTACTGGCAGCTCAATGCCGGCGTCCGCAGCGCCCAAGGCAACATGGCGCGCCCGGCCGAGCCGTTCCACCTGCTCATCGCCGGTGACTTCGACGGCGATGGCCGCACCGACCTGCTGTTCCGCAACGCCGTCACCAACGAGGTGATCGACTGGCAGGCCCAGGACCTGACCCATGGCAGCATGCTGGCCACCTTCGGCACGCTGGACGCCGCCTGGCAACTGCGCGGCAGCGGCGACCTGGACCTGGACGGCCGGCCCGACCTGCTGTGGCGCAACGCCAGCACCGGGGAGCTGCGGGTCTGGCACATGGGCGGCGCCCAGCCGCAGGTCGGCAACCTGGACAATCCCGGCCCCTGGTGGGACCTGAAGGCGGTGGGCGACGTGGACGGCGACGGCCGCACCGACCTGGTGTTCCAGGGCCAGGACGGCACCATCTATGCCTGGCAGATGAATGGCGAGCACATCGCCAGCCAGGCCTGGGTGGGCAATCCCGGCACCGACTGGCACCTGCTCGGCCTGGGCTGACCCGGCAAAGCGGCGGCGCACGTGCTGCCTTCCGCCAGGGCGAGGCAGGGCGGGCCAGGGCCGGGGCAACAGGCGCCGCGGCCAGTTGCCAGCCAGCCGCCGCGGCGCTAGCCCTTGGCCACCAGCCGAGGAAACCTGCCATGGGCAACGTCCCTGCCGCCTACAGCACCAACTGGCCAAGCATCCAGGGCCAGGTCAGCCCGGAGGAATGGCAGGCGCGCTGCGACCTGGCGGCCTGCTACCGGCTGGTGAACAGCTACGGCATGACCGACCTGATCTACAACCACATCACCCTGCGCATCCCCGGCACCGAGCACCTGCTGATCAACCTGTACGGGCTGCTGTACGGCGAGATCACCGCCACCTCGCTGGCCAAGATCGATGTCGAGGGCAACATCATCAGCAAGCCGGACACCGACTACGGCATCAACAAATCCGGCTATGTCATCCATGGCGCCATCCACACCGCGCGGCCGGACGTGGCGGCGGTGATCCACACCCACACCCGCGCCGGCATGGCGGTTTCGGCCATGAAGTGCGGCCTGCTGCCGATGTCGCAGACCTCCATGCGCTTCGTCGGCCACCACGGCACCCATGGCTATGAAGGCCCGGCGGTGGACCTGTCGGAGCGCGAGCGCATCGTCGCCGACCTGGGCCAGCATGACGCGCTCATCATGGCCAACCACGGCCTGCTGACCTGCGGCGCCAGCATCCAGCAGGCGTTCAACACCATGTACCAGCTGGAACTCAGCTGCCGCGCCCAGGTGGACGCCATGGCGGCGAAGACCGAGCTGACCCTGCCCGACGCCGAAATCCTGGCCAAGACCGCCAACCTGTACCAGCCCGGCACCCGCCGCCCCTATGGCGTGCTGGAATGGCACGCCATGCTGCGCCGGCTGGAAGCCGAGCAACTCGGCAGCGGCTACCCGCATTGGCGCACCTGATGCCCAGCCCCTTGCCAGGCAGGCGCTCCCTGCTGGCGCTGCCCCTGCTGGCCGCCACGGCGCCGGCAGGGGCGCAGGAGAGCTTCCCCGCGCGCCCGCTGCGCTTCGTGGTGCCGTTCGCCGCCGGTGGCAACACGGACGCCATGGCCCGGCTGTACGGCGCCTTCATCACCCGCAGGCTGGGCCAGCCGGTGGTGGTGGAAAACCGCACCGGCGCGGCCGGCGCCATCGGCACCGAAGCCGTGGTGCGGGCGCGGGCGGATGGCTACACCCTGCTGCTGGGCAGCCCGGGTTCCATCGTCAACGGCCCGCTGCTGACCGCCAGCCCGCGCTACGACACCTTCACCGACCTGACCCCGGTGGCGATGCTGGGCCAGGTGCCCATGGTCATCATCACCCGCCCGACACTGCCGATCCGCACCCTCGGCGAATTGGTGGCCTACAGCCGCGCCAACCCGCAGGGCGTCACCATCGGCACGTCCGGCATCGGCGGCGCCAACCACCTGCCGCTGGAGCTGTTCAAGGCCGCCACCGGCGCCAACCTGGTGCATGTGCCGTTCCGCGGTGGCGGCGCCACGCTGCCGGATTTCCTGGCCGGCAACCTGGATGGCATCCTGATCGAGCTTTCCACCGTGCTGGACCTGCACAAGGACGGCCGCGGCCGCATCCTGGGCGTCGCCGCCCCGGCCCGCTCGCCGCTGGTGCCGGAGGTGCCGACCTTCATCGAACAGGGCCAGGCCGGCTTCGTCGCCGCTTCCTTCGTGGCGCTGTTCGCCCCGGCCGGCACGCCGGAAGCCGCCTTGCGCGTGTTGCAGGGGGTGATGACGGAAGCCATGGCGGACCCCGAGGTGAAGACCCGCATGCTGGGCTTCGGCGCCGACCTGGCGACACCGGAGGAACTCACCACGCCGGGCATGCAGGCCTTCCTGCGCGGTGAGCGGGAGAAGGCGCAGCGCGCCATCGCCATTGCCGGGCTGAAGCCGGAATAGGCTTCCGCCGGCGGTCAACGGATTTGACCGCCGGCATGGGCTTTTCGCGCCCTCCATCGCCGGGCGGCGGGCCGCCGCCCGCCCTGGCTTCGCGGCACAAGCCACGGGCCGCCGTCACGGCCTCGGCACAGGTCGCAGGCTCGTGCCGCCGGTTCACTCCTGGCGCCGCACCACCACCGCCACCGGGCCGCCACCATCCGGCCCCTGGTGCTCGGCCCCGCCGGAGACGAACAGTTCCGTCCGCCCCACCGCCGCGGCGATCACCCCGCCCACCAGCGCCCGCGCATGTCGCGTGGCGTTGATGTCGCTGTCGTCCCACATGATGTGCCGGCTGCCGCGAATGCGCCCGGTGGAGGCAGGTTCCGCCTTGGCCAGCACCGCCACCAGGCGGTCCCGCGCCGCCTCGTCCAACTGGCCGCCACCGGTGGCGAAGCCGGCGCTGGCCAGGGCGCGCTGCACCGCCGGCAGGTCGATGGCGTCGGCCATCACGTCGTGTGCCATCAGCAGGTCGCCGGCCCAGGCCGGGCTGTTGCCCAGCACCACCACCTCGCCCCGGGTCAGTTCCACCCCGGCCGAGCAACTGGCGCGGCCGGAGAACAGCGACCAATCGGCCCCCACCACCGCATCCGCCAGCACGGCCTCACCCACCTCGCCCAAGGCCAGCGCCACCCCCAGCGCCGAGGCGCCGCGCGACAGGCCCATGGAATGATAGGTGTCCTCGGTCGCCACGCCCTGGCCGCGCGCCTTGGCGGCGGCGATGCGGTCATTGGTCAGCAGCGGGCATTTCACTTGTACGTAGTGCACCTGGGCGGGGTCGGTCAGGCCGGCCTGCGCCATCGCCGCGCGCACCGCCGCCGCGGTGGCGTGCAACTGCGCCATGCGGCCGAGTTCCTCGGGGGCGAATTCGGCGGTGAAGGCGGTGCCGATGGCCAGGGCGCCGGCCGGGTTGGGCGCCGCCGCTTCCCGTCGCACCGCCAGCACCAGGAAATGCGGCGAAAGCCCGCCCTCGGTGCCGCCCGACATCACCAGCGCCACCCGCGCCTGCACCGCCTCCGCCGTGCTGCCCAGCCGGGCCGCCAGCATGTGGCTCAGGGCTTCCACCGCGTAGGCGCGGGTGAAGTCATTGACGCAGCCATTGCCCTCGGTCTTGCCGAGGATGGCCACGACCTCGGCCGGGGCCAGCAGCCCCTGGTCGAACAGCGCGGCCACGGCGGCGGCGTCCCCCGGGTGGCGGGCCGGCACGCGGTACAACAGGGCGCGACGGGTGGTGGTGGTGGGCATGGTGATTCCTCCGGCGAGGCCACCAGCCATGCAGCGCCCATGCCAGGGGACCCGGGCGCTGTCGCCCGGGTGGTCAGCGGTGGCGGGGCCGGCTCAGGTGCCGGTCCACACCGCCGGCTGCTTGGCCAGGAAGTTCTTCACCCCGTTGCGGAAGTCGTTGCTGGTGAAGCACATCGTCACCAGGTCGTCGCCGTCCACCTGGCGCGCGGCCAGCCGCAGCCGGCGCAGGGCTTCCTTGGTGGCGCGCATGGTCAGCGGCGCATTCGCCGCCACCTGGCGCGCCAGCGCCTCGGCACGGGCCTGCAGGGCGGCGTGGTCGGGCAGCACTTCGGAGACGAGGCCGATCGCCTTGGCCTCATCGGCCTCCACCAGCCGGGCGGTATAGACCAGGTCCAGCACCTTCGCCGGGCCGAGCAGCGCCGCCAGTCGGCCGTAATTGGCCATGGAAAGGCAGTTGCCCAGCGTCTTCGCAATGGGGAAGCCGAACCGCATGTTGGCCGCGGCGATGCGCATGTCGCAGACCCCGGCAATGGCACCACCGCCGCCGGTGCAGGCGCCGGCAATGGCGGCGATGGTCGGCTTCGGGCACATCTCCAGCGCCACCAGCACGGCGTCGATCCGTTCCTCGTAGTGCAGCGCGTCCTCGGGCGTGCTGAACGCGCGGAACTGGGAGATGTCGGTGCCGGCGGCGAAGGCCTTTTCCCCGGCGCCGGTGATGACCAGCACCTTCACCGCGGGGTCGTCGCCCACCGTCTCGGCGATTTCCTTCAACCGCGCGTACATCGGGAAGGTCATGGCGTTGCGCGCCTGCGGGCGGTTCAGGGTGATGAAGCCGACGCCGTCGCGGATCTCGTACAGCAGCTCTTCCATGCGGGTATCCTCCGTGCCTGGCGCCACCCTTGCCGGGGAAGCAGGTTCGCGGCAAGTCTTCCGCCACCCCGTGCAGGAGCCTCCCCATGCTGCCCTTGTCCCGCTTCACCGTGCTCGACCTCACCCGCGTCCGGTCCGGCCCCACCTGCGTGCGCCAGTTGGCGGACTGGGGCGCCAATGTCATCAAGGTGGAAGCGACCGAGGCGGTGGACACCGGCGGTGGCCTGGGCGGCGAACGCCACGGGCCGGACTTTCAGCATGTTCACCGCAACAAGCGCAGCATGACGCTGAACCTGAAGGACCCGGACGGGCTGGCGCTGTTCAAGCGCCTGGTCGCCAAGGCCGATGTGGTGGTGGAGAACTACCGCCCCGACGTGAAGGACCGCCTGGGCATCAACTTCGAGGCATTGTCCGCGGTGAACCCGCGCATCGTGCTGGGCAGCATCGGCGGTTTCGGCCAGACCGGCCCCTATGCCCGCCGCCCGGGCTTCGACCAGATCGCCCAGGGCATGGGCGGCATCATGTCGGTCACCGGCCTGCCGGGGCAGGGCCCGGTGCGCGCCGGCATCCCGGTGGCGGACCTCACCGCCGGGCTGTACTGCGCCATCGGCATCCTGGTCGCCCTGCTGGAACGCGAGCAGACCGGCAAGGGGCGCTGGGTCCACACCAGCCTGCTGGAGGCCATGGTGGCGATGATGGACTTCCAGGCCACCCGCTGGACCATGAAGCACGAAGTGCCCGGCCAGGCCGGCAACGACCACCCCACCACCGTGCCCACCGGCCTGTTCAACACCAAGGACGGGCTGATGAACCTGGCCGGCGGCGGGCAGGAGATGTGGAACCGCATCGTGGAAACCCTGGGCATCTTCGAGCAGGCGAAGGACCCGGACCTGGCCACCGACAAGCTGCGGGCGGCCAACCGGGAAAAGACCAACGGCGTGCTGCAGGCGGTGCTGCAGACCAACACCAGCGCCTACTGGATCGAGCGGCTGAACAAGGCCGGCGTGCCGGCCGGCCCGGTCTATGCCATGGACCAGGTCTTCGCCGACGAGCAGGTGAAGCACCTGGGCCTGGAATGGCCGGTGGAGCACCCGACGCTCGGCACGGTGAACCTGGTGCGCCACCCGACCAACATCGAGGGCGTCGCCAACCCGCGCCGCCCGACGCCGGAACGCGGCGAGCAGACCGACGAGATCCTGGCTGAATTCGGCCTGACCCCGGCGGAAGTGGCCGCGCTCAGGGCCAAGGGCGCGATTTGAGGCACACCGGCGGGCGGGCACCTTGACCCGCCCGCCCGGCTGGGCCAGCAATCTGCCATAGCAGTAGCAGAAGGCCGGCCCAGCATGCGCATCGCCTCCATCCGCGACGGGGTTGTCCCCATCGCCTCCGACATCGCCAACGCCTTCATCGACTTCTCCAAGATGACCGCCAGCGTGGTCGCGGTGACGGTGGAGGACGGCAACGGCCGCAGCGCCACCGGCTATGGCTTCAACAGCAATGGCCGCTACGCCCAGCCCGGCCTGCTGCGTGAACGCTTCATCCCCCGCCTGCTGGAAGCCAACGAAGCCGCGCTGGAACACGGCGATGGCGGGCTGGAGCCGGCCGGCGGCTGGGCGGCGATGATGAAGAACGAAAAGCCCGGCGGCCATGGCGAGCGCAGCGTGGCCGTGGGCGTGCTGGACATGGCGCTGTGGGACGCCGCGGCCAAGCTGGAAGGCGTGCCGCTGTGGAAGCTGCTGGCGCTGCGCTACCGCCAGGGCCAGGCCGACGACAATGCCTGGATCTACGCCGCCGGCGGCTACTACTACCCGGGCAAGGGCGTCGGCGCCTTGGTCGAGGAGATGAAGCGCTATCTCGGCCTGGGCTATTCCGTGGTGAAGATGAAGATCGGCGGCGCCCCCGGCACCAGCGTGCGCGACGCGCTGCGGGAAGACGTGGAACGCATCGAGGCCGTGCTGAAGCTGCTGGACGGCGATGGCAGCCGGCTGTGCGTGGATGTGAACGGCCGCTTCGGCCTGCACGCTGCCCTGGCCTATGGCGCCGCGCTGGAACGCTACAAGCTGCGTTGGTACGAGGAACCGCTGGACCCGCTGGACTACAGCACCCACGCCACGCTCGCCGAGCACTACAAGGGCCCGATCGCCACCGGCGAGAACCTGTTCAGCATGCAGGACGCCCGCAACCTGATCCGCCATGGCGGCCTGCGGCCCGACCGCGACATCCTGCAATTCGACCCGGCGCTGAGCTACGGCCTGGTGGAATACCTGCGCACCCTGACGATGCTGGCCGAAAATGGCTGGAGCCCGCGGCGCTGCGTGCCGCATGGCGGCCACCAGTTCGCGCTGAACATCGCGGTGGGGTTGGGGCTGGGCGGCAATGAAAGCTACCCGGAGGTCTTCGCGCCCTTCGGCGGCTTCGCCGACGCCACGCCGGTGCAGGACAGCCGGATCAAGATGCCCGACGCGCCGGGTATCGGCTTCGAGCAGAAGGCCAATCTCTGGGCGGTGCTGAAGGACCTTTAGCGCCCTCAGGCGCCGGGCGCCGCCGCTTGGCTGCGCGGGCCTGAGCGGCCCGCCCGATCAGTTGGGAACGGCCTTCGCGTTCCCGCCGTGCAATCCCGTCAAGGCCGGGCCTGACCCGGCCATGCAGGCCCATCGCGCCCAGCCCCCGCGGGCCGGGCGCCGCTGCCTTCAGCTGTTCTGCTGGATGGCGCTCAGCAGCCACTGGCCGCCACGGGCGCGCACGAAGGTCCAGGTTTCCACCGCCTGGGTGCGCTGGGTGGTGCTGCCCTCGGCCAGGCTGTTGTCGGCCACGCGGAAGGTGGCATCCAGCATGGTGAAGCGCATGGCCACCGTGGCGTAGTCGCGGCCGTTCTCGGCCCAGGCCTCGGCCAGGTCGCCCTGCTCCAGCTTCACGTCGCGGGTTTCATTGCGCAGGCCGCGGCTGGCCAGCTCGGCCAGGTCGTCGGCGAAGTACTGCACCATCTCCGGCGTGCACAGGCCCTGCAACGCGCGCAGGTCCTGGCGCGACCAGGCGGCGTTGACGCCCTGCAGGGTCTGCTCGAAGCCCTGGAAATCGGCATCGCTGACATTCACCGGCGTGGCCGCCGGGGCACCGCCGCCGCCGCCGCCAAAGGCCGGGCCAGGCTGCGCCTGCCGGGCCATGCCGTTCGGAATGCCCGCCATGGCGGGTTCCTGGCGCCGGCGCAGGAAGCCCAGCACCAGCCACACCAGGCCACCGACCAGCGCGATCTGCAGCAGCAGGCCCAGGAAGCCGGCGCCGCTGAAGCCGCCACCACCGAACAGGCCATGGCCGAACAGCAGGCCGCCGATGCCGACGCCGATGATCCCGCCCATCAGGCCGGACATGAAGCCCCCGCCGAACAGGCCCGGCCGCGCCGCCTGCGGCATGGCGGTCTGCGGTGCGCCCATGCCGGGGCGGCCGGGTTCGGTCATGCTGCGCTGCATCGGCGCGGCGGCGGAAGGGGCGGTATTGGTGGAGGGCGGCGCGCTGTAGGTGCGGCTGCCGCGACTGCCCGCAGAGCTGCCGCCGCCGGGGCGGGCGTCTGCCAACATGGGCGCCAGGGCCAGCATGCCGGCGATCAGGGCCGCGAGGGTGAGGGATGGGCGAGGCATTGGACGTGCTTCCTTTGGCACCATTCCACCGTGATATAGGGTGTCGGCCCCGGCAATACGAGAGATGTCCATCCGGTAATCTTCAGCCGGCCAGGGAACCGGCGCCCGAACTCGGCATTTGAATGCTCCGGGCGCCACGTGTTACGTGTGGGCGGTCAAGCTCAGCAGCATGCGCCCGAGTCGCGGCCGGTTTTGCCGCATGTTCCGCACTGCCGTGCTCAGTCTCCCATCCGCGCTTCAGCCGCAGTGGCGCGGAATTGTCCCTTGGAGTGTTGTGTTGAAGCTTACCCCTCAGCAGGTCGCGGCTGCGAAGGCCCGCGGTTTCGTGATGTTCCCCGCTACCCAGGGCCAGATCGACCGGATGACCATGCAGCGCCGGGTATTCGACGTTGATGGCAAGCCGCATGTTGTCTCCCGCGATGGGCTTTACTTTGAAACCCACGCCACGCTGGCGCCGATGATTGCCGACGCCCTGGCCGCCATGCCGGCAGCGCCCGAGCCCGAGCCCATGGCAGCGGCGCCGGTAGTGGTGGCGGCCGCGCCGGACGTGGCTGTGGCCGCTGAACCCGCCGCGGTGGAAGCCGAAGCCGAGCCCGAAGCCGCGGCCGAGGATGCCCCCCGGCGCCCGGTGCGCCGCCGCCTGACCCGGCCGGAGACCACCGAAGGCGGCGAGGAACCGCGCAAGCCGGCGCGCCGCCGCGCCATGCCGGCCCAGGCGGATGCAGACATGGCCGTGGCCGCGGCGGAACCCGCCGCCGCGACGCCGCAAACCACGCTGAGCCTGCCGGTGGACGACAGCGAGCTTGGCCTGGAAGCCGCGGCGCGGCGCCGGATGCGCAGCTCGGAAGCGCCAAGGTGGCAGGTGGCCGGCGCGTTGCGTCGCGGCCGGCAGCCGCGCGCGCAATAGTCCTGGCCGGCAGCCGCGCGCGCAGTAGTCCTGGCCGGCAGCCGCTCGCGCAATAGTCCCGGCCGGCAGCCGCGGCCTTCTTCAAGCCGTGCCCCGGGGCAGCGGCGGCTGGTCCGGGTTATTCCGGCTTCATCCCCGCCGCATCCGCCAGGCTGCTCATCAGCCGGCGCTGTTCGGTGATGAAGCTGCCGAAGGCCTCGCCTTCCAGCAGCGCCGGCTCGGCGCCCACATCGGCCAGCTTCGCCACCACATCGGGCTGCGCCAGCGCATGGCGCAGCGCCTGGTGCAGCCGCGCCAGCACCGGCGCCGGGGTCTGCGCCGGGGCGTAGAGGCCGATCCATTCGGTCAGCGCGAAGTCGGGCAGGGTTTCCGCCACGGCCGGCACCTCCGGCAGCACCGCCATGCGGCGTTCCGAGGAAACCGCCATGGCCCGCAGCCGGCCGCCCTGCACCAACCCCACCGCGCTGGGCGTGGTGGCGAAGTTCAGCAGCGTGTCGCCGGTGACCACCGCCATCGCCCCGGTGCTGCCGCCGCGATAGGCCACCGCCTCGCCCCGCACCCCGATGCGGGTCAGGAAGTACAGCCCGGCGAAGTGGGAGGCACTGCCCACCCCGGCCACGGCATAGTGCAGCGGCACCGGCTGGCGCTTCAGGCCCTCGATGTAGTCGCGCAGGGTTTCGGCCCGTTCGGTCGGCGGCACCACCAGCAGCAGCGGCATCACGCTCAGCCGCGCCACCGGGGTGAAGTCGCGCAGATAGTCGAAGCCCAGGTTGGGGTGCAACTTGTGCCGCACCACCAGGGCGGAGGCATCGGCCATCAGCGTGTAGCCATCCGGCGCCGCCTGGGCCACCACCTGGCCGCCCTGGGTGCCGCCGCCACCGGAGCGGTTTTCGATCAACACCTGCTGGCCCAGCAGCTGCGCCATCGGGCCGGCCATCAGCCGCGCGGTGGTATCGGCGCCGCCACCGGGGCCGAACACCACCACGATGCGGATGGGCCGGTCCGGGAAGGTTTGCGCCGCCGCCGGCAGGGCCAGCAGCAGCAGGGCGAGGAGCGCGCGCAGCATCTCAGGGTATTCCCTCAGGGCATGCCGTTGCGGCCATGGGCGCGATAGCCCGGGCGTTCGGAGAGCTTTTCGTAATAGGCGGCGGTGGCGGGGAAGGCGGGCTTGTCGAAGCCGCGCACGCTGAACCAGCGGTTCACCACCAGGCCCAGCGGAATATCCGCCAGGGTGAAATCGCCCAGGATGTGCGGGCCGCCGGTCTTCACCAGTTCGGCTTCCACCAGCCCGATGCAATGGGTGAAATCCTGCCGGCCCTGTTCCACGAACCAGGCGTTGTTCCACGGCGCTTCCTGCAACTGCCCGCCGAGGAAGGCGCCGCGCATGGCGTGGGTCAGGTCATAGGCCACCCAGTCCATCCATTGCTCCACCCGGAAGCGGGCGGCGAGGTCGCTGGGGTACAGCGCCTCGCCGCCATGCTTGGCCGCCCCATGCTTCGACGCCAGGTAGCGGATGATGGCGTTGCTCTCGCGCATCACCAGGTCGCCGTCGATGACGACCGGGATCTGCGCCACCGGGTTCAGCGCCAGGAAGCCCGGTTCGGTGCAGGGGGTGAAGCCGCGGCCGTAATCCTCCCGCTCGTACGGAATGCCCAGTTCGGCGCAGAGCCACAACACCTTGCGGACATTGAAGGAATTCGGCCGGCCGAGGATGCGCAGCGTCATGCGTCGCGCTCCAGCCAGGCGCGGATCTCGGCGTTGTGCTCGCCCAGGTCGGGGGCGCGGCGGCGTACCGTGGCCGGGGTGCCTTCCAGCCGCACCGGCGGGCGCAGCGCCTTCAGCGTGCCGCGCTCGGGGTCCTGGAATTCCACCACGGTACCGCGCGCCTGCGCCTGCGGATGCGCCAGGGCTTCGTCGTAGGACAGCACCGGTTCCGAGGGGATGCCGGCCTTGCCCATTTCGGCCAGCCAATGCGCCGTCTCGCCTTTCAGCAACTCGGCCTGGATGAGCGGGATGAGGATGGCGTTGTTGGCCACGCGCTGGGCATTGCTGGCAAAGCGCGGGTCGTCGCGCAACTCCGGCCGGCCGATGATACCGCACAGCGCCTGGAAGAACTTTTCCTTGGAAGCGCCCAGCGTCAGCCAGCCATCCCGGGTCTGGAACACCCGGTAGGGCGCGCTGCCGCGATGCAGTTGCCCCATACGGGCCGGGCGGGTGTTGTGGGTCAGCACATGCGCGGCTTCATAGACACCGAGCGAAATGCCGGCTTCCAGCAGCGACTGGTCGATGAACTGGCCTTCCCCGGTGCGGTGCCGCGCCTGCAGGGCGCCCAGCACGGCAATGGCGCTGTACATGCCGGCGGTGACATCGGTGATGGCGATGGGCAGGCGGTAGGGCTCGCCTTCCGGCGGGCCATTGCCGAACATCAGGCCCGACATGCCCTGCGCCATCATGTCCAGGCCGCCATGGCCAGCCCAGGGGCCGGTCTGGCCGAAGCCGGAGATGGCGCAATAGACCAGGCGCGGATTGGTCGCGCGCAGCGCCTCGTACCCCAGGCCGAGCTTGGCGAGGGTGCCGGGGCGGAAGTTCTCCACCAGCACGTCGGCGCGGGCGGCAAGCTGGCGCACCAGCGCCACATCGTCCGGGTTCTTCAGGTCGGCGGTGATGCTGCGCTTGTTGCGGTTCCACACGCTGAACGGCGCGCCGATGGGAGCCTTGGGACCTTCGACGAAGGGCGGCATCCGCCGCGCGTCATCGCCACCATCCGGGCGCTCCACCTTGATGACATCGGCACCCATGTCGCCCAGCAGCATGGTGCAGTAGGGGCCTGACAGGAAGTTGGTCAGGTCCAGCACCAGCAGGCCATCCAGAGCACCGGCCATCATCGTTCCTCCACGTCATTCGAAGTGGAGTAGAACGCGGTGGCGGCGCACTGGCAATCGGCGGCGCCGGCTTCAGTAGGGCCTTTCGCCCATGACATTGCCAGGCGGGCCGTAGTGGCAAACCAGGAAGTCCTGCCCGCGGCCACGGGCAACGCCACAGCCCACCAGGCTGGTGCGGCGCCAGACCATCTGGCTGTAGTGGCCCACATCCACCCAGTTGCCGGTGGCCGAAACCGCCGGGAAGGTGCCGTTGACGAAATGGCGGCGCTCATTGCCCCACAGCGCCACCAACTGGCCGAGCGAATAGGCCCCGGCGCTGCCCATGGCCAGGTTCTCGCCCGCACCGCTGTGCTGCATCCGCCCAAGGGTGGCCAGGCGGGCGGCCCAGCGTTCCGCCGCCTCCGCCAGCGGCGCGGACCAGTGCAGCGCCGGCAAGGCCAGGGCGGCGCGATAGCGGTTATGCGCCGCCAGCACCTCCTGCGCCTGGCGCGGCTCCAGGCTGGCCATGGCGGGCTGGCCGAGCAGCCCCAGCACCAGCCCCGCCAGCAAACCGCGTTTCGGCATTGCGACCATGCTTCCTGCTCCCGGCGCCCCAGGCCTGCGGGGGCTGCGGCGGGTTTGGCGGTACTTCGGGGCGAAGCGAAGGCGGCGGGGCGGCGCCAACGCGGCACCTCGGCCCCGATGGGCCACCCGGGTCGCTGGCAAAAGCCTTCTTCGCCAATGGGTTGCGCGCGAAGCCGCCGGCGGAACCGGGCGGCTGCGCCGGCCCCTCACATCTGCGGCACCATGCGGCCCAGGCGGCGGCCGCCGAAGATGTGCACGTGGAAATGCGGCACTTCCTGGCCGCCTTCGTCGCCCATGTTGGTCAGCAGCCGGTAGCCGCGCGCTTCCAGCCCCTCGGCCTTCGCCACCTCGGCCACCAGGCGCCAGAAGCCGGCGACCTGCGCTTCGGGCGCCGTGGCGCAGAAATCCGCGGCGCTGACGTAGCGGCCCTTGGGGATCACCAGCACATGCACCGGCGCCTGCGGGTTGATGTCGCGGAAGGCCAGCGCGTGCTCGCTTTCCGCCACCTTGGTGCAGGGGATTTCGCCGCGCAGGATGCGGGCGAAGATGTTGGCGTCGTCATAGGGCGGCAGGCCGGAAACCGACATCGGCGCGTCTCCTCAGGGCAGCTTGGTGGTACGGGCGGCGCGCATGATGCCCTTCGGCCGCGCGGCCTTTTCGGCAATGCCGCTGATGCCCTCGCGGCGCTGCAACTCGGCCCAGATCTCGGCCGGCTGGATGCCGGCGTTCACCCAGACCACGACCAGGTGGTACAGCAGGTCGGCGCTTTCGCTGACCGTGCCCTCATGATGGCCCAGCGTCGCCTCGATGACGCATTCCACCGCTTCCTCGCCCAGCTTCTGCGTCACCTTCGCGGTGCCGCGTGCCATCAGCCGGGCGGAGTGCGAACCCTCCACGTCGCCGGCCACGCGGCGGGCTTCCACGGTCTGCCACAGCCGGTCCAGCACCGCGGCGGCGGCGCCGCTGGTGTCCACCTCCAGCGGGCGCAGCACGCGGGCTTCCGCCAGCGCGATGGCCAGCGGCAGCTTGCGCTTGGCGACCTTCGGCTTGGCCTTCAGCACTGCCTTGGCCTTTGGCTTCGCCTTCGTCTTCGGCTTCAGCTTGGCCTTCGCCTTGGCGGCGGCGGGGGCCTTCGGCTTGGTCTTGGTGGCCTTGGCCATGTCAGGCAACCTTCATTTCAGGGGGAAGCGGACGTACCGGGAAGCCCGCGGCGGCCAGCGCCGCCTTGGCCGCGCCGATGCTGAACTGGCCATAGTGGAACACGCTGGCCGCCAACAGCCCGGTGGCACCCACGCGGGCACCTTCCACGAAGTGTTCCACGGTGCCGACCCCGCCGGAAGCCACCAGCGGCAGCCGCACCGCGGCGCGCACCCGGCGCAACAGGTCCAGGTCGAAGCCGGCCTTGGTGCCGTCCCGGTCCATGCTGGTCAGCAGAATCTCGCCGGCGCCGAGGCTTTCCATCCGCGCCGCCCAGGCCACGGCGTCGATGCCGGTGGGCTTGCGGCCGCCATGGGTAAAGATCTCCCAGCGGTCCTCGCTGACCTTGCGGGCGTCGATCGCCACCACGATCGCCTGGCTGCCGAAGGCTTCGGCGGCGCGCCGCACCAGGTCGGGGTCGGTGACGGCGGCGCTGTTGATGCTGGCCTTGTCGGCGCCGGCCAGCAGCAGGCGGCGAACATCCTCCACGCTGCGCACGCCACCGCCCACGGTGAGGGGAATGAACACCTCGGCCGCGGTGCGGCTGACCACGTCGTACATGGTGGCGCGGTTTTCATGGGTGGCGCCGATGTCGAGGAAGGTCACCTCGTCGGCGCCTTCCCGGTCATAGGCGCGGGCCTGTTCAACCGGGTCGCCGGCGTCGCGCAGCGCCACGAAGTTGACGCCCTTGACGACGCGGCCGTCCTTCACATCCAGGCAGGGGATGACACGCAGGGCCAGCACGGATCACCTGTAGGGTTGGTGGAGGGGGAACAGCGCCGCGAACGGCGGGTTGCCCCATGAACACAATCCCCCCGCGGGTCAAGCGCCCGTACCTGGCCGGCCCCGGCGGAACCGCCGAAACCCGGCCAGGCCAGGGTGGTTCAGGCCGCAACGATGCGGCCCTGGCCTCAGGCCGCGGCGCGCTTCGCGTCCAGGCTCAGCGGGCCACCACCGGCGAAGACCAGGTACAGGAAGACGAAGCTGTACAGCGCCGCCAGTTCGCCACCGTTCAGGATGGGGAAGAAGTTGCGCCCGGCATGGGCCATGAAATAGGCCACGGCGGTGAAGCCCGAAGCCAGGAACGCCGCCTGGCGGGTGAACAGGCCGAGCACCAGCAGCACGCCGCAGACCAGTTCGATCACGCCGGAAAACCAGATCAGGCTGCCGAATTCAATCACCCGCGGCGCCGCGAAGGCGGGCAAGCCGAGCATTTTCTGCGTGCCGTGCTGCAACAGCAGCAGCCCGGCCATGAAGCGCAACAGGCTGAGCACGCGCGGCTGCCAGGTGGCAAGAATCTGAGACATGAGAGGCACTTCCCTGTTGGGCATGAGGCGAAAAGCCAGCGGCCGGCCGGGGATGAAGCCTATCCCCGGGCCAGCGCCAGCGCTGCGGCGGGGTCGATGCGGCCATCATACAGCGCCCGGCCGATGATGACCCCTTCAATCCCCTCACCCGCAAGCTTCGCCAGCGCGGCCACATCGGTAATGCTGGCAACCCCGCCGGAAGCGATGACCGGCAGCTTCACCGCCTGGGCCAGCGCCAGCGTGGCTTCCAGGTTCACCCCGCCCAGCATGCCGTCGCGGTCGATGTCGGTGTAGATGATGGCCGCCGCGCCGTGGTCCTCGAACCGCCGGGCCAGGTCCACCGCCGAGGTGGTGGAGACATCGGCCCAGCCCTCGGTCGCCACCATGCCGCCCTTGGCGTCGATCCCCACGGCGACGCGGCCGGGGAAGGCGCGACAGGCGGCCTGGGCGAAGGCCGGGTCCTTCAGCGCGGCGGAACCGAGGATGACGCGGGTGAGCCCCGCCGCCAGCCAGGCTTCCACCGTGGCCATGGTGCGGATGCCGCCGCCCAACTGCACCTTGTGGCCGGGAATGGCGGCCAGAATGGCCTGCACCGCCCCGGCATTGGCCGGCTTGCCGGCGAAGGCGCCGTCCAGGTCCACCACATGCAGCCAGCCGAAGCCGGCCTGCCGCCAGGCCAGCGCCTGGGCAGCCGGGTCGGCGCCATAGACCGTGGCCTGGTCCATTTCGCCGCGCTTCAGCCGCACCACCTGGCCGGCCTTGAGGTCGATGGCGGGGTAGAGCGTCAGCGCCATGGGTCAGCCAGCCTCGTTCATCAGCTTTTCGGTGCTGCGGCCCCGGCCGGGTTCCAGCAGCTTGAAGTAGTAATGCCCCGAAACCGTCTGGCCGCCGACGCGGGCATAGGCCGGGTGGGTGCCCCAGCGGGTGTAGCCAAGCCCCTCGAACAGGGCGATGGCGGTGGCCTGGGTCGCCCGCACGTCCAGGTTCAGCACCCGGATGCCCATGGCGGCGGCACGTTCCTCGCAGCGCTGCACCAGCAGGCGCGCCAGGCCGTGGCCGCGGGCATAGGGGGCCAGGTAGGCGTGGGTCAGCTGGGCGCCGAAGGCCTGGGCTTCATTGTTGCGCGGCGGCCGCACCAGCTGGGCGCTGCCCACCACGGAGCCATCCAGCCGGGCCAGGAACAGCTCCCGCTCCGGCACCAGCATCACGCCGCGGAAATGCCGCTCCAGCGCGGTGCGGCCCTGGGGTTCCACCCAGCCGAAGCCGCCGCTTTCGATGATGGCGGCGTCGGTCGCCTCGCACAACTCGGCCATGTCGGCGTCATCGATGCGGGAGACCAGTTCCACCGTCAGCGCATGTTCCTGCGCCGCATCGCTCATGGCTGCCACCGCAGGAAATTGGCGAGGATGCGCAGGCCGACGGTCTGGCTCTTCTCGACATGGAATTGGGTGCCGGCGATGTTGCCGCGGCCGACGATGGCCACCACCGGGCCGCCATATTCCGCGGTGGCCAGGGTTTCCTCCGGCCGGCCACCGGCCAGGGCATAGGAATGCACGAAGTAGCCGTATTCGCCCGGGCGGATGCCGGCCAGCAGCGGGTGGGCGCCAGCCTCGGGGAATTCCAGCGCGTTCCAGCCCATTTGCGGCAGCGGCAGCGGGGTGCCGTCCGGCGCCCGCGGGTCCATCGGCGCGATGTCGCCCTTGATCCAGCCCAGGCCGGGGGTGGTGCCGTGTTCCAGCCCGCGCTCGGCCATGATCTGCATGCCGACGCAAATGCCCAGCAGCGGCGTGCCGGCGGCCACGCGCCGTTCCAGCGCCGCCACCATGCCGGGCAGCGCGTTCAGCCCGGCCCAGCAGGCGGCGAAGGCGCCCTGGCCCGGCAGCACGATGCGGTCGGCGGCCAGCACCTCGGCCGCGTCGCGGGTGATGTGGGCGTTGATGGCCAGGCCGTTGTCGGCGGCGGCGCGGTCCAGCGCGCGCAGCACGCTGGCCAGGTTGCCCGAACCGGGGTCCACCACGGCAATGCGTTGGGGCGTGCTCATGCGGCGGCATCCACCAGGCGTTGCAGCGCGGCTTCGGCATTGGAGGCGGCCACCAGCCCGGCGGCCTGCCAGCCCTGGCGGGCCAGCGACCAGCGACGCAGCTCCTGTGCCTCGAAGGCGAAGATCAGGTGCAGCGCCAGCGCCAGCCAGGGGCTGGCCACGGCCAGGGCGGCGCCGGCCAGCAGCAGCGCCACGGCGGGCAGCCACAGCCGGTGCGCCAGCAGCCACAGCGGGCCGAACAGCAGCGCCAGCCAGCTGAACCCCTCGGCCAGCAGCAGCGGCGTTGCGCCACCCGCGCCGGGGGAGGTCGCCGGCGGGGTATGCACGGTGAAGACCCGCATCAGGCCTCCAGCACGCCCTTGGTGGAGGGCACGGAATCCGGCGCCCGCGGGTCCAGTTCCACCGCCATGCGCAGCGCCCGGGCCAGCGCCTTGAAGCAGGCTTCCGCGATATGGTGCGCGTTGGTGCCGGCCTTCAGCGTCACATGCAGGGTCAGCCCGCTGTTGAAGGCGAAGGCGCGGAAGAATTCCTCGAACAGCTCGGTATCCATCTCCCCCACCTTGTCGCGGGTGAAGGGCACCTGCCAGGCCAGGAAGGGCCGGCCGGAGATGTCCAGCGCCGCTTCGGCCAGGGCTTCGTCCATCGGGATCAGGGCGTTGCCGTAGCGGCGGATGCCGCGCTTGTCGCCCAGCGCCTGGCGCAGCGCCTGGCCCAGCACGATGCCGACATCCTCCGTGGTGTGGTGGAAGTCGATGTGCAGGTCGCCCACGGCCTTCACCGTCAGGTCGAACATCGCATGCTTCGCCAGGGCGGTGAGCATGTGGTCGAGGAAGCCGATGCCGGTGGCAAGGCTGGACCGGCCGGTGCCATCCAGCACCAGGGTTGCCTGGATATCGGTTTCGGCCGTGGTGCGGGAGACCTCGGCGCGGCGGGGGATCAGGGCCTGCATGCGGGGTCAGATACGCCCAGCCGCCGGGCTTCGCCACCCCCCGTTGCCGCCAGCCGCCAAACGTCCCACATCAGGGGCCATGAACACGACCCCTCACGACCCCTTGGGCTGGCACGGCACCACCATCCTGTGCGTCCGCCGCGGCAACCAGGTCTGCATGGCCGGCGATGGCCAGGTCTCGCTCGGCCAGACCGTGGTGAAGGGCAACGCGCGCAAGGTGCGCCGCATTGCCCAAGGCAAGGTGCTGGCCGGCTTCGCCGGCGCCACGGCGGATGCCTTCACCCTGCTGGAACGTTTGGAAACAAAGCTGGAACGCTTCCCGGACCAGCTTGAGCGCGCCTGCGTGGAACTGGCCAAGGACTGGCGGACCGACCGCTACCTGCGCCGGCTGGAAGCCCTGCTGGCGGTGGCCGATGGCAAGCGCAGCCTGCTGCTGACCGGCCAGGGCGACGTGCTGGAACCCGAGGACGCGGTCATCGGCATCGGCTCCGGCGGCAATTACGCCCTGGCCGCCGCCCGCGCCCTGCTGCCGGTGGACGGGCTTTCGGCCGAGGAGATCTGCCGCCGCGGCATGCAGATCGCCGCCGGCATCTGCGTCTACACCAACGGCAACGCCATCTTCGAAACCCTTGAAACCCAAGGGGGAGCAGCCTGATGGAAGCGGTGAACCTCTCCCCCCGGGAAATCGTCTCGGAGTTGGACCGCTACATCGTCGGCCAGAACGACGCCAAGCGCGCCGTGGCCATCGCGCTGCGCAACCGCTGGCGCCGGCAGCAGTTGCCGGAGGGGCTGCGGGAGGAAGTGGTGCCGAAGAACATCCTGATGATCGGCCCGACCGGCTGCGGCAAGACCGAGATTGCCCGCCGCCTGGCCCGGTTGGCCAATGCCCCCTTCCTGAAGGTGGAGGCGACCAAGTTCACCGAGGTGGGCTATGTCGGCCGCGACGTGGAAAGCATTGTCCGGGATCTGGTCGAGGTCTCGATCACCCAGATGCGCGAGACGGCCCGCAAGACGGTGCAGGCCAAGGCCGAACTGGCCGCCGAGGAACGCCTGCTGACCGCGCTGGTCGGCGAAGGCGCTTCCGGCGAAACCCGGATGAAATTCCGCAAGATGCTGCGCGAAGGCCAGTTGGAGACCCGCGAGATCGAGGTGCAACTGGCCGATGCCGGAGGCGGGATGCCGATCGGCATGATGGACCTGCCCGGCCAGCAGGGCATGCAGATGCAGAACATGCAGGACATGCTCGGCAAGATGTTCGGCGGCCGCCAGAAGGCCCGCAAGACCAGCGTCGCCGAGGCCCGCATCGCCCTGACCAAGGACGAGGCCGACAAGCTGCTGGACGCCGAGGCGCTGACCCGGGACGCCATCGCCAACGCCGAGAACAACGGCATCGTCTTCCTGGACGAGATCGACAAGGTCTGCGCCCGCACCTCCGAAGGCGGTTTTCGTGGCGGCGATGTCTCCCGCGAGGGGGTGCAGCGCGACCTGCTGCCGCTGATCGAGGGCACCACCGTCACCACCAAGCACGGGCCGGTGAAGACCGACCACATCCTGTTCATCGCCAGTGGCGCCTTCCACATGGCCAAGCCGTCGGACCTGCTGCCGGAATTGCAGGGCCGGCTGCCCATTCGGGTGGAATTGCAGGCGCTGACGCGGGACGACCTGCGCCGCATCCTGACCGAGCCGGAAAACAGCCTGGTGAAGCAATACGTCGCCCTGCTGGGCACCGAGGGGGTGACGCTCGACATCACCGCCGGGGCGGTGGACGCCATCGCCGACCTGGCCTCCGACATCAATGCCAAGGTGGAGAACATCGGCGCCCGCCGCCTGGCCACGGTGCTGGAACGGCTGCTGGAGGAGATCAGCTTCAGCGCCAGCGACAAATCCGGCGAGAGCATTCGGGTGGATGCCGCCACGGTGCAGGAAAAGGTGGCCCCGCTGGCCGGCAGCGCCGACCTGAGCCGCTATATCCTGTGAGACCGGGCGCACGAAGTCCGGACCTGGGGCCCGCAGCCTGCGGGCCGAGCCGTCGCATGGCGGCGGCGAAGGAACTTCCGCCGGCCGGCTTCGCTGCCAGCCTGGCCCGGAACACCCGAAAGCACGCATGAGCCTGACCACCACCCCCACCCTGCCGGCCGAGGCGCTGGCCGAATTGGCCGCCGCGGCGCGGGTGCTGGAGCATTCCTCCTTCGCCGTGCGGCTGGCCGGCATGGTCGGGCAGTCGGTGGAGGCGCTGAAGCGGGCGCTGCCGCAGACCTTCCAGCGCGGGCTGGACAGTGCGGTGCGGCGGGCGCTGGCAGCCGCCATGCGCACGGCGCTGAAGCTGGACCCCGGCCACAACCCCACGCCCTTGCCGTCCCGCTGGCTGCACCGGGGGTTGATGGCGGCCTCCGGCATGGCCGGGGGTGCGCTGGGCCTGCCCGGCACGCTGGTGGAACTGCCGGTTTCCACCACGCTGCTGCTGCGCCAGATCGCCGCCATCGCCGCCGAACAGGGCGAGGAGTTGGCCGACCCGGCGGCGCAGGCGGAATGCCTGAAGGTGTTTGCCCTGGGCGGCGACAACCCGGCCGATGACGAAGCCGAGGCCGGCTATTTCGCCGTGCGGCTGGCGCTGGCGGAAACCCTGAAGGGCGCCGTGGGCAAGAACCTGCTGGGGCTGCTGCCGGGCTTCCTCGGTGCCGTGGCGGCGCGCTTCGGGGCGCCGGTGGCGGTGAAGCTTTCCGCCCAGGCCATGCCGGTGCTGGGCGCGGCAGCCGGGGCGGCGGTGAACCTGGCCTTCCTGGAACATTTCCGCGGTATCGCCCAGGCGCATTTCACCGTGCGCCGGCTGGAACGCCTGCATGGCGCCGAGCTGGTGCGGGCCCATTGGCCAAGGGGTATGGTCGCCTGAGGTGTGCTCACCGCAAGGCGTGAATCACGCGACGAAGCAATAATCCGGAACCTGATCGGCGCTTCAGTCAGCGCCGATCAGGCTTCGGAAGCCAGGGCATCAGGAAATTGGGCGTCTGGCCGGGCGACGAACGGGCTCAATCACGGCTGGCTCGGGCGGCGGGGCCGGGCGAGCCTGGAGCAAGGCGGTGGTCAACTGCTGGTCATTGGCAATCTGTTGCAACAGCACGGCCATTGCACCTTGGAGCGCCGTGCCCGCCGCAGTGGCGTTCATCAGCACCTGGCCGGCCAGTGGGTGGTTCGCGCTGTAAACACGGCCATAAAGGCTGCGACCCTCCGGCCCTTGGACCTGTAATGAAGCAGTGATCTGGGCATTCGCGGTCGCCGACCAGAAGCCGAGGTCGAACATGTTGTAGAAGCGCGTCACCTCGATCCGAATCGTGGCATTGGACCCCTGGCCAAAGCCCTGGCCGCTGAGGATTTCAGCAACCCCGCTGCGAATTTCGGCGATGACGTCGTTCGCCGCCGAGATATCAGCGGCACGCATGCCATAGCCGTTCTTCTTGTGGCTGATTTCCCGCTCATTACGAGAATCCACGGCCACAACCGTTACCGACACGCCCGCGGCCTGAGGCACCATGGCCACCGGCACCGCCTGGTGAACAATGGCCACGCTGTCGGGGGTCCATGCACACCCAGCCGTCAGCAGCAGCACTACAAATGAAAGCGCCCGCATGATGGTAGCTCCAGATATTATTCTGAAATCAGAACATTAACCGATGGTTATGGCAATCTGCTACCCTAGCCCCAGCCAGACCGCCGCCTGAAAGGTGACGAAGGCGGCCGCATAGGCCAGTGCCAGCATGTAGCCGAACAGGAACCACATCCACCAGGCGCTGCCGGTTTCCCGCTTCACCACCACCAGGGTGGAGGCGCATTGCG
>CANBXZ010000002.1 GCA_947373495.1 Acetobacteraceae bacterium
GGTCCCGCTGCCGCCGATGGTGCCGCCCGGCGCGGCATCAGTGCCAGCGCGCAGGCCGCTGGCAGCAGCCACACCAGCCGCGCCTGGTAGCGGTGATGCGGCCGTGACAGCGCGCCGGTGATGACGGCGTTGCAGGCCAGCGCCATGAACACGAACAGCAGCAGCGCCGCCCGCGGCCTATCCCGCGTCCGCGCTGCCTGGCGCAGCACCAGCAGCGCCACCACCAGGGACAGCAGCACCACCGGCACATGCGGCCACAGGAAGGGCGCGGCGGCGTTTGGCAACAGGCCCTGGTTCTGCAAGCCGGCCAGGAAGCGGGCATTCTCGGCGGCGGGAAACCCCCGCGCGATCGCCGCACGCAGTGACTCGTACCAGTCGTTCGGCAGCGTATCCCCCACCTGCACCCGGCCCAGTTGCAGCAGCGTGTTGCGCAGCATGCCGGCGGCCACCCCGCCGGGATATTCGGCCAGCGTCGCGGCCACGATCTCCCGCGCGTCGGGGATCGCCAGCAGGTGGCCGTTTTCGTACAGGCTGCCATCGGGCTGGCTGTGCAGCGGGCTGATGCCCCACAGGAAGGCGTCGCTGTCCATCGGCAGCCAGTGCAGGTAGCCGCACAGCCGCCAATGGGCGGCGGCCGGGTCGCGGCCGCAGCGTTCGCGCAGCAGGGCGGTGGCCGGCCCATCCTCCTGCAGCCGGCCGAGCAGGAAGATCGACCCGTTGGGCGCGATGGCGAACCGCCCGAAGCTGACCAGGTTGGCGCCGCCCACCAGCAGCACCGCCAGCAGTAGCGGCGCGGCCACCCGCAGCGTCGGCGCCAGGCGGCGGCTGAGCAGGCCGGTCAGCACCACCAGCGCCGCGGCCAGTGGCAGGTGGGCGAAGTGCACGCCGATGGCCAGCGTGCCGCACAGCCCCACGGCCAGCGCCTCCCGCCGCGCAAGCCGGCCGAAGCCGAGCAGGAACAGGCACAGCGGCACCTGTGCCGAAAGCGCGTCCGGCATGATGGTGGCCAGCACCCAGGGGGCGGCGGTGCCGGCGGCCAGGCCGGCGCACAGCAGCAGGTGCGCCCCGGGCGTGGCCTGGCCCCGCAGCGCGCGTTGCACCAGCCAGAGCAGCCAGGAAGCGGCGATGCCCTGCGCCAGCATCGGCAGCCAGAGCGTCCATTGCCAATGGAAGGCATGCAGCAGCGGGCCGTAGACCAGCGCCTTGTCCCAGGGCGGCGGCACCGGGGCGGTGGTATGCTGCAGGTAGGTGAAGGTGTCGATGAAGACCAGCGGGTAGTGGTTCAGCACCGCCGGCCACACCAGCATCAGGCCGCCCAGCAGCAACGCCGCCAGCCAGGCCCAGCGCGCCCCCGGGCTGGTTGCTGCGACCGGCCGGTTGCTGGCCAGAACCTCGGACATCCGCTCGACCCTGCTCTCGTTCCAGCGGCATTAGAGGGTTGCCGCCGAGGCAGGGCAACAGCCGGCATTGGCGACAGGCCGGGCTTTGCCTGCCGCCCGGCGCCGCCTATGAACAAGCTGAACCCCCGTTCTTCAGGAGCAGCCGGATCATGGCCCATCACAGTTTGCGCGCTGCGCCGGAAACCGTTCGCGCCGGCTTGTTCAGCGCCGAATTCCCGGCCGTGCTGCACATCGCTTCCGGCGACACGGTGCAGGTGCAGTGCGTCAGCGGCCGGGCGCCGGTGCTGCCGCCGCCGGGCAGCGGCATGGCGGTGCCGCCGGAACTGACCGCGATCATCGCGGCCAATCCCGTCATGCGCAGCGGCCACATCCTCACCGGCCCCATCGCCATCGCCGGCGCCGAGCCCGGCGACACGCTGGAGGTGCGGATCAACGCGATCGAGCCCGGCGCCGACTGGGGCTACAACATGATCACGCCCCTGGCCGGCACGCTGCCGGAGGATTTCCACGACTTCCACCTGATGCACATTCCGGTGGACCGCGCCCGCCGCAGCTGCCGCATGCCGTGGGGCACCGAATTGCCGCTGGCGCCGTTCTTCGGCGTGATGGGCGTGGCGCCGCCGCCGGCCTTCGGGATGATCACCTCGAAGGAGCCGCGCATTCATGGCGGCAACCTGGACAACAAGGAATTGCAGGCCGGCAGCACGCTGTTCCTGCCGGTGCATGTGCCGGGCGCGAATTTCTCGGTGGGGGATGGCCATGGCGTGCAGGGCGATGGCGAGGTCTGCGTCACCGCGCTGGAGATGTGCCTGGACGGCAACCTGACCTTCATTCTGCACAAGGGCGAAAAGCTGGCCATGCCGCGGGCGGAAACGCCGACGCACTACATCTCCATGGGCATGAACGAGGACCTGGACCAGGCGATGAAGCAGGCGCTGCGGGAGATGATCGGCTTCATCACCAGCCGCAGCAATCTCTCCCGCGAACAGGCCTATGGCTTCTGCTCCATGGCGGTGGACTTCCACGTGACCCAGAGCGTGAACGGCGAGAAGGGCGTGCACGGCATGCTGAAGAAGGGCCTGCTGTTCTGACGCCGGCCGCGCCTACCAGGGAATGACGGCGCCATGCTGGTCGAGGAAGCCCCCGGAGCTGGCCGTCCCCAGGGCTTCCAGCACCGCCAGCAACTCGGCCGCCGCCACCTCGGCCGGGCGTACCTCCAGCCCGGCCTTGGCGAAGGGGGCCGACAGCGCCGAGGCGACCGTGCCGGGATGCAGTGCGACGCAGATGGCCGCGGGCCGCTGCCGCGCCAGTTCGATGGCGGCGGTGTGCACCAGTTGGTTCAGCGCCGCCTTCGCCGCCCGGTAGCTGTACCAACCGCCCAGGCGATTATCGCCGATACTGCCCACCCGGGCCGAGAGCGTGGCGAAGACCGCCTTGCCCTCGCGTGGCAGCAGCGGCAGGAAATGCTTCATCAGCAAGGCCGGGCCGATGGCGTTCAGGGCAAAGGACCGCGCCATCTGCGCCGGGTCCAACTGGCGCCAGCTGCGTTCCGGCATTTGCCCCGCCGCGTGCAGCATGCCGGTGGCGTCCACCACCAGGCGCAACGGCGGCGTGCCCAAGGCGGCAGCGGCAGCGGCGGCGGCGATGCTGGCTTCGTCGGTCAGGTCCAGCGGTGGCGTGCCGGCGCGGCTGAGCGCGACCACCTGGCTGAATCCCGGCTGTTGCCGCAACGCCTGCACCAGGGCGCCGCCGATACCCCCCGTGGCGCCCACCACCACCGCGGTGCCGCCAGCCGGGAAGCTCGCCATCGTCTTGGTCATGCCAAACGGCTCATGCAGGGGGTCCTTCAACTCGGCGCAGGCCGAGAGGTGGCGGCGCCGGCCCCGATGGCAAGACCCTGCCGGCCTTGGCGCTACGGCGGGAAGCTGGCGTGCCAGTGCCGCGCCACGTCGATGCCGCGGCAGAACCACACCCCCTCATGGCCGCGCATGTGCGCCAGCAGCCGTTCCAGCCCCAGCACCCGGCCGGGCCGGCCGATCAGCCGGTCGTGCAGGCCGATGGAGAGCAGCCGGGGCGAACCCGCCTCGCCCTCGCGGTACATCACGTCGAAGGCGTCGCGCAGGTATTCGAAGAAGTGGCTGGCGGTGGCAAAGCCGCTGTTCTCGTTGAAGCGATTGTCGTTGGTCTCGTAGCTGTAGGGAATGACCAGGTGCGGCCCCTGCGGCAGGCGGACCCAGTAGGGCAGTTCGTCCGCCAGGCTGTCGCGGTCGTACAGGAAGCCGCCGGCCTCGGCCAACAGGCGGCGGGTGTTGGGGCCGGGGCGGCCGGTCATCCAGCCCAGCGGGCGGCTGCCGGTCAGTTCGGTCAGGCGTTCCACCGCCAGGCGGATATGCGCGCGTTCCTCGGCTTCCGGCACCGCCATGTAGTCGATCCAGCGATAGCCATGGCTCACCACCTCATGCCCGCGGGCGACAAAGGCGCGGGCCAGGGCGGGGTGCTGTTCCAGCGCCCGCACCACGCCCAGCACGCTGACCTTGACGTCGAAGCGGTCGAACAGCTCCAGCAGCCGCCACACGCCGCGGCGGCTGCCGTATTCGAACACGCTTTCGGTCAAGGGCGCGCGCTGGCCCGGGTAGGCCGGCACGCCGATGTCGGTCAGCATCGCCTCGGAACCGGCATCGCCATTGGCCAGGCTGCTTTCGCCACCGCCCTCGACATTCAGGTTGAAGTTCACCGCGATGCGCGCGCCGCCGGGCCAGCGCGGGTCGGGCAGGGTTTCGCCATAGCCCACCAGGTCGCGCTGCTGCATGGGGTCGGGGCTGATCATGCCGCTGCTCCTGTGGTGGCCGGCGCCAGCGGCGCCAGGCAGGCGTCGTAGCCGAAGAACCAGTCCAGCGCCTCGGTCGGCCCGCGCATCCAGGTATTGGCCACCGAGATGCGCTGCACCTCCGCCACGCGTGGGATGCGGGTGGCGGCGTAGCTGGCGAAGGCCGCCGCGCGGTCGTCATGTTCGGCGATGCAGCGCGCCAGCACCGCCGCGTCCTCGATGGCGGAAGCCCCGCCGGCGGCCATGTAGGGCGGCACCGGGTGGCAGGCATCCCCCAGCAGCACGGCATGGCCGCCATGCCACAGGTCGTTCCTGGGCCGGTCGCAAATCGGCCAGACGGCGCAGTTGGTGGCGCCGGCCGCGATGTGCCGCAGCGCCGGCGCCGCCTGGTCGAAATCCGCCAGGAAGGCATCGCGTGGCAGCGGGCGGGAAAGGTCGTCGCCCCGCCAGCTGCCGGGTACGCTGGCCATCACATAGACCTCGTCGCGCCGGGCGGTCATGAAGTAGCTCAGGGCGTGGCGGTCCGGGCCCCACCACTTGGTGCAATCCTCCATCGCCGCGCCGCCCAGGCGTTCGGTGGGGAAGATCGCGCGGGTGGCCAGCCGGCCGGTGAAGCGTGGCGCCTCGGCGCCGAGCAGGATCTGCCGCAGCCGGGAATGGATGCCGTCGGCGCCGACAACGATCTCGGCCGCCACGCTGGCGCCATGGCTGAACACCACGCGGGCGGCATCGCCGCGCGGTTCCAGCGCTTCCAGCCGGTGGCCCAGTTGCAGCACGCCGGGTTCCAGCGCGCCCAGCAGCACGTCCAGCAGGTCGGCGCGATGGATGTTGAGGAAGGCGGCGCCGAAGCGGGCCTCAGCCGCGGCGTCCATGCGGCATTCGTAGCTGCGTTCGCCGGTCATCCAGTCCCGGCTGGTGAAGGCGGCGGGGCGGATGCCGGTGGCCAGCAGCGCCGGCTCCACGCCCAGCCGGCGCAGCACCTTCACCGCATTGGCGCTGAGCACGATGCCGGCGCCGATGCGCACCAGTTGCGCCGCCTGTTCATAGACGGTGGCGCGAAAGCCCTGGCGCCGCAGCAGCCCGGCCAGCACCAGCCCGCCGATACCACCACCGATGATGGCAATGCGCGTTTCGGGGTGCATCCGTGCCGCCCTAGGCCCAGGGGGCGCGCAAGGGGGCGCGCAAGAGGGCGGCCGTGCTGCCGCGCCGGCGGGTTGTCAGGTGCATGGCAAGGCGGCTCCATCATCGGGTGCAGTCACCGATGACCAGCGGCTTTCTCCCTGGCTCACGACCCCGGTTTGCCGGTGGCCGTCCTGCAGGCGCCCCGGGCCGCGGCGGCTTGCGCCGGGGCCGTCACGCTGCAGCGCCAGCTTCAGCAGGCGGCGCCCAGGCCGTCAAGCGCCGGGAGGCACCCGTGTTGCGCGCCGCCTGGCTTGGCCGAATACTGCCGCCACCGGGGCCGCCAGAGCCTGATCGCCTGGGATGGATTCATCGCAAGGCGTACGGGTTCTCGGCAGATGAAGCGGGGCCGTGGGCGTTTCAGTCGGGAACGCCCACGGCCCGGTGGCCCGGCGCATGGCCTGGCCGGCACCCGGCCCAAGGCCCCACCGCATGGAGGAACATGGATGTCGTTCTATCGGGACATGACCTGCGAGAACGTGACCCTGACGGGCCACGAAGGCACGCCGATCACCGCCTATGTCGCCAGGCCCGCCGGGCCGGGGCCGTTTCCGGGCGTGGTACTGGTGCACCACCTGCCGGGCTGGAGCGAGTTCTACATCGAGACCACGCGCCGCCTGGCGCATCATGGCTACCTCGCCATCTGTGCCAACCTGTATGAGCGTTCCGGCGAGGGCAACCCGGACGATGTGGCCGCCAAGGTCCGCGCCGAGGGCGGCATCCCCGACGCGCAGATGGTGGGCGACACCGCCGCCGCCGTGGCCTGGATGCGGGCGCAGCCGACGCATAACGGCAAGGTCGGTCTGTTCGGCTCCTGCTCCGGTGGCCGGCACGCCTTCATCTATGCCTGCCAGAAGCAGGACGTGGACGCCTGCGTGGACCTGTGGGGCGGCCGGGTGGTGATGGGCCCGGAGGAGCTGAACGCCAAGACCCCGGTGGCGCCGGTCGAGATGACCAGGGACCTGTGTTGCCCGCTGCTGGGCATTTTCGGCAATGACGACCGCGCCCCGAGCCCGGAGCAGGTGAACCTGCATGAGGCGGCGCTGCAACAGCACGGCAAGGACTACGCGTTCCACCGCTACGATGGCGCCGGCCATGGCATTTTCTACTGGCACCGCCCGCTGTACCGGCCCGAGCAGGCGATGGATGGCTGGAGCAAGGTGTTCGCCTTCTTCGCCAAGCACCTGGCCACCTAGGGGCGGCCGCGATGTGTACCTCTATCGTCGAGATCGCGCCGGCGGAGGGCATGGCCAAGCGGGGTGATGACTGGTTCCCGCTGGCGCAGTCGGTGGTGGCCTATGACCACGCCCGCCATGCGCCGCTGGGCGATGTCATCACGCTGGACTTCCTCAATCCCGGCCTGGGCCCCACCGCCCGGGCCGGGGTTGAACTGACGCTGGACAGCGCGAAGCACCTGCGCGCGGCGCTGGACCGGGCGATTGCCGCGGCCGAGTTCGAGGAAGCCGAGGTGCGCGGCAAAGGCGCCGTGCTCAGCCTGGTGCGCAGCGCCTGGAGCGGATGCCGGTAGGGTTGCGTCACCGAACGGCAGCAGTGGCACGCGGCAACAAAGCAACGGAGCAGTTTCCCCGCAGCAAGGTGAGCGGAAAAGGCGCTGGAGCGTGATCGCCCGAGGGGCGCTCACGCTCCAGCTGTCCATCACACGGCAGATCCATGAGCCAGGGGTCCGCGCGCCCGCATCCGCTATTCGAAGCGGATGTTGGCGCCACGGATCACCTCGTCCCACTTGTTCAACTCGGCGCTGACCTGTTCGCCCAATTGGCGCGGGGTTGAATACTCGATGTCGAAGCCCAGGTCGGTCAGCCGGCCGCGGGTGGCCTCCTCGCCCAGCGCGGTGCCGATGGCGGCGTGCCAGCGCGCCACAATCTCCTCCGGGGTGCCGCGTGGCAGGAAGAAGCCCAGCCACAGCGTGGCCTCGAAGCCCGGGAAGCCCAGTTCGGCCACGGTGGGCAGGCCGGGCACCGCGGCGTTGCGCCGGGTGCCGGTCAGCGCCAGCATCCGCAGCCGCCCGGCCTCGGCCAGCGCCTTGGAGCCGGGGATGGTGTCCAGCCCGACCTGGATCTCCTGCCCCGCCACCAGCGCGTTCACCATGGGCCCGTTGCCGCGATAGGGCACGTGGCGCATGTCGATGCCGGCGGAGCGGTTGAACAACTCCGTGATCAGGTGCGGCGAGGAGCCGATGCCGGCCGAGCCGTAGAACAGCCCACCGGGCCGCGCCCGCGCCATTTCCACCAGCGCCGGCAGCGAGGTGACCGGCAGGTTGATGGGCGAGGAGACCACATAGGGCGCGGCGACGATGAGGCTGACCGGGGCGAAATCCGTGCGGGCGTCGTAGCCGACATTGCGGTTGGCCAATTGCTGGATGACCAGGCCGGAGCCGGTGTGCAGCAGGATGGTGTGGCCATCTGCCCGGGCGCGGGCGACATGGCCGGCGCCGATCGAGCCGCCCGCCCCGGCGCGGTTTTCCACGATGACGGCCTGGCCCAATTCGCTGCCCAGCCGCGCGGCCAGAATGCGCGCCACCGGGTCCACCACGCCGCCGGGCGGGTAGGGCACCACCAACTGCACCGGGCGCGATGGAAAGCCGCCCGCCGGTTGCTGCGCCCGGCCGGGAGCCGGCCACGCCAGCAGGCACGCCCAAGCCAGCGCCCAGGTCATTGCCCAGACCGTTGCCCAGGCCGTTGACAAGTCTGGCCGCAGCCTTTGCCGAAGATGCATCCGTTGCCTCCCCCAAGGCGCTGTTGCGCGCCATTTTGCCGCCAGCTTGCGGATGCGCCCCTGGCCAGTCCAGGGCAATTCGGCCGCTTGGTCAGGCCGGCGCGATTGACCAAATGGCAGGGCGCGGCAAGGCTCCTGCCTCGGTGCCCTGGCCACGGGTGCTCAACATCCGGAAGGAACCCGCCATGAAAGTCATTCGCGCCGCCGACAGGCCGACCAAGCCGGCCCCGGCCGCCAACTTCACCGGCACCGTGCTGCAGGATGAGGTGGTGACCGGCACGCTGCCGTCCCGGCTGCGGGCCAGCGTGGTGTCCTTCACCCCGGGCGGGCGCACCAATTGGCATACCCACCCGGTGGGGCAGACCTTGTTCTGCCTTTCCGGCATCGGCCGGGTGCAGCGCGAAGGCGAGCCGGTGCAGGCGCTGCACCCGGGCGACACGGTGGTGATCCCGCCCGGCGTGCGCCATTGGCACGGCGCCGCGCCGAACCGGCTGTTCGCCCACCTGGCGATTTCCGAGAATGGCCCGAATGGCGAGACCACCGCCTGGTTCGAGCCGGTCTCCGACGCCGACTACACCGCCGCGCCGGGCTGAAGCCAGGGCTGCCTCAGCCTGGAGCGTGACCGGCGCTGACTGAAGCGCCGATCACGCTATGGCAGCGCGGCCACCACCGCGTGCAGGAAGCCACGGCGTTCCGCCCGGAAGTCGATGCCATAGGGCGGGTCGTAAGGCGGCTGCGGCCAGCAGCCCAGCGTCACCACCACCGTCATCGCGGCTCCGCTTCCGCCCGCGTGCGGTCCGCGAAACAACGCAGCCGGCCGGGCCAGATGAGTATCGGCGACCATCACGGCCGGCCGGGCGGGCGGTCAATACGCGCCGCCCGGCCCGGTCGGGCTCAGAGGGTCATGATCTCGACCTTGCGGAACCGCACCACGCCGCGGTCATTGACCACGCCCTTGTCATCCTTCACCCCGGCGCCGTGCTGCAGGGCGATGCGCCCGCTGGCGTGGCGGCTGTTGCGGACGCCATCCACCGTCTTCTGGCCGTTCAGCGTCACCGAGAGGCTGTCGCCCCGGGCGGTGATCTCCAGCAGGTTCCAGCGGCCACCGGCGCGTGGCATCGGGTTGACCGCGGCGACATCGACAATGGCGCCGGTGCCATAGGTCGGGTCGGGCCGTTCGTCCCAGATGTTCACCTCATAGCTGCTGGTGGCGGAGATGGTGGTGGGGTTGGTTGCGCGGATGAAGATGCCGCTGTTGGTGCTGGCATCCACCCAAACCTCGGCCCGCAGCTGGAAATCGCCGTAGGCGGCTTGCGTGACCAGGAAGCCATTGCCCCGGTCGGCCACGAGCATGCCGTCCTCGACCCGCCAATTGGCCTCGCCCAGCCGGTCGAAGCCGGTGAAGTCGCGGCCATTGAACAGGGCGGTCCAATTGCCGGCCTGGGCCGCGGCTGGCTGCCACCGGGCCAGCCCCGCGGTGCCGGCCAGCAGCGCCAGGCCCAGATTGAGCGATCTACGCTTCATGGTGATGTCCTCCCGAGTGCACCCGCCCGTTCGCCGGGCCGGGGCAGCAGAAGGCTACCCCCGGTTCCGGCCACGGCCAAACAGCAGCGGGCGAGGGATGCATCTTGCCGGCAGTCGCCGCCCCGGAGGCTGGTTTGCCCAAGACGGCGAACGCCCAGGCCCCGCCGGTTGTTCAGTATTCGTCGCGCTGCTGGCCGCCGATGGCCGCGGCAACCGCGGCGATGAAGGCCCCCACCAGCATCGACAGCGCGGTGAGGATCGCCAGCGTGGCCGCTGCCTTCCGCGCCGTCTCCGCGGCCTGCCTGGCCGCCTCGGCGGCCCGCTTCGTCGCGGCGACGGCCTCATCCACCCGCCGCTGCGCCTCGGCTTCCGGAATCCCGGCCCTGGCGGCCACCAGTTGCGCCAAGTAGCCGCGGTCGGCGGCGGGCAGGTCGCCGGTCGCCGCATGGGCCAGGATCCGGGTCGCCTCGGCCCGCGCGTCTCCGGCGGGTGCCGAGGCATCGGGCTGGCCACGGCGGAACAGCACATCGGTGGTGTCGTCCTGCATCTGGCCCGCCATTGCCGGTGCGGCCGCCTGGGCCAGGCCGGAAGCCGCCGTGGCCGTGGCCTGGACGCCGCCTCCAACCAGGGAGGACGCCGCCGAGGCCAGCAGGCCCACCGTGACCACGGTGGCGACGCCCCAGCTCAGGAAGCCGTGTGCCGTGTCGCGGAAGAATACCTCGTGGGTATGGGTGTTGACCCATTTCGTCCGCAGCCGGCCGGTGAGGTAGCCTCCCATGCCGGAGGCGACCCACTGCGTGACCACCAGCCAGACCAGGCTCATCATCGCCAGGCTGCCGGCGGAGGGGCTGCTGTCTCGTCCGGGCGAGGCGATGGCAAAGCCAAGCCCGGCGCCGAGTTCCAGCAGGATGAAGGTGACAGCCGTGGCGGTGACGCCGCCGGCGATGACGGCGCCCCAGGTCACGCCGGACTGGCGCGCCTCCAGGCCGGGCCCGGGCTCGGCTTCGCCAGGGCCGGGACCCATCGCGGATGCGGACTTCACGGCGCGATGCCCGCTCAACGCCAGAACAGCGCCAGCAGGATGATGATCGGCAGCGGGATGCCGAGCAGCCAGAGCAGAATTCCCCGACCCATTGTTTCCTCCTCCTCGTCGTTGACAACGGCGGACTAACGAGGTGCAGGCGGGACGGTTGCGGGCAATGGCGGTGGTGGGCCGGCACGCCGGTGGGGCGTGGCCCCGGCGCCACAGCACCCGGTGGCTTCAGCCCTTGATGCCGTGGATGATGACGCGGGCGCCGCGGCGGAACTGCTCGTGGTCGGTTTCCTGGGCCGGCAGCACCCGCACCTCGGTGCAGCCAAAGCGCCGCAGCAGGTAGCGCAGCGCATTCACCGAGGGCACCAGGGCGAACTCGGCGCTGCCGCCTTCGCGCCGCTCGCTGTAGTCCTCCACCAGGCCGAAGCTGCCATGGATGTCGCGCTGCCACTGGTAGCTGCCATCCTCCACCCGGCCGCTCAGGTCATAGGGCAGCACCTGGGTTTCCAGCAGAATGTGCCGCCGGGCCAGGCGGCAGGCCAGGCGCAGCAGGCGCAGCGGGTCCTCCAGGTGGTACAGCAGGCCGTAGAGCAGGACGAAATCCGCCGCCAGTGTCGGCTCCTGCGTGGCATCCACCTGCAGCAGGTCCATCTGGCGGTAGCCGACATTGCCGTGGCCGAGCAGCGCGGTGACCATCTCGGCGGCCAGGATGCTGCGGTCGCGCAACTCCACGCCCTGCACCCAGCTGAAATGCCGGGCCAGTTCCACGGTGAAGAAGCCTTCGTGGGAAGCAAGGTCCAAGGCGCTCATCCGGGCCGCGTCCGGGATGCGGGCGATCACCTGGCGCAGGTGGTCGCGGCGGGTGGCGTGCAGGTGGACCACCGCGGCGTCGATATCGGTTGGCGTGACCGAGCCATCCGGCAACTCGAACGCGTAGAACCACCGGCGTGCCTTCACCAGCGCAAGCAGATCCTGGTTCATCATCGGCCTCGGACTGTGGGCGCGAGCATACCGGGCGCATCCGGTGCGGTGAAGTGGCACCGCAGGCGTGCCGCGAGGGGCAGCGCCGACGCCGCGGCTGGCCTCACTTGATCGGGATGCAACGCCAGCGGTCGTGCGTTCGTGGGGGGCGAGGGGCGTGCATATGCTCCAGGCCTTCTAATCGCATGGTCGTCCGATGCATCCGCCGAGCCTGCCATGGTCATGCCGGTGTTCAACGCAGGACGCATGGCGGCCCGCGGCCCCTGGTGATGGGCCATGCGAGGCCGCGCCGCGCCCGCGCGTCCCCGACGTTGCAAGCCGGTCGGCACCATCATCGTCAACGACAGCTTCGAGGGGAAGGCCTGGCGGCCTTGGCGTGACAGCATGAGCCTCACGATCCACCCAACCAGCCGGCTGCGACGCTGGCGCATCACGCGGGTCCTGCGCGCCGTCGCATCGCTGCGGCCCGGGCCGTTCTGGCCGAGCATCCTGCTGGCTGGCCTGCTGGTCGCCCGCATGTCCCGCAAGATGCCGCTGCTGCCGGAACCCACGGGCGACAGCCCGGCCTACCTGGCCCAGGCGGCGTACCGGCCGCCGCTCTACGGTGCCGTGTTGCAGGCGTGGCAGGGCATGGTTGGTGGGCTGGAGTACCTGCCGCTGGCGCAGTTGCTGCTGCTGGGCGCGGCGCTGTGCTATTTCGGCATCGAGCTGGGCCGGCTGCTGCGCCGGTGGTGGGTGGGACCCGTCGCCATCCTGGTGACGCTGCTGCACACCGCGGTGCATGATTCGCCGACCTGGCTGCTGACCGAGGCGGTGTACCTGGCGGTCATTCTGCTGGGGCTGGCGCTGCTGTGCCGCCATGCCCGCCGCCACCATCTGGCCCTGCTGCTGGGGGCTGCCGCGTGCTTCGGCCTGGCGACCCTGGCGCGCAGCACCGGCCTGGTCTTCGTGGTGCTGCCGCTGCTGCTGGCGCTGTTCGACCGCCGCCAGCGGCCATGGCCCGCCCTGCGGCACACCGTCGCGGCCGGGCTGGTGGTGCTGGGCGTGCTGGGTGCCGGCATGACCGCAACCTGGCACCGGCACGGCCATTTCGAGCTGGGCAGTTGGAGCGGCATCTCGCTGCTCGGCAAGGCGCTGATGCTGGCCCAACCCGAGGATGCCGCGGTGCTGCCGCCGCCGGTTGCAGCGGTGCTGCCGGTGGTGCAGCAGGAACGTCGCCTGCTGGCCGCGCAACCGGACCTGGCGGCGCGGCTGCGGGCCCAGGTGCAGGCTTCCGGAGATGTGCGCTTCGCCGCCTTCTGGGACGCGGCGGATGCCGGCTGGCCAGCCTGGCAAGCTGCCGATGACCGCGGCAAGGGCCATCTGGCGCTGGCATTGGACCGCCAGTTGATCGCGGCCCATCCCTGGGAATACCTCAACCTCTGGGCGCATGACTGGCTTTCGCTGGTGATCCACCCGGCCTACTGGCCAGCCTGGGCCACCACGGAAGCGGCGGAGCCCAATGCCTTCCCGCTGTGTGGGGCGACCGGCAATTGCTGGGCCTTGCAGCGCTTCGACCTGCCGATGAGTGGCTACCTGCCGCTGTTCGCCGTCTCGATCCTTGGCACCGCGCTGGCGCTGGCGCTGCTGGCATGGCTGACGCCCCGGGTGCTGCGGCGCCGCGCGGGCCCGGCGACGGTGCTGGCGTGGAGCCTGGCCCTGGTGGTGCACGCTTCGCTGCTCGGCAGTTCGGCGTTCGAATACGGGATGGTACGCTACACCATCGCGCTGCATGTGCTGGACCTGACCCTGCTGCTATGGCTTGCCGTGCAATATCGTGGCGGGCGCGAGGCCGGGATCGCGCGGTGACGCCATCGGCATGGGCGCCTGGCACCCCTCCCAGGCGCGCGAGCCGCTGCGCCGGAGCCCTGCGATCCGCTGGAACTGGCCCCCCGGGCTGCCGCAGGCAGGGCCGTGCCGGGGAGGGGGCATCGTGGCCATGGCTTCCCGAGCTGGAACTGATATTCTGCAACGAAATGTGCCCGTAATAACCAGGGCCGCTTCGCGCTCTTGGATAACCAGGAATAGTGCGGCCATCCAAGACGGATGAAATAAGGGGATGGATCTTATTGGGAAAAATTCATTTCACGGAATCGCGATCACTCTGATCCAAGGCAATGACGTTTTCGTGAGTTATTTGTATACGAATTAGATTGCCGCGGATACTTGGGAGAAATGCCCCACAAAAGGGGGGCATCCGCCGGAGCGGTGGGGCAAAGCACCCAATCCTCGGCTCGGCTCACCCATAAAGTTCCGATAACCATTTGAATTAGCTCACTTGGTTCGAATTCAACCCACAGGCATGCCTGTTGCAGCAGCCCCCCTGTAGCGACCGGGTGCGTTCCCCGGTGCTGAGGGGAACCGCGTCAACATGGCCATTTTCACCACCATCGACACCACCACCGACCTCAATGCCATCGCGCAGGCGCTGATGCCTGGCGCGGCTGGCCTGACGATCGACAGCAGCAGCCTGGTCCTGGTCAACGGGCCGGCCTCGGCCATGCTCTATGATGGCAGCCTGGGCGGGCTTGGCATCGGCAGCGGCCTGCTGCTCACCTCCGGCACCACGCCCGGCACCACCAACAGCATGTCGTATTTTGGCGTCAGCAATGAGATGGCAGGCGATGCCGACCTGACCGCCGTGGTCTCCACCGTCTTCAACACCGTCTCGCTGGACGCCACGACGCTGACGTTCAACTTCACCGTCATCGATGCCAGCATCACCGGTATCAGCTTCAACCTGGTGTTCGGCAGCGACGAATACCCGGAATGGGTCAACCAGTTCGTCGATATCGGCATGGTGATGGTGAACGGCGTCAATGTCGCCTACTTCAACCACGACCCGCACGCCCCGCTCAGCGTCATCGGCTCCAACCTGGCGGCGGATTATTTCATCAACAACGCCAACAGCGTGCTGCCGATCGAATATGACGGCGTCAGCGCGCCGCTGACCATCTTCGCCCCGGTGCATCTGGGCCTGAACACGCTGAAGATCGGCGTCGCTGACACCGGTGACCACATCTACGACAGTGGCCTGTTCATCTCCAACATGCAGGCCACCACCCTGCCCATCACCGGCATGGTGCTGGACCGCGATGGCTCCAGCCTGGACGACAGCATCCAGGGCAGCGGTGCGGCCGAGGACATCCAGGGCTTCGATGGCAATGACGACCTGAAGGGCGGTGGCGGCGACGACATCTTCCAGGCCGGCATCGGCGACGACAGCCTGCAGGGTGATACCGGCAACGACTTCATGGATGGCGGCGCGGGCACCGACATCGCCATGTACACCGGCAACCTGGCCGACTATTCGGTCTGGGCCCGGCCGGATGGCAGCTACCGCATCGTGGACCTGCGCGCCGGTTCGCCCGATGGCAGCGACACGCTGACGCAGGTGGAAAGCATCCACTTCGCCGATGCCGTGCTGGACCTGGCCACGCTGGCGGTCAGCGCGCTGGCCCCGGCCGACATGCCGCTGGCCGGTACGGTGGAACAGAGCGGCGCGGTGCTGACGGTGGATGCCTTCGCCACCCTGGCCGACCTGGCCCCGGATGCGGTGTTGACGGTGGAGGTGCCCGGCGCCCTGCCGCCTGGCGTCAGCTACGACGCCGCCAGCCACAGCTTCACGCTCGACCCCGCCAACCAGGCCTACATCAGCCTGGCGGCCGGCGAGCAGCAGGCGGTGACGGTCAGCTATGTGGTGAATGACGGCACCACGCTGACCGCCCAGGCGTTCCAGTTCCTCGTCACCGGCATCAACGATGCGCCCATCGTCACCGGCCCGGTAAGCTATGCGGTGGATGAGTTCCTCTCGCCGCTGCCCTCCGCTTCCGGCGAGGTGGAAGTCGAGATCGAGGTTGAGGTCGAGGTCGAGAAGCTCGGTGACGACGACCTCATCACCGAGGCGGCGGTGCCGAACTCGGTGAAGCTGCTCGACCATGCCGCCGACCCGGATTCGCTCGACGTGCTGGCCGTGGTGGACCTTGCGGCGACACTGCCGGACGGCATCAGCTACATCCACAAGGACGCCGCCTACACCAACACCGGCTACTACGGCGCGCTGGTCTATCACCCGGCGGTGGACCTGCTGGTCATCAACCCCAAGGCCGCGGCCTTCGAGAGCCTGGCCCAGGGCGAGGTGCTGACCATCACGGTGGAATACGGCGTCTCCGATGGCAGCGTCACCGTGCCCACCTCGGCCATCTTCACCGTGACCGGCACCAATGATGCGCCGCAGGTCAGCGGCATCGTCACCGCCGCCACCGAGGAGGATGGTGCGGTGGTAACCGTGGACGCGCTGGCCTACGCCACCGATATCGACCACGGCGCGGTGCTGAGCGTGACCAACGCACCGGCCGGCATGGCCGAGGAAGTGAACTCGGGTGGCGGCACCGGCACGCATGGCGCCGATGACACCGCGGCCGAGGTCTTCGCCGATACCAGCTTCGACCTGACCAATCTGCCGCCGGGCGTCAGCTTCGATGCCGCCTCCAACACCTTCAGCCTCGACCCCGCCGCCTACCAGATGCTGTCGGCGGGCGAGGTGCGCACCGTGACGGTGAACTATGGCGTCACCGATGGCATGGCGACCGTGGCGGCACAGGCGGTGTTCACCGTGGTCGGCACCAACGACGCCCCGGTGGTCTCCGGCCCGCAGTCCTTCACGCTGACCGAGGATGCGCTGGCGCAGGTCTTCAACCCGCTGGCCAACACCACGGATGTGGACGAACTGGACACGCTGAGCGTGCTGACCGGCCCGCTGCCCGCTGGCATCGAACTGGTTGGCGGCCTGGGCGAGCCGGGCGATGACGACCTGGTGGGTGGCCAGTTGCTCGGCTTCAACCCCGGTGCCGCCGCCTACCAGAGCCTGGCGGCCGGCGAAGTGACCACCGTGACCTGGGACTACGTCGTCACCGATGGCCAGGCCATGGTTGCCACCTCCACCAGCTTCACCATCACCGGCGTGAACGACGCGCCGGTCATCGCGGTGCCGGCTGGCGCCACCATGCTGGAGGACGCCGCCGTGGTGACGGTGGACGCCCTGGCCAATGCCACGGATGTTGACCACGGCGCGGTGCTTTCGGTGGTGGGGGTGCCCGCCATCCTGCCGGACGGCATCACCTATGATGCCGCCACGCACAGCTTCAGCATCGACCCCGGCGCTGCCGTGTTCCAGCAACTGGCGGAAGGCGAGGTGGAGACCCTCAGCGTCAGCTACGGCGTCACCGATGGCATCGTCACCACGCAGACCCAGGTGAACTTCACCGTGGTGGGGGTGAACGACGCGGTGACCGTGACCGGCCCCACCACCGGCACGCCGAACGAGGATGGCCAGGTGGTCAGCGTCAACGCCGCCGGCAACGCGGTGGATGTGGATGCGCACCAGGGCGTGCAGGTGGTGGGCGTACCCGAGGCGCTGCCGCCGGGCGTGAGCTACGACGCCGCCACCCAGCGCTTCAGCCTGGACCCCAGCGATGCCGCCTACCAGCACCTGGCCCAGGGCGAGAGCCAGCAGGTGGTGGTGGAATACCAGGTGTTCGATGGCTACGTCGCGGTGCCGACCGCGGTGATCTTCACCGTCAGCGGCCGCAACGACACACCGATCGTCTCCGGCGTGGTGGATGCCGGGCCGGTGAGCGAGAATGCCGATGCGCTCGCGCTCAACCTGCTGGCCAACACCACGGATGCCGATACCAGCAACGTGCTGGCGGTGGATGCAAAGGCGGGCGTCATCGCCAGCCTGGCCAGCGGCAGCTGGGCGGCGCCGCTGCAGTTCAGCCTGGCCGGCAACACGCTGGCCCTGGCGCCTGGCCAGTTCAACGCGTTGCGCGCCGGTGAGACGCTCGACCTCAGCTTCAGCTACGTGGTCACCGATGGCGACAGCAGCAATGGCGCCGCCACCGCCAGCGCGCATGTCACCATCCTAGGCGCCAATGACGCGCCCATCGCCCTGGCGCTTTCAGCCAATCATGTGCTGGAAAACAGCGCGGCCGGCGTGGTGGTCGGGCAACTCGCCGCCACCGATGCCGACCGTGGCGAGGTCTTCACCTACCAGCTGCTGAACAACCCCTCGGGCTTCTTCGCGCTGGCCGGCAACAAGCTGGTGGTGGCGGCGGGCGCCACGCTGGACTACGAAACCGCCACCAGCCACGGCGTCACGGTGCGTGTCACCGACTCTGCCGGCGCCAGCTTCGACCAGGCGTTCAGCATCGCGGTGGACAATGTGCTGGGCAAATCCATCACCGGCACCTCCAAGGCCGATGCCATGCTGGCCGGCACCAGCCTGGCCGCCACGGTCGAGAGCGACACCATGGACGGTGGCAACGGCAATGACAGCATCGACGGCCTGGGCGGCAATGACAGCCTGCTGGGCGGTGCCGGCAATGACAGCCTGGTGGGTGGCACGGGCGACGATGTCCTCGACGGTGGCAAGGATGTCGACATCCTGCTGGGGGGCGAGGGCAATGACCGCCTCGTGGTCTCCGGCACCGACAGCGGCACCGATGTGCTGAACGGCGGCGCCGGCACCGACACCCTGGTGGTGGCGGGCAAAGCGGCGGTCACCCTGGCCGGCTTCAACGCCGCCGCCTGGTCGATCGAGCTGTGGGAAGGCAATGGCGCGGGCGTGAACGGGACCGCGGCGGCCGAGACCTTCGACCTCTCGGGCATCGCGGCCTTCACCGCCACCGGCCTCGGCTTCCTCGATGCCGGCGACGGCGCCGACACCGTCATCGGCAGCGCCTTCGCCGACGACCTGCGCGGCGGCGCCGGCAATGATGTCCTCCGCGGCGGTGCCGGCAATGATGTGCTGAAGGGCGGCGCCGGGGCCGACATCTTCGTGTTCAACCAGGGCAACGGCCAGGATATCATCGGCGACTTCGTGGCCGGCGCCGCCAATGGGCATGACGTCATCGACATCAGCACCGCGCTGTTCGCCAACTACACGGCGCTGAAGGCGGGCCTGTCGCAGGTTGGCGCCGATGCGGTGCTGACCTCGGGCGCCGACAGCATCACCTTCAAGGCGGTTGCTGTTGCCAGCCTGGTGGCCAGCGACTTCATTTTTCACTGAGCAGCCCAGCGGTGCCGGGCAGCCTTGGCGGGCCGCCCGGCATGTGGCCTTCCAGGCCGTGCTTGGCCATGCGGTAGCGCAGGGTATCGCGGCTGATGCCAAGGTTGCGGGCGGCACGGGTCACGTTGCCGCCCGCGCGTTCCAACGCCTGCTGAATGGTGCGGCGTTCCAGCGCCGGCAAGGTGCTGGCCTCGGCCGGCAGGGCGCCGTCCTCAGCCACGCCCGGCGCCAGATCCGCCATCCTGCCCGGCGCCTGAATGCCGGGCACCAGGTAGCCGAGTTGTCCGAGGCCGATGCGGCCATCGGGCTCGGCGGCCAATACCGCCTGTTCCATGGCGTTGCGCAGTTCACGCACATTGCCGGGCCAGTCGTGGCGCAGCAGGGCGGCCCGGGCTTCCTCGGTCAAGGCCAGGCCGGGCCGGCCGTAGCGGCGGCCCGCCGCCGCCAGGAAGCGGTCGGCCAACAGCAGCAGGTCGGTGCCACGTTCGCGCAGCGACGGCACGGTCAGCGTCACCACCGAAAGCCGGTAATACAGGTCGGCGCGGAAGCGCCCTTCCCGGACCAATTGTTCCAGCGGCTGATGCGTGGCGGTGATGAAGCGCACATCCACCTGCTGCTCCTTCACGCTGCCCAGCCGGCGCACCGTGCGGTCTTCCAGCAGCTTCAGCAGCTTCACCTGCACCCCGGCCTCAAGGTCGCCGATCTCATCCAGGAACAGCGTGCCGCCATGCGCCGCCTCCACCAGGCCCTGGCGCCGCTCACGGGCGTCGGTGAAGGCGCCGCGTTCATGGCCGAACAACTCGCCTTCAAGCAATTGGGCCGGGAGCGCCGAGCAGTTGAGCTCAACGAAGGGCCCCTCGCGGCGCGGCCCTTCGAAGTGGACCGCCCGCGCCACCAATTGCTTGCCGGTGCCGGTTTCACCCCGCACCAGCACGCTGGGTGGCGCGCCATGTTCGATATGCCGTTCGGCCGCCAGCAGCCGGATGATCTGCTGCTTCAGCGCCAGCATGGGGCTGGAGGTGCCAAGCATCTCGGCCAGCCCATTCGTCGGTGCGGTGTCCCCGGGCAACGGTTCCGCGCTGCTGGCCGGCAGTGCATCGCCGATCAGCCGGCGCAGTTCCACCAGGGCAAGCGGCTTGCTGACGAAATCCCACGCCCCGGCCTTCATGGCTTCCACCGCGGTTTGGATGGTGCCGTGGCCGGTCAGCACGATGACCTTGGCCCGCGCATGCTGTGCCCGGATTTCCCGCAACAGGTCCTGGCCGCTGCCATCGGGCAGCGACAGGTCGAGCAGCACCAGGTCCGGGCTGTGCGCGGCCAGCAGTGCGCGTGCCTCCCGGATGGTGGCGGCCGCGCGCAGGGCAAAGCCCTCCCGCGTCAGGAAGCGGACGATGTTCTTGGCCAGGGTGGCTTCGTCCTCCACCAGCAGGATGGTTGGCGCCGCGGTCATGGTGCCACCGGCAGCCGGAGGGTGACCCGGGTGCCGCCTTCCGGCCGCGGCGCGATGTGGATGGTGCCGCCGTAGCTTTCCACGATCCGGCGCGTCAGCAGCAGGCCCAGGCCGCTGCCATGCGCCTTGGTGGAAAAGAACATCGGCGGCCATTGCCCCTGGAGTTGTCCCGGCAGGCCCATGCCAGCGTCCTCGACCATCACTTCCACCATCTGTCCCGCGGCAACCAGCTGGGCCGCAACGTGCAGGTCGCCGCCCTCGGGCATGGCCTCGATGGCGTTGGCGATGAGATTGTCCAGCGCCTGGGTGAGCGGGCCGGCATTGCCCAAGACCGGGGGCAGGGCTGCCGTCTCCAGCGCCAGTCGCACCTCCCGCCGTTCCGCCAGCGGGCCGTGGCGCTTGCCTGCCTCGGCCAGCAGGGCGGCCAGGTCCACCGCCTCCGGCAGCACCGGTTCGCCGCGGGCGTGCTGCAACAGGTCGCGCACCCAGCCATCCATCCGGTCGGCTTCGCGCAGAATGTCGCCGAGGGCTTCCGGCGCGGCGCCGGGAAACTCCAGCGCCGCCAACTCCGCCGAGGAGCGTATGGAGGCGAGCGGATTGCGGATGCCATGCGCCACCGCGGAAGCGATGGCGCCAACCGCGGCCAGCGCCTCGGCTTCGCGCAACTGGGCCTGCTGGCGCAGCATGGTCCGGCGGGCGCGGGCCACGATCCAGGTCAGGGCGCCGTACAGCAGCAGGGTGCTGAGGACGGCGGCGGTCCAGATCAACCGCACCCCGGAATCGATGGCGCGGAACAGGGCGGCAGGCAGGCGATAGATCTCCACCGCGCCGATCACCCGCCGGCGGTCCTGGTCCCAGACCGGCAGGTAGGCTTCCAGGAAGCGGCCGCCGGTGGCGTTGGCCTCCAGCGCCACATGCTCGGCCTTGGTGGTTTCGGTGGTGCGGCCGCTTTCCACCACGATCCGGCCACGCAGCGCCCGCTCCAACTCGTCATTGCCGTCGAAGCGTCGGCCGATCAGCGTCGCATCGCTCGACCACAGGATGGTGCCGTTGGCGGCGAAGACGTTTGCCCGCACCACGCCGGGCAACCGCGCGACATGGTTGAAGAAGGATTCCAGCGGAACGCGCGAACTTTCCTGGGCCGGATTGACGAAGTAGGTCCAGGTCTGCTCGGCACGCACGATGCTGCCAAGGAATTCGGCGCTGACCTCGGCATCGCGCTCCAGCATCTCCTGGGCGAGGAAGCGGCTGAGCAGTACCGCGGTCCCGGCGCCCGAGACCATGACGCAGGCCAGGCTGAGCAGCGTGAACCAGCGAACCAGATGATACCCCTCCGGTCGCTGCGCCTTGGCCGCCGGCCCGGGCAGCAGCCACCTCAGCAGGCGCACCAGCCGTGTTCCGGGTGCCTTCGAATCATAGGCCGCCATGAAGGGAAGGCGTGCCGACCGCTTGTCGTTCTTGGTCATTGCCGTTGGTGGTGCTGGTCGTTTTGATCAACGCGATCATGCCGCACAACTGGCATTGTTTTGATGAACAAGTCTATCTGTTGTGTGGACCGGCCGTGCCTCGGCATGCACCTGCCGTGGTGCTGCCGGCGATGGAACGACCCTGGACAGGAAGACCCGGGGCCGGAAGGCCGGGGTCGCAAGGCCGGGGTCGCAAGGCCTGGCCGTCTCCTGCCAAGCTGTTCGGCGGCCGCGCCTGCGCCGGCGCTACCGTGCGGCCAGGCTGCGCTGCAACCGCGCGATGGCGCCGGGCAGGCCGCGCACCTTCAGCACCCGGCCGTTCTCGTTGTAATCCTCGGACAGCACCCGCGCGCTCTCATACACCTCGCCGATCAACCCCTGCTTGGCGTAGGGCAGTACCAGCACATCCTCCACCATCGCCGCCTCGAAGAAGGCGATGATGGTGTCCCGCAGGGCGCTCACATCCGCGGGCGCATGGGCGGAAAGCAGGATCGCATCCGGGTGCTTGGCCAGCAGCGCGGCACGGCCGGCGGCGTCCACCCGGTCCAGCTTGTTCAGCACCAGGCGAGAGGGCACCGCATCCGCGCCGATCTCCCGCAGCACGCTGCGGCTGACCTCCAACTGCGCCTCATAGGTTGGGTCCGAGGCGTCGACCACGTACAGCAGCAACGAGGCTTCCAGCGCCTCCGCCAGGGTGGAGCGGAACGAGGCCACCAGGTCGTGCGGCAATTGCTTGATGAAGCCAACGGTGTCCGAAACCAGCACCCGCGGCCGGGTTTCCGGTTGCAGGATGCGCACGGTGGTGTCCAGCGTGGCGAAGAGCTTGTCCTCCACCAGCACCTGGCTGCCGGTCAGCGCCCGCATCAGGGAGGATTTGCCCGCATTGGTGTAGCCCACCAGCGCCACCCGCAACTGGTCGCGCCGGGCGGAGCGGCGGTTGTCGCTGTCGCGCTGTACCGCTTCCAACTGGTCCTTCAACTCGGCCAGGCGGTCGCGGATCTTGCGGCGGTCGAGGTCCAGCGTGCTTTCGCCGGCGCCCGGCCCCTGCTGCCGGCCGCCGCCACCCGAGGATTCGCGCAGCCGCGGCGCCACGTATTTCAGCCGCGCCATCTCCACCTGAAGCTTGGCTTCGCGGGTATTGGCGTGGCGGTGGAAGATCTCGACAATCACGCCGGTGCGGTCCAGCACCTCGGCGCCGGTGGCGCGTTCCAGGTTGCGGATCTGGCTGGGCGAGAGTTCGTGGTCGACAATGACGAATTCGGGCCGCCGGGCCGTATCGGCTGCCGCAGGCATGGCGGGCGCCGCCTCGGCCGCCCCCTCGAAGCGCTGCCGCGCCTTGGACTTCGGCGGCGGTGCCATGGTGCCGACCTGGCCGGTACCGCCGGTGAGCGCGGCCAGTTCCGCCAGCTTGCCGCTGCCCAGCAGCGCGCCGGCGCCGGTGCCCTCGCGCCGCTGCGACACGCTGCCCACCACCTCATAGCCCAGCGTCTTCACCAGGCGGCCCAACTCCTCAAGGCTGGCGGCATGGGCGACGTCGTCCACCTCCGGCGTCTGGATGCCGACAAGGACAGCGAGGGGAATGGGCGGCTTGGTTTCCATGGCGGTATCCTCGTGTCCTGGTGCCGAAGTCCTGCGGCCTTCGAGCCAGGCCACCAACCCTTGTTTTACAGCGGCTTGCTTGTTCGCGGCGTTCGTCCGGAACCGAACGCACCGCGCGGGCGGCACACTAGCATGGATTGCGGCCGGGCCTGGAATCCGGCAACCCTGGCGGACACCGCCCAGGGCAGCCCTGCCGCAGCAGGTCGTACAGCGCAGCCCGAGCCGAAGCACTGCCGTCGCCATGCCGGGCTGGCCCGGTTGAACGAACGCGCCTGCCGGTACCTGCACTCGGCTGCGCCAATGTGGCGGGGGATGCGCGCGTGCCTGCCGCGCCCGGCAGCCTGAACCGATGAACGTGTTTCAGGGCGGCGGACGGTGACATGGCCGACGATGCCCGCAGGGCAATGCCCTACAGGCTGGCGATGGTGGCTTCCACTGTCGCCACGTCCAGCACATCCGCGTATTTCACTGCCATGTCGTAGAGGTTGGCGAAGTGTGGCGCCTCATGCCGGTCGGAGCAGCATTGTTCCGGCACGATCATGCGGAAGCCGCAGGACAACCCTTCCACCACCGTGGCGCGCACGCAGCCGGAAGTGCTGCCACCCGTCACCACCACGGTATCCACGCCATGGAAGGTCAGCAGCGAACGCAGATGCGTCTCGAAGAAGGCCGAGGCCATGCGCTTGTTGAACACGATGTCAGTGGCGGCGCGTTCGACCCGCGGGTCCAACTCGGCCTTGGGCGAGCCGACCTTGGTGTTCTGCAGGCTGTCGGGCGTATTGGTGCGGGTGCCCCAGACACCGCAATCCTCGCCCGAGGGCAGGTAGGCGACATAGGTCCACACCACCGGCAGCGACCTGGCGCGGAACACGCGCGCCAGGCGGTTGATGTACTCGATCTGGCGGGGATCGGTCTCATAGGCCGTGGGGTAGATGGCCGGCTGGGTGTAGCCGCACTGCACATCCACGTTCACCAGCGCCGCGCGCCGGCCGAAGCCGAAGCGCGGCCGCGCTGGCGCCGCCTTCAACTCCGCCCAGAGCTGCCGCGCGGTCTTGCCTTCCTCGATCATGCTTGCCTCATGCGGCCAGGAACTCGTTCCATTTCTCGGTCACGTATTCCATGTTCCGCGGCCGGGTGTTCCAGACATAGACCCGTTGCGCGCGGTCTTCCAGCGACCCGCCGTCGCGACCCTCGCCACCATAGACCTGGCGCACCAATTCGGGCGGCAGATACTTCTCATAGGTGGCGACGCTGGAGAAATAGCCGATCTCGGTCTGCCGTGCGCCGGGGTAGCCTTCCATCCAGTAGTTCAGCCATTCATAGGCGGCGTCCAGGTTGCGGCAGGTGTGGCTGATGGCGTAGCCGTTGCACCAGGCGCGATAGCCTTCCTTCGCCACGGCATAGCGCACCGGAATGCCCTTGCCGGCCACCTCCACCACCACCGGCCACCAGGCATCGGCGATCCAGACCTCCTCGGCGGCCATCAGGTTCACCAACTCGCCATAACTGCGCCACAGCGCGCGGAAATGGCCTTCCTTCTTCTTTTCCTTCAGGAAGGCGACGACGGTATCGACCTGCTTTTCGGTCAGGTTGGTCGGGTCCTCGGCGTCCAGCAGGCCCAGCGCCTTCATGCCCAGCGCCGCGTCCAGCATGCCGAGCCAGTCGATGCCATAGAGCGCGACCTTGCCGCGCCAGCGCGGATTGAACAGTTCGCCCCAGGAGACGGTGTTGTTCTCGGCGCCGATGTACTTGGTGTTGTAGCCGATGCTGTCCATCTGGAAGAACATCGGCGCCAGGTTCACCTGGGTGCGCGCGGCATCGGCGTACATGGTCATGCCCGGGTTCGCGCCGAAGCCGAGCGGTGAGCTTGGCGTGGCACGACCCTCGCGCAGCAATGGGTGCAGCTTGTCCCAGTTCTGCAGCCGTTTCGTGTCGATCGGCTGGATCAGGTTCTCGCTCTTCGCATAGGCGCTGAACGGGGAATCCGTGGTGATGAGGTCGACCGGCGCGGTGCGGATGCGGTCCACCCGCGCCTGGGTGCTCGGGTTCACCCAGGGCCGCGGGGTGATGCCGCTGCGGGTGGCGAATTCCCGCAGGATCGCCTCGCGCATGTCATAGCTGGCGCCAGCCAGGTTCAGCGTGCGGGCCTGTGCCATGGCCGGCGGCAGGCACAGCGCGGGCGCCGCCAATCCAAGGCCCAACGCGGTACGGCGACTGATGTCCATGTAGGTCTCTCCGTTCGGGTTCAGCGGGCGGCGGCGCGGCGGCGAGACAGCCACAGCACGGTGGTGGTCAGCAGGATGACGAGCAGCGAGGTCAGCGTGGTGGCGGTACCGATGGCGTAGAGTTCCGGCGTCAACTGCTGGTCCAACTGGGCCAGCACGGCCAGCGGCAGGGTGTTGTCCGGGCCGGTGGTGAACATGCTGCGGGCGAACTCGTCATAGGACAGCGAAAAGCCGAACAGCGCCGCGCCGATGACGCCCGGCAGCACGATGGGCAGCGTGATGCGACGGAAGGCGACGAACCGATTGGCGCCCAGCGTCAGCGCCGCTTCCTCCAGCTTCACGTCGAAGCGGTTGAACACGGCGAGCATGGTCAGGAAGCCGAAGGGCAGCGTCCAGCTGACATGCACGATGAAGGCGGTGGTGTTCCAGGCCGGCTCCATGCCCAGCAGCCGCGCCAGCAGCGCGAAGCCAAAGCCAACCAGCAGCCCCGGCGCCATCAGCCCCAGCAGCAGCAGGAAGAAGAAGGCGTTGTGGCCGGCGAAGCGCGCCCGCATGGCCTGCGCGCTGGCCACCGACAGCACGCAGGTAACGCCGGAACAGGCCAATGCCAGCAGGAAGCTGCGCCACAGCGGCGGCTTGAAATCCCCGATGAAGGAAGCCGCCCACAATTCGCGGTACCAATGCAGCGACACGCCGTTCATCGGAAAGGTGGTGCCGCCGGTGGGGCCGGAGAAGGACAGCACCGCCAGCGTGAGGATCGGCAGCCATTGGTACAGCAGGAAGCCGATGGTCAGCGTGCCCAGCGCCCAGGTCACCAGTCGTTGGCGCGTCTTCCAGTGCATCCGGCTCAGGCCCCCAGCCGGCGGATATCGACGACGCGCAACGCCGCGGCCACCCCGGCCAGCATGCACAGCATCAGCAGCACCGCAACCACGGCGGCGGCGCGGATCTGGCTGCCCTCGTAGAAGTTCAGTACCAGGTTGGCCAGCAACGCGATCTTGTTGCCGCCGATGGTCGCCACCGTGGCGAAGTCCGCCATGACGTTCAGGAAGACCAGCACCTGGCCGATGACCACGCCGGGCAGTGTCAGCGGGAACACCACGCGCCAGAATACCACCAGCGGCGGTGCCTTCAGCGTCATCGCCGCTTCGCGCAGCGCCGGCGGGATCTGCGCCAGCATGTACATCACCGGCCCGCTGGCCATCAGCGTGTACAGCGAAAGCTGCGCCATGGAGATGCCGGTGCGCGAATAGAGGAAGACCTCCACGGGCTGGTCCGCCAACCCCAGCCACAGCAGCGCCTGATTGATGACGCCATTGACGCCGAGGAACGGCACCCAGGCGATGGCGCGGATCAGGGCGCTGGTCCAGAACGGGATGATGAAGGCCAGCAGCAGCGCGGTGCGCCAACGCGGGTTGCGCAGCTTCATGCTGAGGAAGTAGGCGATGCAGTAGCCGAGCACGCCGCACAGCAGCATCAGCAGGGCCGCCTGCTTCAGGCTGTCCAGCACCAGTTGCAGATAGGTGGCGTTGGACAGGAAGCGTTCGTAGTTCTGCGTGGTCAGCGGGCTGGCGGTGGAAAAGGCGCGACCGCCCCAGAACGAAACCCACAGGATGAGCAGGGTCGGTGCCACCACCGCCGTCAGCATCCAGGCCGCCGCCGGCAAGGCCAGCAGATAGGCGCGGGGCGAACGGAGTGGAATGGTGCTCATGCGTGCAGTACCGCGTCGGCCGCGCGCCAGCCCAGCACGGTCTCCTCGCCGACGCCGATCGTCGCCGGCTCGGCGCCGAACTGGTCCAGCTTCAGCAGCGCGCCATCCGGCCCCTGCAGGATGTAGCGACGGATGGAGCCGAAATACTCCACCGTCAGGCAGCGTGCCGCCAGGCGATTCGGCCAGTCCGCCGGCGGGTTGAAACGCAGCAGTTCAGCGCGGATGGAGAAGGAAGCCTCGGCGCCCTCGGCCGGTGGCGGGCCGCCCGCCGGCAACAGGTAGGCGCCGACGCGCGCATGGCCGGCGCCGGCTGCCGTGTAGCGCCCGCGGAACACGTTGTTGCCCTGCACGAAGCCGGCGACGAACGGCGTGCGCGGGCGCTGCAGGATTTCCTGCGGCGTGCCCTGCTGCTCGATCCTCGCGTGGTTCATCACCACCACCAGGTCGCCCAGCGAGAACGCCTCGTTCTGGTCATGCGTGACCCAGATGAAGGAGATGCCGGACCGGCGCTGCACCTGCTTCAACTCCAGCATCACCGTCTCGCGCAGGCTGTAGTCCAGTGCGCCGATCGGCTCGTCCAGCAGCAGGATGCGCGGTTCGGTGATCATGGCGCGGGCCAGCGCCACGCGTTGGCGTTGGCCGCCGGAAAGGCTGGCGGGGCGCCGCTCCGCCAGGCCGCCGATCTCGAAGGCCGCCAGCACCTCGGCCACGCGCTTGCGGATTTCCGCCTTCGGCCGCTTCAGCATCTCCAATCCGAAGCCGACCTGCCTGGCGATGCTCATGTGCGGGAACAGTGCGAAGTCCTGGAACATCATGGCGATGTCGCGTTGCCAGGGCGGGTCGTGCGTCACCTGGCGCCCGCCGATCAGGATTTCGCCGTCATCCGGCTCCTCCAGCCCGGCGATGCAGCGCAGCGTGGTGGTCTTGCCACAGCCGGAAGGTCCCAGCAGGCAAACGAACTGGCCCTGGCCGACCTGCAGCGACACATCATCGACAGCGGTGAACCCGCCGTAGCGCTTGCGCAGGGAGCGGATTTCCAGGTCCAACTGCGCCATGCGTCAGGTCACCACATGCGCGCGGCTGCGCATCAGCGGCTGGATGCGGGTACCGAATTGCTCAAGCCCCACCAGGTAGTCGTCGAAGGTCAGCATCACGCCCTGCAACCCCTCGATGGCGGCGCATTCGTCCAGCAGCTTCGCCACCGTGGCGTAGGAGCCGACCAGGCGCAGCATGTTGGTCGGCAATCGCTCGGAGCGCACCATGCGGCCCACGGTGGAATGCGCCTCCGCCGCGGTGTCCTGCGCCGCCTGGCCATCGCGCCAGGCCAGGGCTTCCAGGTCGGTGCCGGCGCAGTAGTGGTCCCATTTCGCCATCGCCGCCTCGTCGGTCTCGTCGGCGATGATCATGGTCAGCGCCAGCGCGCCGCACCTGCGCCCGCTGGCGGCGGTGGCGGCGCGCAGCCGGTCCACATGCGGCGCCAGCGACTGGGGCGTGTTCATGCCGCCGCCGGAGAGGAAGTTGTAGTCGGCGTATTCCGCCGCGAAGCGCATGCCGCGGTTGGACTGGCCCGCGGCGATGACCTCGATCGGCGCCATCGGCAGCGGGCTGACACGGCAGTCGTCCATCCTGAAGTAGTCACCCTGCAGGTTGGACACGCCGCTGCCCCACAGGTCGCGCATCACCTGCACGTATTCGCCGCAGTATTCGTAGCGACGGGCGAAATGTTCCTCGCCGGGCCACATGCCCATCTGCGTGTACTCGGCCTTCTGCCAGCCGGAGACGATGTTCACACCGAACCGGCCATGGCTGATGCTGTCATTCGTCACCGCCATGCGGGCGATCAGCGCCGGCGGGATGGTCAGCACCGCGACCGAGGCGAAGAGCTTGATCTTCGTCGTCACCGCCCCCAGCCCCGCCATCAGCGTGAAGCTTTCCAGGTTGTGGTCCCAGTACTGGCTCGGCCCGCCGAAGCCGCGCAGCTTGATCATCGACAGCGCGAAGTCGAAGCCGTAGCGCTCCGCCTTCAGGGTGATGTCCCGGTTGAGGTCGAAGCTCGGCATGTATTGTGGCGATGTGGTTGAGATCAGCCAGCCGTTGTTACCGATGGGAATGAACACGCCGATCTGCACCGCTGTGGCCTCCTGCCAAGCAACCGACCATGATGCTGCGTTGCGGCAAAGGCGCGGTAAACAACGGAGATCAGGCGAATTTGGCCTTTTGCAGAGGATATCGACCGACGCATAAGCAACTGCATCGGAAAATGCTTACCGTCTGCACAATGTAACTTGAAGCCTCCTGGGTAGAGCGGCAACCAACGCAAGGTTCCAACGAGCGACAGCACCTCGACCCGGCTGCGCTGATCCGCGGCCTGCCGCCCGGTCACCCTGGCCGCGGGCCGGCAGCAGGCCGGCTTGGACCCGCATGGCCCAGGGCCGGGTCCTGTCGCTACACTCACCGGCACGAAACGGGAGTTCTGACACTCCCGGCAAAATCCAAGGGAACGACCAGATGCTGAAGATCGGCGCCGTCATGTTCTTCACCACCGACTCCATGCAGCCCACCGAACTCGGCACGGTGCTGGAGGAGCATGGCTTTGAATCCCTCTGGGTGCCCGAGCACACCCATATCCCTTCCTCCCGCAAAACCCCCTATCCCGCTGGTGGGCCGTTGATCCGGCCCTACTACGACATCATGGACCCCTTCCTGGCGCTGACCGCGGCGGCTGCGGTGACCACGCGGCTGAAGCTCGGCACCGGCATCGCGCTGGTCACGCAGCGCGACCCGATCGTCACGGCCAAGATGATCTCCACCATCGACCAACTCTCGAAGGGGCGCTTTCTCTTTGGCGTCGGCAATGGTTGGAACCAGGACGAGATCGAAAACCACGGCACCGACTTTGCGTCCCGCCACAAGCTGGCGCGTGAGCGCGTTGAGGCGATGAAGGCGATCTGGACGCAGGAGGAGCCGGAGTATCATGGCGAGTTCGTCAACTTCGACCCGATGAAGCAGTGGCCGAAGCCGCACCAGGTGCCGCATCCGCCGATCATCGTCGGCGGTGCCTTCCCTTATGGCGCCCAACGCGCCATCCGCTACGGCAATGGCTGGATCCCGCTGGCCGCGCGATTGGACCAGGGTGGCGTCGGCACGCTGGTCGGCAAGTTCCGCCAGATGGCGACCGAGGCGGGACGCGACCCGGCAAGCCTGCCCATCACCGTCTTCCGGGCGCCGGCGGAACTCGACCGGCTGGAATATTGCCGGGAGATCGGCATCGACCGCGTTACCTTCAGCCTGCCGGCCGAACGGCGCGACGTGCTGATGCCGATCATCGACCGCTGGGCCGAACTCAAGCATCGCCTGGGGGGCTGATGTGGCATGCGGTTGCCCCGCCGCGTTCGGCGGGGGGTGAGCGCGGCCTTCGCACGCCGGCCGGCCGGCGAACGCAGCCGGCTTCTTCCCCGGTCAAAACAAGGAGATGGCTGCGGGCAGCAGCCGAACTTCATTATTGACTCGGCGTCTTTCGCCGTTAGCATCGACGACAACAAGACTTCAGAAAAACATAAAAATGGGGAGCGCCACGATGGTCAAGCGTCGCCAAATTCTATCTGGGTCTGCTGTCGGCATTGCCTCCCTGGCCTCGGGGTTGGCCTCTCCCGCCCTGGCGGCGAATGATCCGATCAAGATCGGCTATCTGCCCGCGCTGACCGGCCCCAGCTCCTCCACCGGCATCGGCATTACCCGTGGCACCGAACTCGCGGTCGCCGAGATCAACGCCGGCGGCGGCATCAATGGCCGGCCGATCGAACTGATCATTCGTGACACCCAGAGCGACCCGACCAAGGCGGTGAACGCCGTGGCGGAACTGACGCAGCGCCAGCGGGCAAGCATCATCTGGGGGCCGCTGAACTCGGGCGAGGCCCTGGCCGCCACGCCGCTGATCGCGCGCAACAACGTCCCCATGCTGCACCCCTGCTGGGTGGATGAGCTGATCGACGTGAAGAAATACCCGATGTCGTTCCGCAACGCCCCGACCAATACCCAGGTGGGCGGCGGCGCCAATCACTACGTGATGGACGTGCTGAAGCTGAAGAAGGTGGCGGTCATCAGCGACACCACCGGCTACGGCACCGCCTCGGTCAACACCTATGTGCCGATGCTGCGCGCCAAGGGCGCCGAGGTGGTGTATTCCAACCATGTGGATGCCGCGAACCCCGACCTGCGGCCCGAATTGATGCGCATGCAGGCCGCGGGCGCCGAGGTCATCATGCCCTGGAGCGTGAATGCCGGCTTCCTCTCGCGCATCCTGAACACCCGCGGCGCCATGGGCTGGGACGTGCCGGTGGTGGGGCAGACCACGCTGGGTTCCGGCCAGACCCGGGCGCTGCTGGAAAAGCCGGAGTTCTGGAACAAGGTCTATTCCAACAACTTCCGCAACTGCTGCTACGTCGACGGCCGGCTGCCGGCCAGCGCGGCCGACTATGTGGAGCGGCTGAAGCGCGCCAGGATCCAGTTTGGTGACACGCTGCTGTGGTGGGTGGCCAATGGCTGGGACGGCATGCACATCATGGCCGAGGCGCTGAAGGTCGCCGGCACGCGGGCGCAGGACGTGGTGGCCTATTGGCAGCAGGTCAGCCGCCGGCCGGGCGTCTATGGCACCATCACCTGGAACGCCGAACAGCATAACGGCTTCCTCGACGACGAGGTGGTGATGTGCGAGGTCAACTCGCTGCGCGATGGCGCCTTCAACCTGGCGCCTGGCTACTAGTAGCCAGGCAATGCTGGAATCGATCGTCTCCTACGGCCTCGCGGTCGGGGCCGTCTACGCGCTCATCGGCATTACCTACAACGTCATGTACTCGGCCTCGCGGGTATTCAGCTTTACTGCTGGCATGCTGGGCATGCTGGGCGGCGTGCTGGGGGCGGTGTTCATCTCCCGCATGGGGATGAACGCCGCGCTGGCCTTGGTGCTGGTGCTGGCCTGCGGCGCCGTGCTGGGCATGGTGACCGAGGTGGTGACGGTGCGCCCGGTGCTGAAGAGCATCGAGCAGCATCTCTATGTGCTCTCCACCCTGGCCTTCGCGCTGATGGTACAGCAGGTCACGGCGATTGAGTTCGGCACCGAGGCACAACCTTTCCCGGTGCTGGTCCCGCTTGAAGCCGGGCTGCCGGGCCAGAAATTCTGGCTGCCCCTGCTGGCCTGCGCGGTCACCATCCTGGGGCTGGAGTTGCTCTACCGCCGCACGCTGATCGGCCGCGCCTTCCTGGCCATTGCCGAGGACAGCTACGCCGCCCGCGCGCTGGGCCTGCCGGAAACCCGGCTGCGCCTGGCCTGCTATGCCATCGCCGGGGTCATCGGCGCGCTGGCCGGCTTCACCGGGGCGCAGATGCTGCTGGCCTATTTCGGCAACCAGGCCATCCTGAACTTCTACGGCTTCGTGCCGGTGGCGCTGGGCGGCATGGGCTCCAACCGCGGTGCGGTGGTGGGTGGGCTGGCGCTGGGGCTGTTCCAGCAGGCCGCCGCCGTGCTGTTCGGGGGCCTGCATGCCGCCATCGCGGTCTTCGTGGTGTTCATCGTGGTGCTGCTGCTGCGCCCCGAAGGTCTGGCCGGCGCCATGACGGGGCGACGGGTATGAACGGCGTGGCCTGGTTGCCGCCCAGGCTGGCGGGCAGCATGCCCTGGCTGGCACTCGGCCTGGTGGCGCTGCTGCTGCCGCTGTTCGACGACGCCTATATCGGGGTGATCGCACAGCGCGCCTTCATCTATTGGATCCTGAGCGCCGGGCTGAACCTGCTGGTCGGCTTCGCCGGGCAGATCGCCATCGGCTGGGTGCCGATGCTGACCTTGGGCGCCTATACCACCGCCGTGCTCACCGCCGGCACCGTCACCGAACCCTGGAATCCCTACCTGGCGCTGGCTGCCGGTGGTGTGGTGGGGGCGGTGTTCGGGGTGATCGTCGGCCTGCCGGCGCTGCGCTTGCGCACCTTCTACTTCGCCATGACCACGCTTGGCTTCGCCACCATCACCACCCAGGTGGCGCTGGCCTGGAAGAGCGTGACCGGCGGCGGCGTGGGCACGCCCGGGCCGGTGTTTCCCTGGCCGTTCGAGCCGGGCTGGGGCTTCTACTACCTCTGCTTCCTGCTGGCGGCGCTGGCCACCTGGATGACCGCCAATATCGGCGCCAGTCGCTATGGCCGGGCGCTGATCGCGCTGCGCGACGCCGAGGTGGCGGCCGAAGCCTCGGGCATCGCCAAGCCTCGGCTGCTGGTGCTGATCTTCCTGCTGGCCGGGGCCCTGGGCGGTGTGGCCGGCGGGCTGTTTGCCTCGCTGCAATCCTACATCACGCCGGATGCCTTCACCTTCGAGATGTCGGTGCTGTTCTTCATCGCCATTCTCATCGGCGGGCGCGGTTCCATCCTGGGGCCGGTGCTGGGCACCATCATCCTGACGGCGCTGCCGGAATTCGCCGCGCCGCTGGTGCAGTGGTCCACCTTCCTCTACGCCGCGCTGCTGCTGCTGATCGTGCTGCTGATCCCGGGCGGCCTTGCCGCGCTGCTGGACTTCAGCAACCGGCGCCCGCTGGCCAAGCACCGCGAGATCCTGCCACGGCCGGGCCTGCTGCGGGAGGTGCTCGGCCGGTCGCCGACCGCTCAACACCTCGAACTGCGCGGGATTGCGCTGCATTTCGGCGGCGTGCGCGCCATCGACGGCCTCGACCTCGACATCAAGGGCGGCGAGGTGCACGGGCTGATCGGCCCCAATGGCAGCGGCAAGACCACCACGCTGAACGTCATCTCGGGCTATTACCGGCCCACCGCCGGCGCGCTCAGCCTGGATGGCGCCATCCTGGCCACCGAGGCGCCGCCCCGCCGGGCCGCGCATCGCATCGCCCGCACCTTCCAGACGCCACGCCTCATCGGAGACGTCTCGGTGCTGGCAAACGTGATGATCGGCGGGACCCTGGATGGCCGTGCCAGCTTCGTCGAGGCACTGCTGACCCTGCCGCGACACCGCCAGGACGAGGTGGCGCTGCGCCGGGCCGCCCGGCAGGCATTGGCGGCGGTTGGGCTGGAGGCGCTGGCCGAGGTGCGTGCCGACCGGCTGCAGCACAGCGAACTCCGCTTCATGGAGATTGCGCGTGCGTTGATGCTGCACCCGGCCTTCCTGCTGCTGGACGAACCCGCGGCCGGGCTCTCGGCCGAGGAAATTCGCCGGCTCGGCGCGCTCATCAAGGCGATAAGCCGGGAAGGCGTGGCGGTACTGCTGGTGGAACACCATGCCGACCTCATCTTCGACATCTGCGACCGGGTGACCGTGCTCAATCTCGGCAAGGTTCTCGCCGCCGGCACCCCGGCCGAAATCCGTTCGCACAGGGAGGTGGTCAGTGCTTACCTCGGCGCCTGATTCCGCCCCGCTGCTGCACCTGCAAGGCGTCTCGGCCGGCTATGGCCGGATCGGCGTGCTGGAAGGCATCGACCTCACCATCCGCAAGGGCGAGATCGTCGCGCTGCTGGGCCCCAACGGCGCCGGCAAGAGCACATTGTTGAAGGCGATTTCCGGCCTGCTGCCGCGCAGTGGCCGGCTCAGCTTCGGGGGCGTCGACATCTCCACCGCCGGCCCGCGTGAAACCGTGCGGCTGGGCCTGGTGCATGTGGTGGAAGGCCACCGCGTCTTCACCCAGCAGAGCGTGCACGACAACCTGCTGCTGGCCGGCTACGGCCTGCCGCGCGGCGAGATTTCGGCCCGGGTGGAGGAGGCGCTGGGCTTCTTCCCGGAAATCGCCGCCAAGCGGGCCGACCGTGCCGCAACCCTTTCGGGCGGGCAGCAGCAGATGCTCGCCGTGGCGCAGGGGCTGGTGCGCCGGCCGCGCCTGTTGATGCTCGACGAACCCTCGGCCGGATTGTCGCCGGTGCTGGTGGACCGCGTGCTGGCCGCCGCCGCGCAACTGCGCGATGCCGGAACCGCGGTGCTGCTGGTGGAGCAACTGATCGAGAAGGCCCTGGCGCTGGCCGACCGGGTCTATGCCCTCGCGCGGGGCTCGATCGTGCTTGAGGCGAGGGCCGACGAAGCCGGCCTTGCCCAGCGTCTTGAGCAGGCCTACTTCGGCCAGGGTGCCCATGCGCCGTTGTCGCCCGATGGCGGGTCTCCCGCGCAGCGTTGACCGCCAGGGGGCGGGCCCGGCGGCAGACCAAGGGGGGCGGGCCCGGTGGCCAGGTGCCGGTTCGCCGACCGTGCAGCAGGGTTGGCCCGGCCGGTCGTCGGCGGCCCCGCGCCACGCCTGCTGCAACCAATCTTAAGTCATTCCGCGGCACATTTGCGTGGTGCCGATGCGGCGGCCTTCCGGTGAGGTCGTAGGCAGGACAGGGTAATCCAGGCTTGAGCGAGACCAGCGGATCAGCGGCGAACGGCTTCGGTCAGCGTCAGGCGCGGCGTACCGCATCGTGGCAACGTGCCTGGCTGATCCTCGCGCACCTGACCTTGGCGGTGCTGGTCAGCCTTATGGCCACGCTGCTGGTCGTGCATCTCAAAGCCCGCGTCATCGAGGAATCCAGCCGCGAGATGCAGGGGCTGGCAGTGGTACTGGCCGACCAGGCCGAGCGAGCCTTCGAGGCGGTCGAGTTGATCCAGAGTGCCATGCTGGAACGCATGCAGGGCGCCGGCTTGCGAACGGCCGACGACTTCCGCCGCCTGATGACCGGTGCCGATGTCCATGCCGACCTTGTCAGCCGCACCCGCAGCCTGCCGCAGCTGGACGCGATCACCGCCATCGCCGACGACGGGACCCTGATCAATTTCTCCCGCTACTGGCCGATCCCGGCGGTGAATGTTGCCGACCGGGACTACTTCAAGGTCCTGCGTGACGACCCGGATCGGGAAAGCTTCATCGGCCGGCCGGTGCTCAATCGAGGGGACGGAACCTGGACCATCTACATCGCCAGGCGGGTCACTGGGCCCGAGGGCGAATTCCTTGGGTTGATTCTGGGCGCTGTTCAGTTGGCGTATTTCGAACGGCTGTATCAGAAGGTGGCGCCGCCCCGCGACAGTGCCATTTCCCTGTTTCGCCGCGATGCCGTGCTGCTGGCGCGCTACCCCCATGTCGCGCCGCAGATCGGCCAGTCCTTTCAGCAAGGCGAGCTCTTTCGCCTGCTGGCGTCAGGTGAAAACAGCGGCGTCGTTCGCCAGGTCAGTCAGGCCGACGGCCGGGAAAGGCTGATCGCCGGCCATACGCTGGTGCGCTACGCGATGGTCGTGACGGCTTCCGCCGGCGTTTCCGCCATCCTGGCCGATTGGCGGCGCCAGGCTGCGATGCTGATTGTCGCGGCATTGATCGTCGACCTGGTCATCGCGGCGATCTGCCTGCTGATGCTGCGCCGGCAGCGCAGCCAGCAGCGCCTGGCCGAAGCGCAGGCGGAAGCGCGCCGGGCGGCCGAGGCCGCGAACCAGGCCAAGTCCGACTTCCTGGCCAACATGAGTCACGAAATTCGAACGCCCCTGAACGGCGTGCTGGGCATGATCGATGTCCTGCACGACACCGGCCTCGACCCGCGGCAGCAGGCCATGTGCGACATCATCGTCAAGTCCGGTGATGCCTTGCTGCGGGTGGTCAATGACATCCTCGACTACTCCAAGCTGGAAGCGCGGCATATCGTGTTGGAGGAGATGGTCTGCGACGTCGCGGCCCTGGTTGAGGACGTCACGGGGTTGTTGCGCCAGGGGGCCACCGTGAAGGGCCTGGCGCTTCACGTCGTGTGTGCCACGGCGCCGCCCATGGTGCTGGTGGACACCATGCGGCTACGGCAGATCCTGCTGAACCTGATCTCCAACGCCATCAAGTTCTCGGCCCAGGGCAGCATCCATGTCACGCTCGACAGCGTTTCAATGCCTGAACAACGGGTCGCCATCAGCATAGCCGTGCGTGATCAGGGAATCGGCATTGCCCCTGAAGCCCTGGGCCAATTGTTCAGCCGGTTCACGCAGGCGGATGTGTCCTCGACGCGACGCTTTGGCGGTACCGGGTTGGGCCTGGCGATCAGCCGCGAATTGGCCCGCCTGATGGGTGGCGATATCCTGGCGACCAGTCGGCTCGGCGAAGGCAGCGAGTTCACCTTGCGGCTGCAACTGCAGGCAACCGCCAGGCCTGTCTTGGCAAGGCCAGCGCAGGGCGTCCTCACCGAGGCGCCGCATCGCAGGATCAGCATCCTCGTCGCCGAGGATGACGAGATCAATCGCCTGGTCATCCAGAGCTTCCTGCAGGTGGATCGTCATCATGTGACCTTCGCGCAGGACGGTGGCGAAGCGGTGACCTTGGCCCAGGGGACGCGCTTCGATGTCATTCTGATGGATGTCATGATGCCGGTCATGGATGGCCCGACCGCAACCGGCCTGATCCGGCTCCACGAGGCGGGGAGATGGCACACGCCCATCGTGGCGCTCACCGCGAATGCCATGGTCGGTGACCGCGAACGCTATTTGGCAACCGGGATGGATGGCTATGTGAGCAAGCCGATCAATCGCCTGGAACTTTACGAGACGATCGAGAAATTGCTGGGGCAGCGGCTGTTTGTAACGACGCTGCAATCAGCGCCGCCGCCCGCGCCACCTGACGACGCCGAAGCGGACATCAGTGCGGAGGTCGACGCGCTTTTGTCCCAGTTGAAGGACTGACCCGGCGCCACGTCACGGCAGCAGACCTGTTTCGAACTTCCCGGCCGTGGTGCCATGCGCAACGGGCAAGGGCGGCAGCGCCTGCCGGACCAAGGCGCCGAGTTCCACCATCTGGGCCTGCAACTGCGCGACGCTGGCCCGCAGCTCGGCCAGGCCGGGTGTCTCCGTCGCGGCCGGGGCAGGCGCTGCTCCGGCCGCCACCGGCATCGCCTCGGCGGCCACCACCTCATGACGGCTGGCGACGATGGTGAACAGGCTGAGCGGCCCCGCGGCTGATTGCTGCGTGTGGATGCTCTGGCGGAAGTGGCGGAAGCCCATCACCCGGAGGAATTCCACGAACAGGTCGGGGCTGAAGTGCCACCAGGTGTGCCAGTTCTGGTTTTCGGCGGTGGGCAGCAGGTGGCAGGCACGCAGCCCGTCCAGCGCCGGGTTGTACATGTCGGTGATGATGAGGGTGTTGGCGCGGCGGGCGCATTGTTCAACGATGCGCAGCGGGCTGTGGCAATGCAGCAGCACGCAGGCCAGCACCGCGACGTCGAACTGGCCGAGTTCGGCAGGAATGTCGTAGGCGCTGGCATAGGCCAGGCGGGCCCGCAGCCGCAGCGTCGCGTGGGTGAACCAGAAGGAATTCCGCAGCCGCTGCATGGTGCCGACCCGGTCCTGCATGATCGGCGCCAGCGTCTCGGCCGGGTAGGGCACGTAGTCCCAGCCGGCCTCGGGCGGCATTTCCAGCGCCAGCACCGCGGCGCCGCGGTGCTCCATTTCCGCGGTCAGGAAGCCGCTGGCCGGGCCAACCTCCAGCACGGAGCGACCACGGAAATCGAACTGGCCGAGGTATTCGTCCACCTTGCCCCGCAGGTCCCACTCGCCACCCACCCGGCCATGCCCGGGCAGGTCCATCACGTGGTAGAAATGGCAATCCTCGGGCGCGATTCCGGTTTGTGGCTGGGCGTACATCTGGCGGCTCCGGCAGCACTGGTGCCAAGGCGGGAAAGCGGGTGCCTGCATCATCCGACGCAGGGTCCAAGGCCCTTAGCCGCTGCCGGGGTGGTCGTCTATCCATGCCGTCTGGCGGCGTGTAGAAGCGGCCGCGCCAGGGTTTCGGTGCTCGCCGCCGCCGGCGAGCCCATCGTGCCGGCCAGGCGACGCGGGAGAGTGTGGGTGGGTGAAATTTTCAACCGGGCCTTGCCCGCGAAGCCCTTGGCCTGGACCGGTGAGCGGCTGACGCAGGACGCCGGCATGCAGGTGGAACTGGAGCATCTGCATCGCTACTTCCTGGCGCGCGAGGTGGCCCGCGGGCTGGACGTTCTCGATGTTGCCGCCGGAGAGGGCTATGGCAGCGCCTTCCTGGCGCAGACCGCGCGTTCGGTGGTGGGGGTCGACTGCGACGCCGCCAGCGTGGCCCATGCCAGCGCGGCCTATGGTGCCGCCAACCTGCGGTTCCTCTCCGGCGATGCACGACGGTTGCCGCTGCCGGATGCGGCCTTCGACCTGGTCGTCTCGTTCGAGACGCTGGAGCATTTCGGCGAACACGATGCCTTCCTGGCGGAAGTGCGTCGCGTGCTGCGCCCGGGCGGCCGGCTGCTGCTGAGCACGCCGGAGCGCGACACCTATTCCCCGGCCGACACCGCGGCAAACCCCTATCATGTGCGGGAATTGTCCCGCGTGGAGTTCGGCGCGCTGCTGCGCCGCCACTTTGCCCATGTCGCGGTGCTCGGGCAGCGGCCGATGCTGGGTTCCGCCATTTTTCCCGAGGAGCCGGCCCAGGCCGCCGGCCTGCTGACCTTCGAACAGCGCGGTCCGGCACGGTTCGAGGCTTCGGCCGGCCTGCCGCGCGCGGTCTACCTGCTGGCACTGGCATCGGACCACGACCTGGCCGCCTTGCCCGGCAGCCTTTATGTGCAGACCGGCCAGGTGGAAGCCACGGTGCAGGCCGAGGCCGCCAGGCTGGCCGGGGCGGAACAGGCCGAACGCGCGGCACTTGAGCAGGACCTGCAGGGATTGCGCGCCACCATGGCGGTGCTGCGCAACAGCCTGAACACAGCCGGGGCCGGGCGCGCCCAGCTGGAAGCGGACAAGGCCGCGGCGCTTGCCAGCCTGGCCCAGGCGGAGGCCAGGCTGCGGGCTACCGAGGCCGGGCTGGCCCAGGCGGAGGCCGCGCTGCGCGCTTCCCAGGCCCGGCTGGCCGAGGCCGCGGCCGCCCTGCACGGCAGCCAGGCGATGCAGCGGTCGATGCAGGCCGAGCTGCAGGACACCCGGTCCCGCCTGGCCAAGGCGGAAGCCTATGGTCATCACGTCCAGCAGGAATACGCCAAGGGCGTCGCCGCCCTGGCCAGCGGCGCCAGCTATGCGCGGCGGGTGGAACAGGAACTGGCGGTGCAGCGTGGCCGGGCCGACCACGCGGCGCCATTGTTGCAGGCGCTGCTGCTTTCCCGCAGTTGGCAGGCAACGCTGCCATTGCGGCAATTGGCCACCGCCTATCCCGTGGCGCGGCGGACGCTGCGCCTGGCTGGCGCCATGCTGCCCTGGGTGCGCAATCCGCCGGCCACGGCGCCCGATGCCACGCGGGTGGCACGCGCGTCGTCCGGGCGTGGGCGTGCCGAGCCGGACGCCGAGCCGGATGCCAAGGCGGCGCTGACCCAGGCGTTGCGGGACGAGCTGTCGCGCTTTCTGCAAACCGGGGAGCGGCTGGTGTTCCCGGTGGTGGCCGCGCCGGCGGTTTCGGTGCTGGTGGTGCTGTACAATCAGGCCCATCTCACCCTGCGTTGCCTGCAGGTGCTGCGGGCGCAGCAGCAACAGGGCGTGGCGCTGGAAGTGGTGCTGGTGGACAACGCCTCCACCGATGCCACCAGCCAGGTGCTGGAACGGCTGGACGGCGTGCGGGTCATCCGCAACCAGGCCAATCTGGGCTTTCTGCGCGGCACCAACCAGGCGGCTGCGGCGGCAGGTGGCCGCAACCTGCTGCTGCTGAACAGCGACGCCTTTCCCCGCCCCGGCGCCCTGGCTGCCGCCCTGGCGACGTTGGAGGCGGGGCCCCGGATCGGGGCAGTGGGGGCGCGGTTGGTCCTGCCCTCGGGCCTGTTGCAGGAAGCCGGCAGCATCGTCTGGGCCGATGGCAGCACCCAGGGCTATGGCCGCGGCCTGCCGCCGGAGGCCGGCGCGGTGATGTTCCGGCGCGAGGTGGATTATTGCTCGGGCGCCTTCCTGCTGACCCCGCGGGCGGTGTGGCAGCGGCTGGGCGGCCTGGATGACGCCTATGCCCCCGCCTACTATGAGGAAACCGACTATTGCCTGCGCCTGCGGGAGGCCGGCCTGCGGGTGGTGTATGACCCCGCGGTGGCGGTGGACCATTATGAGTTCGGCAGCGAGGCGAAGCAGGGTGACGCGCTGGAGGCGATGCAGCGCAATGGCCGCCGCTTCCGCGAACGCCATGCCGCCACGCTGCTGCGGGACCACCTGCCGCCCGGGCCACACAACCTGCTGCGGGCGCGGGACGCCGCCGGCAGCCGGGGCCGCAAGCTGCTGGTGATCGACGACCTGCTGCCGTTGCAGGTGAACGGGGCCGGCCTGCCGCGCGCCCGCGCCATGGTGGCCGGCGCGGTGGCGGCGGGCTGGTCGGTCACGCATTATCCGCTGCACCAGCCGGAGGTGGACTGGGACCGGTTGCGGCGCGAATTGCCGGCGACGGTGGAGGTCATCGACCATCACGGCCTGCCCGGGCTGGGGCAATTCCTGGCGGAGCGGGCGGGCTACTTCGACGTGGTGCTGGTCAGCCGGCCGCACAACATCACGGCGCTGTGGCAGGCGCTGGCCGGTCGGCCGGAACTGCTGGGCCAGGCCCGGGTGATCTACGATGCCGAGGCGATCTACGCCGCGCGGGAGGTGGCCCAGGCGGCGCTGGCCGGCCGGCCCTTCGCCCCGGCCGAGGCCGAGCGCATGGTGGCCGAGGAAATCCGCCGCTGCACCGCCGGCGTGCATGTGGTCACCTGCGTGACCGAGGCGGAATCCGCCCTGTTCCGCCGCCACATGGCACCGGAACAGTCGCTTTACCGGCTGGCGCATGCCGCCGGGGCGGCGGTGGCCGCGCCGGGGCATGCGCCGCGCCGGGGCTTCCTGTTCATCGGCCGCCTGCTGGAACGGGAGGCGCCGAATTGGCGGGGACTGAGCTGGTTCATCCGCGAATGCTGGCCACTGGTGCGCCAGGCGCTGCCCGGCGCCGAGCTGACGGTGGTGGGGCAGTTGCACCCGGACCATGCGGCGCTGGCGGTGCCGGGCGTGCGGCTGCTGGGGCCGGTGGAGAACCTGCAACCCCTGTACGATGCCGCGCGCGTCTTCCTGGCGCCGGTACAATTCGCCGCCGGGGTGCCGATCAAGATCGTCGAGGCCACCGCGGCCGGGCTGCCGACCGTCTGCACCACCCTGATGGCGCGGCAACTGGGTTGGCAGGACGCCGATGCGCTGGCCGTGGCGGATGAGGCCGCTGCCCTGGCCACCCAGGCCGTGGCGCTGCATGAGGATGCCGCGGCGTGGCAGGCCATGCTCGGCCGCGCCCAGGCGCTGCTGCGGCGCGACTTCGACCCGGAAGCGTTCCAGGCCAACCTGGCGGCGGCGCTGGAAGGGCGGGCCGCCCCGGTGGAAGCAACGGCGCAGTCCCATCGGCTGGCCCGGGTGGAAGCGGTGTGGGGCAAGGCGCCGCCCACCGACGAAGCCGCCCAGTGGGCTGCCTACCCAACCTCGCATCCGGTGGTGCGGGGCGAGATGAATCGCCGCGCCACCGGCCAGCCCGACCAGGACGGATTCGGGGCGCTGCGCGAGCTGCTGCTGCGCCAGGGCCAGCGCCTGCCGCTGGCCCGCGCGGCGTCCTTGTGCTGCGGCACCGGCGGGCTGGAACGCCGGCTGCTGGCGGAAGGGCTGCTGGCCCATTGCATCGGCTACGACCTGGCCCATGGCGCGCTGGAACTGGCGCGCGCGGCGGCGCAGGCGGCTGGCCAGGCGGCGGCGCTGGAGTATCGCCAATGCGACCTGGAGGCGACCGGGCTGGGCGAGCAGGGGCTGGACCTGGTGCTGGGCTACCAGGGGGTGCACCACCTCAGCCGGCTGGAATTCGTCTTTGACAACGTCCATGCCGCCCTGCGGCCCGGCGGTATTTTCCACCTGCAGGAGTTCGTCGGGCCGGACCGCTTCCAATGGACCGACCGCCAGGTGGCGGAGATGACCGCCTGGCTGCGCAGCGTGCCGGAACGCTACCGTCGCACCCCGGAAGGCCAAGTGAAGGCAGCGGCCGGCCGGGCCAGCCTGGCGGAAATGCTGGCGCACGACCCGACCGAGGCCGCCCGTTCCTCGATGATCGAACCCCTGTTGGCGGAACGCTTCGAGATCCTGGAACGCCGGCCACTGGGGGGCACGCTGGCGATGATGGCGCTGGCCGGCATCGCCCATAACTTCAACCCCGCGGTCGCCGAGGATGTGGCGCATCTGGAACGCCTGCTGCACCGGGAGGCCGAGCTGATGGCCACCGGCGAACTTGGCAGCGACTTCGTCATGATCACGGCGCGCAGGCGGGGCCAGTTGATGGCGGACAGCTAGCCGCCGCCATGCACGTCGTGGTCCGACAATCCTCGGCGATGGCGGCCGACCTCGGCATGCCAGGGCGGCTGCGTTCGTGAGCTTCGCCTCGATCGGCTTCCTGGTCTGGTTCCTGCCGCTGGTGCTGCTGGCGCAGTGGCTGCTGCCCTGGCGCAACGCCACGCTGTTGCTGGCCAGCCTGGCATTCTACGCCTGGGGCGACCCGGCGCACCTGCCCGTGTTGCTGTTCTACATCGTCCTGAACTGGGGGCTGGGGCGGCTGCTGGGGCGCCAGCCGGGATGCCGCCGGCTGTTGCTGCTGGGCCTGGGGCTGAACCTGCTGCCATTGTTCTGGTTCAAGTATGCCGGTTTCCTGGCCGGCCTGGTTGGCTTCGCCGTGGTGCCGCCGCAACTGCCGCTGGGGGTTTCCTTCTTCGCCTTCCAGGGTATCTCCTACCTGGTGGACATCCATCGCGGCCTGGTTCTGCCGCAGCGCCGGCTATGGGTGTTCGCGCTGTACAAGGCGCTGTTCCCGCTGCTCATCGCCGGGCCGATCCTGCGCTACCGCGACATCGAGGGGCGGCTGGAACGGCGGCGCACCAGCCTGCTGCGCTGGCGCCATGGCATGACCCTGTTCGTGTTGGGGCTGGGGCAGAAGGTGCTGCTGGCCAATACCCTCGCGGTGCCGGCCGACCAGATCTTCGCCCTGCCAGCGGCGCAGCTGGGCCTGGCCACGGCCTGGTTGGGTGTTGTCTGCTATCATCTGCAATTGCTGTTCGACTTCTCCGGCTATTCGACCATGGCGATCGGCATCGGCCATATGCTGGGCCTGCGCTTCCCGGCCAATTTCGACCGGCCCTACCTGGCCCAGTCGGTGACCGAGTTCTGGCGTCGCTGGCACATGACGCTTTCGGCCTGGTTCCGCGACTATGTCTACATCCCGCTGGGAGGCAACCGGCACGGCGCCTGGCGCACCGCTGGCAACCTGTTGCTGGTCTACATCCTGTGCGGGCTCTGGCATGGCGCTGCCTGGACGTTCCTGCTGTGGGGCATGTTCCAGGGGGCGCTGATGCTGCTGGAACGCCTCGGCTTCGGGGCGGTGCTGGCCCGGGCCTGGCGGCCGCTGCGCCACCTCTACCTGCTGTTGTCGCTGCTGGTGGGGTGGGGGCTGTTCCGCAGCGAATCCCTGGCAACCACCTGGAGCATGTGGAGCGCCATGGCCGGCCTGAACCAGGGTGCGGCCGAACCGGCGCCGCTGGGCGCCTTCCTGTCGGCACCGGTGATGACGGCGCTGCTGGTTGGCGCGCTGCTGGCTACCCAGCGCCTGCCGCGCGGGCCGGGTTGGGTGAGCGGCAAGGCTGGCGGTGCGCTGCTGCTGTGGCGCGACGCGGGCGCCTATGCCGCGGTGCTGCTGGTCTTTGTCGCCTCGCTGGCCCGGGTGGCGAGCGGTACCCACAACCCCTTCATCTACTGGCGCTTCTGATGCCACCGCGCCGCGATGCCAGCCGAGCGCGCCGCTGGCTGCAAGCCGGCTTCGTCGGCGTGCTGGCCCTGCTGGCGCTGCTGCCGCTGCTGGCGCAGCTGGCTGGCTTCAATGGCTGGCGTGCCGGGGAAAACCGGGCCCAGGCGCCGATGCCGGCCGTGCCGCGGGATGCTGCGGGCCTGCGGGCCTGGCCGCGCGTGGCGGATGCCGCCGTGAACGACCGCTTCGGCCTGCGCACGCAACTGGTTTCGCTGCATGACCAGGCCTTGTTCCGCCTGTTCGGCGCCTTCGCCGTGCCCCAGGTACTGGCCGGGCCAGGGGGGCGCCTGTTCGTCTCCAGCGACGGGGCCAAGTCGCTGATCCGGTACGCCTGCGGGCGAGGCCTGCCGGTCGAAACCGTGCCGGATCTGGCGGGGCAGGTCGAAGCCCTGTTCCGCGGCCTGCAACAGCGGGTGCCGCGCGCCGACCTGTTGCTGGCGCCCAGCGCCCCGGTGCTCTATCCGGCCGAGCTACCTGCCTGGCTGCGGCGTGACTGTGCGGCGGGCACGCCGATCGCACGCCAGGTGATGGACCGACTGCCGGCCGAATGGCGCGAGCGGTCCTTCTTTCCCGTCGCGCCGCTGGTGGCCCCTGGCCTGCCCGGCCCCGCCATTCCGCGCCGCTTCATGCACTGGGATGGCGTCGGGGCAGGGCGCGCCGTCGCCGCCTGGGCCGAGGAGAGGCGTCACCTGCAACGCCGGCTGGAGGTGCCGGCGGCCTGGCAGTGGCGCCCCTCCGACCTCAGCGGCTTCTTTCCCGGCCTGCGCCTGGGGTCGATGGCGCTGGAGCCGGCGGCGGAGGTGCCGGGGGTGGAACCATGCCTTGGCTGGCCCTGCTTCCCCGGCTTCGCCGACATCGCCAGCGTGCTGGTGGATGTGCGCCGGTTTCGCGCCGCCCAGCCCGGTGCCGGCCGCTTGCTCGTATTGTCGGATTCCTTCGGCGCCGCGGCTGCGCCCTGGCTGGCGCGCTACTACGGCGAGGTTTGGCAGTTCACGCTGAACCATGCCGAGCAGCTCTCGCCGGGGCAACGCAGCCGGCTCGCGCAGGCGCTGCTGGAGGGATATCGTCCGGACCAGGTGCTGGTGTTGATGATGGACGCCTCGATGACCCTCACCTTGCCGCGGCTGCTCGGCCTGCTGGAATGACGCGGACACTGGCAGGCAGGACGGAGAACGGGCGACGCACCCGCTGCCGTGCTGCCGCGGGAAGTCCGGCCAAGGTCCCTGGCACTGCCAGCGGCATGGCATTATTCTTCCACGGGCTTCGCCATTTCCTCAGCCGCGCATGAATTGCAGCCATGAAACACGCCCGTCGATCGGAATGCCAAGCGCGGGGTGGGCGCATCCACGCGACATGAAGACCCAGGCGGCGCGGGCTGTTCGGCATTTGGCTGATGGCCATCCAGGGCTGGCGCTGGTTGCCGCCGGCATGGCGAGGGCACGGGCCGAACGGCTGTCCTATGCCTATCGGGTTGACCGGCTGTGGCCGACACGCGTGCTGCGGCTGTCGCTGTATGTGGCGATCCGGCTGGGGGCGCGCCTGCCCGTCTGGGCCAACATGGCGGCCTGGAACGCACACCGGCTGCCGATGCTGCACAGGCCGCTCAGCGTTGCCTACCGGCGCAGCCTGCGCCCCTACCCCGCCCAGCCGCCACAAGGTGTCGATCATGCTGGCCCCGCCCAGCGCCGCATCCAACGCCGGCTTGAACGGTTGCGCCTGACCGCAGGCCTGGGCTGATGCATGTCGTGCTGGACCTGCAGGTGGTGCAGGACGAGGCGGTGAGCCTCGACGTCGCCTTGCGGGCGCTGGACCTGGCGCTGGTGCTGGCCGAGGCACCGTGTGGCCACCGGGTCACCGCCCTGCTGAACGGAACCAGGCCGGCCGGGCTGCATGCCCTGCAACAGAAGCTGCGGCGGGTCCTGCCGCCGCACGCCATCGTGCTGTGGCACGCCCCGGCCACGCCGGCCCCGGGCCCCGGGACGCTGGCAGCGGCAGCCCTGGTCCGGGCGGCGGCCGTGGTCGCGCTGGCGCCCGACCTCCTGCTGCTCGGCAGCGCCGATTCCGGGATCACCGCCTGGCCCACCGCCTGGCCCTCTCCTGTCACGCTTGCCATGGCGGACCTGTTCGAGCCACCCGAAGCGAGCGGCAAGGCGCCCTGGGAGGTGCTGGTGGGGCGCATCGCGGGGGCACCCGCACGCAGGGCCGCGCCGGCCAGGCGGCTGAGGCTGGCGCATCTGGGCCCCTTGCCGCCGCAGCCGACAGGTGTTGCCGACGCGACCGCCTCCGTGTTGCCGGCGCTGTGCCGGTACTACGACATCACGCTGTTCGTGCCCGAACCGGACCAGGTGGCGGCGCCATTGCGCGCCGCCTTCCCGGTGCGGCCCACCACTGCCTTTGCGCGCCTGGCGAGCGGCTTCGACCGCATCCTTTACCAGTTGGGCAATTCGCCGTTCCACCACGACCCGGCCATGCTGCTTGTCGACCACCCGGGCGTGGTGCTGCTGCACGACACGATGCTGGGCGACCTGACGGCCCATCTTGCCGGCGCCGAACTGGGCGCGGCGTTGTTCGCGGCCGAGGGCTGGCCCGCCTACCTCTGCCTGGCCGAACACGGATTGCAGGCGGCCATCCGCGCCCATGGCTGCCTGGCGCCGCTGTTGCGCGAGCAAATGGGCGCCATCGTCCACTCGACCTTCGGCGTTGCACAGGTTCATGCCGCCGGCGATGTGCCGGTTTGGCAGGCACCGCTGCCGCTGCTCTATGGCGCCCCCGGGCAGCCCGCCCTGCTGCCGCGCCGCGCGGCGCGAACGGCGCTCGGCATTGCCGCCGACGAGATGCTTGTGGTGTGCTTCGGCGCGGTCACGCCGGCCAAATGTCCTGGCCTGCTGGTGGAGGGCTTCGAGCGCGCATTCGCTGCCACCGGCAGGGCACGCCTGGTCTTCGTCGGCGCCTTGCTCGACGGCAGCGCGCCTGACTCCACCAGGGCAAGGGTGGGCGTGACCGGGCGGGTCACCCCTGAGGCCTGGCGGCACTGGCTGGCGGCCGCGGATATCGCGGTGCAACTTCGCCGCAACTCGCGTGGCGAAACCTCCGGTGCTGTCATGGATGCCATGGCGGCGGGCCTGCCGACCATCGCCAACGCCCATGGCGCCATGGCGGAACTGCCGCCCGACGCGGTTCTGCTGCTGGCCGATATCCCGACGCCGGACGAGTTGGCGCAGGCGCTGCGGGTGTTGGCCGAGGATGCCGGATTGCGCCATCGGCTCGGCGAGGCCGGGCGGCGGCATGTGACCACGGCCCATGCGTCCGAGGCGGCGGCCGCTGGCTATGCGGCGGCGATCGAGGCGGCCTACGCGCTGCCATCCGGTCGGGTCGCCGCCGACATGCTGCTGAAGGCTCTCGCGCCCTCTCGGCTGCCGGCCGACCTGCTGGCGCAGGCTGTCGCGGCAACCATGCCGATGCACGGCATTCGGCGCCTGCTCATCGATGTCAGCATCGTCGCCAGGCAGGATATCGGCACCGGCATCCAGCGGGTCACGCGCGAAATCGCCCGCCGCCTGCTGTCCGGGCGGGTGCCCGGCTGGCGGGTGGAAGCGCTGCGCGGCGATAGGCGCGCGTTGCTGCTCGCGCGTGAATGGGTGGCCGGGCTGCTGCGCGTGCCATGCCCGGCGCCCGATGACCTGGCCGAGGCCGGGGCCGGCGATCGCATCCTGCTGCTGGATTTTCCGGGCATGATCGAGGGCGATGACATGCTGGCATTGCGGCAGGCGCAGGCTCGCGGCGCCGAGTTGGTCCTGGTCCTCTACGACCTGCTGCCGATATTGCACCCCGAATGGTTCCCGCCCCTCAGTGCCACCGTCACCGCCGCATATCAGCGGGCGTTGCTGGGCTGCGTGGACCAGGTGATCTGCATCTCCCGCAGCGTGGCGCTGGAACTGCACGCTGCCCTCGCCTCCGGCGAGGTGCAGCGCGCCCGGGCGCTGGAGATCGGCTGGTTTCACCTGGGGTCGGATTTCCGCTCCGATGTCGCCGGCGCGGCCCCGGCCGAGGCGGTGCGTGTCGCCCTCGCCGCCATGGCGCGGATGCCCAGCCTGCTCATGGTTGGCACTGTCGAACCGCGCAAGGGCCATGCCCAGGCGCTGGCGGCCTGCGAGCGGCTGTGGGCCGCTGGGCTGGATGCCGCCCTTGTCGTCGCCGGCAACCAGGGCTGGATGACCGAGGCGGTATGCGACCACCTGGCATCGCACCCGGAGGCCGGGCGGCGCCTGCACTGGCTCCGCCATCCCAGCGACAGCGACCTGGCGGCGCTGTACCAGGCATCGACCGGCCTGCTCGCTGCTTCCCTGGGCGAAGGCTTCGGCCTGCCGCTGGTGGAAGCCGCACGCATCGGCAAGCCGATCCTCGCCCGCGATATCCCGGTGTTTCGCGAAGTCACCGCAGGGCAGGCCTGTTGGTTCGCGGGCGAGGATGCCGCCTCGCTCGCCGCCGCGATCGGCGATTTTTTCCTGGCGGGCCGGGCGGGGACACTGCCGGGCTCCCAGGCCAGGCGCATCCTCAACTGGGACGAGAGCGCGGCACAGCTGTTCGACCAGGTGATGGTCGCGCCGTGGCCGCTACGCTGGGCGCCGGCGGCCGCTTCCGGGCCGCCCGGATGATCAGGCGGCGGCCGGGCCGAGCAGGTGCCGCGCCAGGCTGGGCTTGCGATAGATCACCGCGGCGACCAGGGCCTGCGCGGCGCGGGTAGCGGTATCCGCGGCACGACGAAAGAACACCGCCTCGGCCCACAGCAGCCGGTCGGCGGCCGGAGCATCGCCCGTGGCGGGGTAGTGGTATCGCGCCGGGTGCAGCAGGTCGACCAAGTCGAAACCCTGGCCTGCAAGCAGGTCGTGGATTGCAGGAAACAGCGGCTGGCCGACATAGATCGGCGCGAACGCGACCTCGCAATGCACCACCGCGGTGCGGGCCAGCGTGGCGCCGCCATTCCGCAGCGCCATCGCCTCGCTGCCTTGGATATCGAGCTTCAGGAAATCAACCGCGGCCGCCGGCACGACATCGTCCAGCCGGTGTGTCTGCACTGTCTCGGTGCGCAGGGTCCGCAGGGTCTGCAGATGATTGAAGGCGGCATTGTGCGCCAGGTTCAGCGGAAAGAGCGAGGAGGTGGCGTCGTCGTTGTTGATATGCAGCACGTGCCGCCCGCCATCGGCGATCGCGTAGGGCAGCAGGGTCAGGCCGTCCTGCGCCTCCGCGGCCCGGCGTTCGGCGATGCGCCGTTCCAGCGGGTCGAAGCCGATGATGTCGAGCGGCGTCAGTTGGGCCAGCGCATCATAGACATGCGCCTCGGAGGCCAGCATCTGCGCGCCGATATCGACGATGCGCGGCCGGCGGCCCAGCCGCAGCAATGCCTGCCGCACCAAGGCCGGGTCTGCCTGCACCGGCGCCGGCGCCGCGCCGAGATGGCCGCGGGCTTCCGGGCTGGCCAGGATGTCCAGGGCCACCCGCAGCGCCCCGTCGGGGGCATGCAGATGCGCCAGCCAGCCGGCCATCCCCTCCGGCTCCGGCTCACGCCCAAGGCAGGCGAGGTACAGCGCCCGCACGAAGCTCTCCGGCGCGATCGGTGGCGTGGGGTCCGGCGCCGCCTCGCGCACGGCCCGGCCGCGCTGCAGCCGGCCCAGCACATGGCCGGGGGCGGACAGGAACCGCTGGGCCAGGGTTGGCGGCGGCGCGCGGGAAGCGCCCAGCCGTGCCTCCAGCGATCGCGCCAGGGCCTCGGCGGCGGCGATACGCCGCTCGGCCTCGGCGTCGTGCCGGCGGAAGTTGTCGAACACGTTGGGCGGGGTGGCGAAGCTGGCCGCACGGTCGCTGCTTTCCTCCCGCAGGAACCAGGCGTTCAGCCCGTCGAACAGAACCGGCCGGTAGCCGGCCGCCAGCATCAGCGCATGCCAGGGGCCATCGCTGCGTTCGGTGCTCTGCGGCCTGGTCGCCTCGATCAGCACGACTTCAGGGCGATGGCGCCGCCAGTCGGCGCCGCGAATCACAGCCTCCTCGGCCCCCTCGACGTCGATCTTCAGGAAATGGATGTGTCGGCCGGGCAGATGCGCGTCCAATACCTCGGCCAGCGGCAGCACCTCCACCTCGATGTCGGCGGCGCGCAATTCCGCCTGGTTGGGGATGCGGGGCACGTGCTCATGCATCAGCGTGCTGGCCTGCAGCACCTGGGCCGCGTCGCGATACACCCGCAGCACCTGCTGGCCGCGTGCCGCCCCGAGGGCCAGGTTCAGGTTGATGTCGCGCGGCCGGGCCTGCGCCAGGCGCGCGAAGACCGGGCTCGGCTCGATGTTGATGCCCTGCCACCCCAGATCGTAGAAGGCCTTGGTGACGGATTCGGCGACCGGGTCCCAGGCACCGGCATCGACATAGGTGCCGTGGCGGATGTCGGCGAACACCCGGCGCAGGATCACATCCTCGAAATTCTGCGCGTAGCTGACAAACGTCATGCGGCGATGCGCCGCGGATGGCCGGCAGGACTGCGCATCGCTCGGGACATGCTCATGCACGCACACGCTGGGCGCCCTGAAACCAGAAGGCCTGTTCCGCGACCAGCCGCAGATAGCATGCTCCTCCCTCCAGCGCCTGGGCCTCGAACCGCCAGTCCAGCACCGCCTCGCCACCCGGCGGTACCGCGTGGGGGAGCGGGCACCGATTGGCAGCCTCCGCCTGGTCGGTCGCGGTGGCGTGCCGGGTCAGCGCCAGGGTGACACCTTGGCGCAAGGGCGGCACATGCGCGGGCCACAGCGTGCGGCCGCTGTTGCGCAGCCGAACCCGTACCACAAGCCCGCCCTGGTCCCAGGCGGCCGCAACAATGGTCATCTCGGCCGCGGTCTGCCCGGGGTCTGCCGCCGCCGGCCGCAGGCCTCCCGCCATGGGGCGCCGCGCCAGCAGCACATGGGCCGCGCTGGCCGGCGTGCTGGCCACCTGATGCAGTTCCATATGCGCCTGTGCCTCCGCGAACATCCCGTTCACCCCAAGATGAAACTGGATATCCTCAAAGCCGGCAGCTTGCAGTACGTGCCGCAGATAAGGCCGCGTGAAGGGGCTCTCCAGCGTGCCGTAGCGGGCCATCTCGGCGTCCAGGCCGCGCTCCAGTTGCCCATCGCCCGGGGTCCAACTGCCTTCGCCGCTGACCGAAAGACAGCCGCCCGGCTTCAGCAGCGCGAACACCTTGCCCATGGCGGCGCGCTCGTCGATGACATGGTGCAGGGCCTCGTGGAACATCACGGCATCCACCTGGGCAAGATACGCCGTCAGGTCGGCTTCCTCGAACGTGGCGGTGATGCAGGTGGCCGTATCCGTCGCCACCCCGCTCATGGCCTCGAACCCCTGCAGCCGCCGCCGCGCCAGGTCGTTCATCACCTCGCTCGGGTCGAGCGCCACCACGCGATAGCCGAGGCCCACCAGGATCTGTGTCACCCATCCCGGGCCGGAGCCGACATCCATGACCAGCGCGCCCGGTGGAAGCCGCATGGCCTGGACGGCGTTGAGGATCGCGTACATGCCGTGGAAGAAATGCGGATGCCCCTCGGTCGGGTCATACGGCTTGCGACGCATCCAGCCGAAGCCCTCGCTGTCGGCCAGGGCCTGCGGATACCGCTCGGCTGCGGAACGCAAGGCGGCGAAGTCCTGGCCCGCCGCCGGCACATAGCGCTTCGGGCCGGTGAAATCGGCTGGGTCAGCAGGTGCTGGTGGCCGGGGCGCCACGGTTCCGCCGGTTCGAGGCGGCAGCAGCCCGAACCTGCACGACAGCCAGGCGGGCAATGACCGCCGCATGCGTTCAACGCTCATCGACCGGATCCTTGCCGCCGCGACAGCCCCTGCACCTTCGTCATGCGGCGTTCTCCGTGCTGGACGGGTGCCGCGGCGACCGCGGCGCCCGCCCGTATTCCTGCGGGAGGATGCAGCCGGACGGCCGGAAAGGACACCCTGGACGGGGTGTTGCGACGGTATCGCAAGGGCGAAGGGCCATCGGGGAACGGGGCCCGAGGCTGTCGCGCCACGGCCGCGCCCAAGGTGCAGGCGTTCCGCGGGCTTTCCCGGCTCGTGGGCAGGATGCGGGAAAGGACCTGGCGGCGGGCCTGGAATGTCCAGCCACATGAGTTGGCAGGACTACATATGTGGCGGAGAGGGTGGGATTCGAACCCACGGTAGGCTTGCACCTACTTCGGTTTTCGAGACCGACGCGATCGACCACTCTGCCACCTCTCCGCGGCGGGGCCGGAGCGCGGTATAGGGTCGGCTGTCGGCTTGTGCAACGCTCTCCATGCAAGGGGACGGCAATCTTTGGCGGATCGCCGGGTTAGGCCGCGTCTCGCCGTTGACTCCACCGCCAACCCCTGGCTATAAGCCGCCCCTCCCGGAAGCGCCTCTGCGCTGCCGGCGGTCGTTCGCGGCCGATCAATCAAACAACGCCTGGGGCGGCTGTCGTCCTGGCACCTAACTCTGGCGCGACCAGTCGGGACCGCACGATGACCTTCGCAGTGATCCGCACCGGCGGAAAGCAGTACCGAGTGACCCCGAACGCCGTGGTGACGGTGGAAAAGCTGGAAGCCGAAGCCGGCGGGACCATCACCTTCAATGAGGTGTTGGCCATTGGCACGGATGGCAACCTGACGCTGGGCTCGCCCACCGTGGCCGGCGCTCGTGTGGTTGCCACCGTCCTGGAACAGACCCGGGGCGACAAGGTGATTATCCTGAAGAAGCGCCGCCGCAAGAACAGCCGGCGCAAGCAGGGCCACCGCCAGCACATGACCGTGCTGCGCATCGCCGAAATCGCGGCGGCCTGAGGAGGAACTGATCCATGGCACACAAAAAGGCAGGCGGTTCGTCCCGCAACGGGCGCGATAGCGCCGGCAAGCGCCTGGGCGTGAAGCTGTTCGGCGGCCAGGTGGTTCGCGCGGGCAACATCATCGTGACCCAGCGCGGCACGAAGATGATGGCCGGCGCCAATGTCAGCGTGGGGCGTACCCATTCGCTGCACGCCATGGCCGACGGCGTGGTGAAGTTCCAGCGCAAGGCCGAAGGCCGCGTGCACGTCTCCGTCGTGCCGGTGGCCCAGGCCGCCGAATAATCTGCACCTTTCCTGGTGCGGTACAGCGGGGGCCTCATGGCCCCCGTTTTTGTTTGCATGCTATGTTTCGGGCGTTCGCCCCCCGCCGGGCATTTGCCTGCGCCGGGCCAGCCCTCAGGGTCCCACTCCCATGAAATTTCTCGACGAAGCCAAGGTCTGGGTAAAGGCTGGTGATGGCGGTGATGGCGTCATCGCCTTCCGGCGGGAGCGTTTCATCGAATATGGCGGCCCGGATGGCGGCAATGGCGGCAAGGGCGGTGATATCGTCGTCGAGGCGGTGGATGGGCTGAACACGCTCATCGACTATCGCTATTCCCAGCACTTCAAGGCCCGCAAGGGCGGCAACGGTGCCGGCCAGGACCGGACCGGCGCCGGCAGCGACGACGTGGTGCTGAAGGTGCCCGCCGGCACGCAGATCTTCGACGACGACAAGGAAACCCTGCTGGCTGACCTGGATGCGGTGGGCAAGCGGGTGGTCATCGCCACCGGCGGCGATGGCGGCCATGGCAATGCCCATTTCAAGACCAGCACCAACCGCTCCCCCCGTCGCGCCGACCCGGGTTACCCCGGTGAGGAAAAGTGGCTGTGGCTGCGGCTGAAGCTGATCGCCGATGCCGGCCTGGTGGGGCTGCCCAATGCCGGCAAGTCCACCTTCCTGGCGGCGGCCAGCGCGGCGCGGCCGAAGATCGCCGACTACCCCTTCACCACGCTGCACCCGCAACTGGGCGTGGTGCGGCTGAACGCCACCGAAGAGTTCGTGCTGGCCGATATTCCCGGCCTGATCGAGGGCGCGCATGAAGGCGCTGGCCTGGGCGACCGGTTCCTCGGCCATATCGAACGCTGCGCGGTGCTGCTGCACCTGATCGACGGCACCCAGCCCGACCCGGCCGGTGCCTACCAGACGGTGCGCGAGGAACTGATCGGCTACGGCAACGGCCTGGCGGAAAAGCCGGAAATCGTGGCGCTGAACAAGCTGGACGCGATGACCCCGCAGGGCAAGGCCAGCCGGGTGAAGGCGCTGGAACGCGCCTGTGGCAAGCCGGTGATGCTGATTTCCGGCGCCAGCCGCGAGGGTGTTCCCCAGGCCCTGCGCGCCCTGGCCAATGCGGTGCTGGAAAAGCGCAAGGTTGAGCAGGGCTGAAGCCACCGCCGCCCGGCGGCGCATTTCAGGGCGGCGCGCTTCAGGCCGCCGCGGCCCGGCGCGGTGCGGCGGGCGCAGTCGTGGCCGGCGCTTGCTCGATGGCGGCTTCCTCCAGCGGCGGCGCCACGGCTGGCGGCCTGGCACGCGGGGTGGCGAAGCCGGCCTGGCCACGCAGCCCCGCGGCAATCTCTCCCATCGTGGTCCAGGCCACATCGTCGCCGTAGCGGTCCTCGATGTCGTGGAACAGCCGGTCCAGGTAGTTCATGTAGAGCCGATCCACCCCGTCGAAATGGGTGTGGCCGGGCACCTGCTTGGTGATGTGCGCCTTGACCGAGAGGATGCCACCGGCGTCCAGGATCTCGAAGGCGCGTTCGGCCGGGGAGGTGGCCTGGAAGTTGGTGGGGAAGTGCAGCAGCCCTTCCGCGGTGCGCTGCGGAAAGACCAGGCTGCTGCCCTGCAGGCCGAAGCCCTCGGCGGTAATGGCATCGCCAGCAACCCGGGTACGCAGGTCGCGGCCCGAGGTGACCCATTCCACCCCAAGCGCGGCGCAGGCGGCCCGCAGCGCCGGGGGCAGGTTCCAGCCCGGTGGTTGCAGGCCGCGCGAAAACACCAGGCCGGCATCCTCGAAGATGGTGATCGCCTCGCGCATCATCGCGGTGCAGGTGGCGACATCCTGCTGCTGGAACTCCACCGCGATGCGTCGGCCGGGGTGGATGTGATGCAACCCGTGCAGGCCGATCTCGGTGCGGGGCAGGGCGTTGAGAAAGCTGACGAAGCTGCTGTGCCGGCGCAGGTCCATGCTGCCCTTGGGCAGGATCGGCGCCAGGTAGCAGCGGTCCCGCAGCCAGGGAATGTGCCGCAGCGGGCTGGTCGGCACCGGCGTTACCTCGCGCCAGTCGGGGGTGACGAACAGCGTCATGCGCAGCCGTGGGTGGCGCGTCAGCAGCCAGAGCAGCCGGCCCAGCGCGCCCTTTTCCAGGTCGCCGCCGGCTTCGAACGGGGCGTTGCGGCGGCCGGGAAAGACGTCGTCCACCGTCAGCACCACCGCCGGCCGTGGGCGCGGCAGGAAGTTGCGGATGGGGGAATTGCTGCCGTTGTCTGCCATGCTGAACCGGGAATGCTGGGGTTGCCGCAGTATCCCGGTTGAGGGTTAACGCCCGCTTGCTCCTGGACCGTGATCGCCGCCGCCAGCGGCGCCGGCCAGGCTGTGGCTTGTTGATTGGCCGCGTGGTCCCACCGGCTGATGCCAGGGCCTGATCCGTGCAGGCGGAAGCGCCGGAGCGATGAAGCAGTCCCCTACACGCAGGCGAGGGCATTTCCCGCTCACGTTGCTTCGCGGGCAGGGCACTGGCTGGTTGTTCAAGCGCGCAGATCCTGCCGTCCGGTGACGCAGCCCTGCCGGCATTTGCCCTAGCGCTTCACCTGCATGGCGAAGACCGCGCTGGCCCGGGCCACATGCTTGCCATCGGCCAGCATGCTGCCTTCGGTGAAGCACAGGTTGCGGCCCATGCGGGTCACCTTGGCCTGCATTTCCAGCCAGCAGCCTTCCATCGGCGGGCCGATATAGTCCACCGTCATGCTCACCGTGGCCAGGCGGGCGCGTTCCAGTCCGGCCTTCTCCCGCGCCACCGAAACCGCATGCACCAGGCCCAGGTCGGCCAGCGTGGCGACGAAGCCGCCATGCGCCGCGCCCATGCTGTTGATGTGGCGGTGTTCCACCCGAATGCCCAGCGCGGTGTAGTCCGCCGCGCGATGCGACCAGAACGGCCCGAGCGTGACGGCATAGGGGCCGCCATGGGTGGCGGGCACGAAGCCGGCGGGAATATCGGCGGGCAGGGGGTGGTCCATGGCGGGCGGCATCCGGTGGTTTCGCCGGCACCCTTGCCCCGACACCGGCCGCAGGTCCAGGGGGTTGCGGCGCGTCCGGGTTGCGGCATCATCCAGCCAGGGATTGAGGAGACCGGCCATGGACCCCGCAGCGCTGGATGCCGAACTGGCTGAACTGCGCCACGCCGCGCAGCACACCGCCGCCCATTACGAGACGATTCCTGACCTGGCCTGGCCGGCAGGCGTGCGGGTGGCGGTGAACTTCACGCTGGACTTCGACGCCATGCTGCTGCGCCGGCTGAAGAATGAGCCGCCGATGCAGTTGGCCAAGGGCGAATTCGGCGGCCGCGTGGGCATTTGGCGCGCGGTGGAACTGTTCAGCCGGCTGGGGGTGAAGGCCACCATCTTCACCGTGGGCCGGATTTGCGAACTTTACCCCGACGCGCTGCGCCACGTGCTGGAGCAGGGCCACGAGATCGCCGACCACATGTGGGAACACCATGTGCCGAAGGACCCGGCCATGGAGGACGACCACTTCATGAAGACCATCGCCGCGTTCCGCGACACGCTGAACCACCGCTGCGTCGGCAGCCGCAGCCGGCATTCCAACCGGCTGCTGGCGCGGGAAGGCTACCTGTACAACTCGCACGGCTCGGCCGCGCATGGGCCGCATTATACCCATGACGGCGCCGGCAATGCGGTGCTGAACCTGCCCTTCCACTACGCCATCGACGACGCGATGTTCTATTCCGCCAACTGGCAGGGCTCGGAGCTGATGGCCAACCGCTTCAGCGACACCGACCGGGTGGAGGAGATCTGGTGGCAGGGCTTCCTGCAGCAGTACCGGGCGGGTGGCTACCTGAACGTGTGCCTGCACCCCTTCGTCAGCGGCCGGGCGCAACGCATCGACATGCTGGAACGCCTGGTGCACCGCATGCAGGCCATGCCCGGCGTGTGGCTGCCGACCTGTGCCGATGTGGCCCGCCACGTCACCACCACGCGCCCGCCGCTGGCCGGCCGGTAAGGGAACGCCGCCATGCCGTGGAAGCAGAATTACACCATCTCCGACGAAACCAGCCTGGCCGACAGCGCGCTGCGCTGGCCGGGCGGCAGGCAGTGCTGCGTCAGCATCACCGTGGACCTGTCCCAGGCCAGCGGCCCGGCCGGCATCACGTCCGCGGACCTCAAGGTCTCCTGGGCCTATTTCGGCCTGCATGAGGGGCTGGACCTGCTGCTGGCGACGCTGAAGCAGTATGGCCTGCGCGCCACCTTCGCCGTGCCGGCGGCCATTGCCGCCATCATGCCGGAGCGGATTCGCGCCATCCAGGCCGCGGGGCATGAGATTGCCGCCGAGGGGCTGAAGCACGAGGACACCTCCGGGATGTCCCGCGCCGAGGAAAAGGCGCGGATGGACCGCGCCGTGGCGGTGCTGACCGAGGTGACCGGCAAGCGCCCGGAAGGCTGGTACTGCCTGCCGCGCCAGCGCGACGACTTCGCCGTGGGCACCATCGGCCCCAACACCGTGGACCTGCTGCGCGAGGCCGGCTTCAGCTACCTGGGCAATGGCCTGGCCGATGACATCCCGCATTACTGGGTGACGGACTTCGACCAGCGCCAGTCCCTGCTGACCATGCCGTACTACTACCATTACGATGACCAGTGGTTCTGCATGTTCCCGCTGGAAGGCACCGGGCTGGAACACCCGGACATGATGTTCCGCAACTGGGCGGCCGAGTTCCGTGCCCAGTACCGTCGCGGCCGGCAATTCCACATGACGCTGCATCCGCAGCATGTCGGCTGGTGCAGCCGCCTGGCGATGCTGGAACAATTCTGTCAGCTGATGCAGGAACACCCCGGCCTGTGGAACCCGACCAACGCCGAGTTGGCGGCGCATTGGCGGGCGCATTATCCGGCGGAAACCCACCTGCATTTGAAGCCCAGCGTATGGCGGGACCACCCCGGCAGCCTCAGCTGATTCTGCTGCATCGCAGCATGAATCAGGGCGCGTTGCAGCGCGGCCCGGGTTGCGGCAATCTGCGCAACGCGGAGCCGCGTGCGCCGAGCCACGTCCACAGCCTAACCAATGCAGGCCGCTTCAAAGTGCGGCCTCACCCGGAGGGAGCCTCTTGAAGCCGACCGATCTCAGCTCGCCCTCCTACTTCCACAAGGTGGTGGACTGCCAGTGGGCCTGCCCGGCGCATACGCCGGTACCTGAATACATCCGGCTGATCTCTGCCGGGCGCTACACCGACGCCTATATGGTGAACTGGGAATCCAACGTCTTCCCGGGCATCCTCGGCCGCACCTGCGACCGCCCCTGCGAGCCGGCCTGCCGGCGCGGGCGGGTGGAGGATGAGCCGGTGGCGATCTGCCGGCTCAAGCGCGTGGCCGCCGACAACAAGGACGACGTGCTGGCGCGGCTGACGCCGATTCCGGCACAGAAGAACGGCAAGCGCGTGGCGCTGATTGGCGCCGGGCCGTCCAGCCTGACCGTGGCGCGCGACCTGGCGCCGCTGGGCTACGACGTGCATGTGTTCGACGCCGAGGCCAAGGGCGGCGGCTTCATGTGGAGCCAGATTCCGCGCTTCCGCCTGCCGGAAAGCGTGATCGACGAGGAAGTCGGCTACATCACCAACCGCGGCGGCGTGACCACGCACTACAACACCCGCATCGACAGCCTGAAGGGCCTGCTGGCCGAGGGGTATGACGCGGTGTTCGTGGGCTGCGGCGCCCCGCGCGGGCGCGAGCTGGATGTGCCGGGCGCCCAGGAGGCCGCGGCCAATATCCACCTGGGCATCGACTGGTTGGCCAGCGTTTCCTTCGAACACACCACCAGCATCGGCAAGCGCGTCATCGTGCTGGGTGGCGGCAACACCGCGATGGATTGCTGCCGCAGCGCCCGCCGCCTGGGTGGCGAGCAGGTCAGCGTGGTGGTGCGTTCCGGCTTCGAGGAAATGAAGGCGAGCCCGTGGGAGAAGGAGGACGCGATGCATGAAGGCATCCCGATCCTGAACTTCCTGGTGCCGAAGCAGGTGCTGCACACCGCGGGCCGGCTGACCGGCATGGTGTTCGAGAAGGTGAAGGCGGAATACGACGACAAAGGCCGGCGCAAGCTGGTGCCGAGCGGCGAGCCGGATGTCACCATCGAATGCGACGACGTGCTGGTGGCGATCGGCCAGGAAAACGCCTTCCCCTGGATCGAGCGCGACATCGGCCTGGAATTCGACCGCTGGGGCCTGCCCAAGCTGAACGAGACCACGCTGCAGAGCACGGTGCCGAACGTGTTCTTCGGCGGTGACGCCGCCTTCGGCCCGAAGAACATCATCTGGGCGGTGGCGCATGGCCACGAAGCCGCGGTGAGCATCGACAAGTTCTGCCAGGGCCAGGACGTGACGGAGCGCCCCGACCCGCTGGTGAAGATGGCTTCCCAGAAAATGGGTATCCATGAATGGAGCTACGACAACGACGTCTCGATCGACCTGCGCTTCAAGGTGCCGCATGCCGACCCGAGCGAAAGCCTGCGCAGCATCAAGGCCGAGGTTGAGCTTGGCTACGACCGCGAGCTGGCGTTCAAGGAAGCGCAGCGCTGCCTGAACTGCGACGTGCAGACGGTGTTCGCCGCCAACCTGTGCATCGAATGCGACGGCTGCGTCGACATCTGCCCGACCGACAGCATCACCTTCACCCCGAATGAGGAAGAGGATGCGCTGCGCACGGCATTGAAGGCACCGGCGATCAACAAGCACCAGGCCCTGTACGTGGCCGATGGGCTGAAGACGGGCCGGGTGATGGTGAAGGACGAAGACGTCTGCCTGCATTGCGGGCTGTGCGCCGAGCGTTGCCCGACAGGGGCCTGGGACATGCAGAAATTCTTCCTCGAAACCGCCAAGACCACGAACGGGGCGCAAGCATGCCTCAGCCGCTGAGCGCGACGAACGACTTCGTCGTCAAGTTCGCCAACGTCAACGGCTCGGGTTCGGCATCCGCCAACCAGCTGTTCGCGAAATCCATCCTGCGCATGGGCATTCCCATTGCCTCGCGCAACATCTTCCCCAGCAACATCCAGGGCCTGCCGACCTGGTTCGAGGTGCGGGTCAGCGGGGAAGGTCACCTCGGCCGGCGCGGTGGCGTCGACATGATGGTGGCGATGAACCCGCAGACCTGGGACCGCGATGTCGCCGAGATCGATGTCGGCGGCTACCTGTTCTACGATTCGACCAAGCCGATGCCGAAGTCGAAGTTCCGCGACGACATCACCGTCATCGGCGTGCCGCTGACGGAGTTGGTGAACGCGGCCTATTCGGTGGCGCGCGAACGCCAGCTGTTCAAGAACATCATCTATCTCGGGGCGCTGTCGGCGTTGCTGAGCATCGACCCGGCGGTGATCGAGCAGTTGCTGGCCGAGCAGTACAAGGGCAAGGAAAAGCTGGCGAAGTCGAACCAGGAGGCGTTCCACATGGGGCGCAACTGGGCGGCGACCAACCTGCCGCCGATCGGCCTGAAGCTGGAAAAGGCCGACAAGGTCGGCAACCGCATCTACATCGAAGGCAATGCCGCGGCTGGCCTGGGCGCGGTGTATGGCGGTGCCACGGTCTGCGCCTGGTATCCCATCACGCCCAGCACCAGCCTGGCGGAAGGCTTCGAGAAATACGCCAAGCGCTTCCGTACCAACAAGGATGGCACCAAGAACTACGCCATCGTGCAGGCGGAAGACGAGTTGGCCAGCATCGGCATCGTCATCGGTGCCGGCTGGAACGGCGCCCGTGCCTTCACCGCAACCTCCGGCCCCGGCATTTCGTTGATGCAGGAGTTCGTCGGCCTCAGCTACTTCGCCGAAGTGCCGGCGGTGATCTTCGACGTGCAGCGCGCCGGGCCTTCCACCGGCATGCCGACGCGTACCCAGCAGAGCGACGTGATCAGCGCCGCCTATGCCAGCCACGGCGACACCAAGCACCTGGTGCTGTTCCCCGAAGACCCGCGCGAGTGCTTCGAGTTCGGCGCCGCCGCCTTCGATATCGCCGACCGCTTCCAGAGCACGGTCTTCGTGCTGCTCGACCTTGATATCGGCATGAATGACTGGCTGTGCGAACCCTTTGCCTGGGACGACAGCAAGCGCATGGACCGCGGCAAGGTGATGACCGCGGAAATGCTGGAAGCCGGCCGCGAGTTCGGCCGCTACCTGGATGTGGATGGCGATGGCGTGCCGTTCCGCACCTATCCCGGTACGCACCCGAGCAAGGGCGCCTTCTTCACCCGCGGCACCAGCCGCGACCGCTACGCCAAGTACAGCGAAAGCGGCGCGGTGTACGTGGACAACATGGAACGCCTGCTGCGGAAGTTCGAAACCGCGAAGGAATACGTGCCGCACCCGGTGGAGAAGAAGGCCAGTCGCACCACGCCCTATGGCGTGATCTACTATGGCAGCTCCTCGGCCGCGATGCAGGAAGCCCTGGTGGCCTTGCAGGCCGATGGCGTCCAGTTGGACGCCATGCGGGTGCGCGCCTTCCCGTTCCACAACGACATCCAGCGTTTCATCGATGAACACGACACGGTGTTCGTCGTGGAGCAGAACCGCGACGCGCAGCTGCGCACGCTGCTGATGAACGAATGCAACACCGACCCGGCCAAGCTGGTGGCGGTGCTGCATTTCGACGGCACGCCGATCACCGCGCGGTTCATCCGCGAAGCCATTGGCCGCAAGGCCAGTTCCGTCGAAGTTGTCCCGCTGCGGAAGGCCACCCCATGAGCTACCTGAAGCCTGCCCTCAAGCACCCCGGCCTGCCGAAGAACAAGCTCGGCTTCACTCGGCGCGACTATGAAGGCTCCATCAGCACGCTGTGCGCCGGTTGCGGGCACGACAGCATCAGCGCCAGCATCATCCAGTCGGTCTGGGAACTGGGCATCGAGCCGCATCGCGTGGCCAAGGTGTCCGGTATCGGCTGTTCGTCGAAGACGCCGGATTATTTCCTCAGCGCCTCGCACGGCTTCAACTCGGTGCATGGCCGCATGCCCAGTGTGCTGACCGGCGCCAACCTGGCGAACCGGGAGCTGATCTACCTCGGCGTTTCCGGGGATGGCGACAGCGCCAGCATCGGCATCGGCCAGTTCGCGCACCTGATGCGGCGCGGCGTTAACATGACCTACATCGTCGAGAACAACGGCGTGTATGGCCTCACCAAGGGCCAGTTCAGCGCGACGTCGGACAAGGGCAGCAAGGCCAAGAAGGGCGCCATCAACACCGATGAGCCGATCGACCTGGTGGCGATGGCGCTGCAACTGGGCGCCACCTATGTCGGCCGCAGCTTCTCGGGTGACAAGACGCAGCTGGTGCCGCTGATCATGGGCGCGCTGAGCCATCAGGGCGTGGCGCTGATCGACTGCATCAGCCCCTGCGTTGCCTTCAACAACCATGAGGGTTCGACGAAAAGCTACGACTACGTGCGTGAGCACAATGAGTCGGTGAACAAGCTGGACGTCATCCTTGGCCGTGCGCCGATCACCGCCGAATACGCCCCGGGCGAGGTGACGGAAGTGGCCCAGCACGATGGTTCTGTGCTGCGCCTGCGCAAGCTGCACGAGGATTACGACCCGACCGACCGCGTGGCGGCGATGAACTACCTGGCCCGCCACAAGGCGATGGGCGAGATCGTCACCGGCCTGCTGTTCGTGGACCCGGACCCCGAGGACCTGCACGCCAGCCTCGGCACGGTGGCGACGCCGTTGAACCAGCTGAATGACGATGTGCTGGTGCCCGGCGCCGCGGCGCTGGAAAAGCTCAACGCCGCGCTGCGTTGAGCCGCCGCTCCGGCATCAATCGAGTTTGATGCCGGAGACTTCCACCAGGTCTTTCCACACCGCGTCCTGGCGGCGGATGAAATCGGTGAGGGCGGCGGGGCTCTCATCGGTGATGGCGCTGAAGCCCAACGGCAGCAGCTTGTCACGATAGGTCGCCGTGCGCGCCGCGCCGTACACCGCCTGGTGCAGCCTGGCCACCGCTTCCGGCGGAGAGCCGGCCGTGGCCGAGATGCAGTACCAGAACTCCATGTCCATGTCGGAACCCGGTGCCAGTTCGGCCATGCCAGGCACGTTCTCGATCCCGGGCACGTAGTCCACGCGGCGTTGGCTGCCCACTGCCAGGGCGCGCAGCCGGCCCTCGCGCACATGCGGCACAATGGCCGGCATGCCGTCGAAGATCAGGTCCACATTGCCGGCCAGGCAGTCGTTCAACGAAGGCGCCAGGCCGCGATAGGGGATCTGGCTGATCTCCACGCCGGCCACCTTGCCCAGCTTGGCGATGGACAGGTTGCTGATGGTGCCCCAGCCCGAATTGCCCGCGCTGATCCGCCCCGGCGCTTGCTTCGCCGCGGCGATGAACTGCGCGAAGTTCTGCCATGGCCGGTCTGCCCGCGTGACCAGCAGCGTGGTGCCGACCGAAACGCGGGAGATGTGCGCGAAGTCCCGCATGGTGTCGAACGGCATGACGCCGCGGTACAGGTACTTGTTGGCGCAGAAGATCGTCGCGCCGCCGAGGAAGACGGTGTGGCCATCCGGCGTGGCACGCGCCACGGCCTCGGCGGCGATGTTGCCGCCGGCGCCGGGACGATTCTCGATCACCACGGCCTGGCCGAGCAGCGGTGCCATCTGTTCGCCCAGCAGGCGCGCGGTGATGTCCGCCGCGCCGCCTGGTGGGAAGGGCACCACGATCTTGATGCTGCGCGTCGGGAAGGATTGCGCCAGCGCCGGCGTGGCCAGTGTGCTGAGCAGCAGCGTGCGGCGCTTCACTTGCTGGGCTCCAGGTGCAGCGCCACGGCGATGCCTTCCAGGCCGGGTACCGCCGGGTAGCGCTGCATGACCTCGGGGTCGTGGCCGGGTACCATGTGCTTCGGGCTGGGCGAGAGTTGCCGTAGCTTGTCGAAGCCTTCCAGCATGCAGCCGATGTGGAAGGCGGTGGTGAAGGGCCGCATCGTCGCGGCATTCTCGTAGAAATGCGTGACGTCGGTGGCCAGCACCACGGTGCCGCGCGCGGTATTCACCGTGACGCATTGCAGCCCGGCGCTGTGGCCGCCGCAGAAGTGTAGCTTGATGCCGGGTGCGATCTCGGCATCGCCATCGTGGAACACCACGCGCTCGGCGAAGTTCATCCGCACGATCCCGGTCACGTCTTCGATCTCGAAGCTGTGGCGCAGCTTTTCGTACTTCATGTAGCGGCCGGTGGCGTAGTTCATCTCGGCTTCCTGCAGGTGGAAGCGGGCCTTGGCGAATTTATGGAAGCTGCCGACATGGTCGTAGTGCAGGTGGGAGATGATGACATCCTCCACCTCATCCGGGTTGATGCCCAGCAGCGGCAGGCTCTCGATCGGGCAGCGCAGGTATTCGCGCTTGCGCTTCTTCGCCACCTCGGCGGTGAAGCCGGTATCGACGATCCACGCCTTGCCGCCCGGCGCGACGATGGCCCAGACGAAATAGTCCATCGGCATCGGCGCGTCATGCGGGTCGCCGCCGATGAAGTGCTCGGCCCGCTTGGCGTCGCGCCGGGCATAGCGCAGTGCGTAGACTTCGTATTCCATGGTCACAGCCTTTCGCTTGGCAGGCCGATGCCGAGCCCGGTCATCGACGCATCTCGCAGCACAGAAAGAAAATCGCCGGGCAGGTTGGCGTCGCCTACCAGCGTGTAGGGGGCGCCAGCGGCTTCCACCGCGGGCAGCACGTCGCGGTTCGGCACCGCGCCGATGGCGGCGATCAGCACGTCCGCCTCCAGGCTGTGCGCCGCGCCATCCACGGTGAAGGTCAGCGTGGTGCCGGCCTGCTGCTGCACGCGCACCTTGGTGTGGAAGGCCACGCCCGCTTCGCGCAGGCGGATCAACAGGTCGGTGCGGTTGTTGCGCGCCATCTGCGGCGCCAGCGTGGGCGCCATTTCCAGCACGGTCATGCGGCAGCCGCGCGCCAGCAGCACATCCGCCACTTCCAGGCCGACGATGCCGCCGCCGATGATGGCCACGCGCGCGCCCTGCGGCACGCTCGCCGGGTTGGCGATGACCTCCCAGGCCTGCACCGGCGTGGCACCCGGCACCGCCAGCGGGCGCGGCCGCGCGCCGGTGGCCACCACCACATGGTCGGGGCGGAAGTCGCGGATCATCGCCGCATCGGCGTCCACGCCGCAGCGCAGCGTGACGCCCAGGGCCTGCGCCTGGTCGAAGCGGTAGCTCCACACCGGGCGCACTTCCTCCTTGTCCGGCGCGGCCACGGCCAGATGCACCTGGCCGCCCGGGCGCGTGGCTTTTTCCCACACTGCCACGGTATGGCCGTGCGCCGCGGCCATGCGCGCGGCCTCGAACCCTGCCACGCCACCGCCCAGTACCAGCACGCGCTGCGGCTTGGTGGTGCGTACCTGGCCAAGCTGCGGCTCGGCCAGTTCCAGTTCCTCGAATTCGGTGCCCAGCATCGGGTTGGTGACGCAGGCGACATCCTTTTCCTGCGTCAGTCGCTCGAAGCAGACATTGCAGGAAATGCAGGCACGGATCGGCGTGGGTATCTCGCCGAACGCCTTGCGCGGCCAATACGCATCCGCGGTCAGCGCGCGGCCGAGCGAGATGTAGTCGGCGCTGCCATTGGCCAGCACGGCCTCGGCATCCTCGGGCGCGATGATGCGGCCGGCGATGATGGTGGGAATGCCGACCGCGGCCTTGATCGGGCGGGCGTGTTCTTCCAGCGTGCGGCGCGGCAGGGAAGGCGGCTGGATGCAGAAGCGCGACAGCTCCGGGCTTTCATTGGTGCCGCCCGAGAGGTCCAGCGCCGAAACGCCCGCGGCTTCCAGCATCTGCGCGATGGCCACCATGTCTTCCATCGGGTAGCCGTCGGCGCAGTATTCGGTGCAGCTGATGCGGACCCAGAGCGGGAAGTCGGGCAGCGCGTCCTTCAGCCGATGCACGGTTTCCAGCAGCAGCCGGGCGCGATTCTCGATGCTGCCGCCGTAGTTGTCGGTGCGCTGGTTGATGCGCGGGGTGAAGAACTGGTGGAACAGGTAGCCATTCGCCGCGTGCAACTCCGCCGCGTCATACCCCGCCTGCCACAGCCGCTTCGCTGAACTGACGAAGTCCTTCTGGATCTCGACGATCTCGGCGCGGTCGAGCGCGCGTACCTCGTCGCCGGTATTCGGGTTGCGCCAGGGCGAGGGTCCGACCGGCTCCATGTTCAGCACCATGCGGCGCAGCAGCGCGCCGCGATGGTTCAACTGGCCGATCGTCAGGCAGTCATGCCGCTTGATGCTGTCCACCAGCTTGGCCAGGCCGGGGATGAAGCGGTCGTGGTAGATCCACATGCTGTTGTTGTGGGCGCGGCCGCCGGCGGAAACCGCCATCGCTTCGGTCACGATGGCGGCGACGCCGCCCTTGGCGCGCAACTCATAGTAATGCCGGTCACGCTCGGTGGAGAGCCCGTCGCTGGAGCCGAAATTGGTGCCCATCGGCGCCATGATCAGCCGGTTCTTCAGCCGTAGCGGGCCGATGGAACCAGGCTGCTGCAACAAGCTCCCCACCATGCCGGGTCAGCCCTTGTCGGCGTCGAGGATGGCCTGGATGCGCGCCGGGTCGGCGTCCATCGTCACGCCGGCGCGTTCCGCCTGCAGCAGCATCGGCACCCGGCTGTCGCGATGGTCCCAGCCGCGGTTGCGCGCCTCGTTCATCTCTTCCAGCGTCAGGTTGCAGAAGCGCATCGGCACGCCCAGCTCGCGGCCCATCTGCACCGCCAGCGTCACGTCCTTGTGCGCCAGCTTCAGCGCGAAGGCCGGCGGGTCGTACTTGCCGGGCAGGAACTGGTCGGCAATGCGGTCGAAGGTGCGGCGGCGACCCAGCGCGCCCTGGCGGATCGCGGCCCACAGGTCCACCGGGTCCATGCCCGCCTTCACGCCCATGGTCATCACCTCGGCCATGGCGGTCTGGATGGCGTAGCCGGCCATGTTGTGCACCAGCTTGGCCACCGTGGCGGTGCCGATCGGCCCGATATACGCGGCCTGGTCACCAATGGCGTCCAGCACCTTCTTGCACTTGTCGAACACCGCCTTGTCGCCGCCGACCCAGATGGCCAGCTTGCCGCTCTCAGCGCCCTTGGGGCCGCCGGAGACCGGCGCGTCGAAGCCGAAGGCGCCCTTTTCCGCCAGCGCGGCGTTCACCCGGCGCATCAGCGCCTGGCTGTTGGTGGACAGGTCGAAATACGCCATGCCCGGATGTGCGCCGGCCAGGATGCCGTTCTCGCCGAACACCACGCTTTCCACTTCCGGCGGGCCGGGCAGGCTGGTGAACACCACGTCGCATTGCTCGGCGATGGCCTTCGGGCTGTCGGCCCATTCCGCGCCGTTATCCAGGTGGCCCTTCGCCGCTTCCTTGCGCACGTCGGTAACCACCAGCTTGTACTGGGACTTCTGCAGGTTGGCCGCCATGAAGGCGCCCATGGTGCCGAGGCCGATAAAACCGATCTTCATGGGGTCAGCCCTTCTTCGCGGCGTCTTGTTCTTCGAACACGTCAACGGCCACATGGCTGGCGGTCATCGCCGCTGGCCAGCCGGCATACATCGACAGGTGGGTGATGATCTCGGCCACTTCCTCGCGCGAAAGCCCGTTGCCCAGGCCGCGGCCGATATGGCTCTTCAACTGGTCTTCCCAGCCCAGCGCCACCAGCGCGGCGATGGTGACGATGCTGCGTTCACGCTTGGAGAGTTCCTTGCGCTCCCACACATCGCCATAGACGTACTGGTGCGTCATCTCCACCAGCTTGGGGAAATGCGGGTTGATGCGTTCGCGGCGGGCGGACGGAGGGGCTGCCATGGAAATGCTCCTGTAGGGCGGTGAAGGCTATTCCACCCGGGTGCCGGTTTCGGCGATCACGCGCTGCCAGCGCGCGGTTTCCCGGGTGAGGAAGGTGGCGAAGTCGGCGGGCGAGCCGCCGGCCAGGTCCATGCCCAGCTCGTTCAGCCGGGCGCGGGATTCGGGGCGTGCCAGCATCTCGGCGGCGGCGGCGTGCAGCCGGGCCAGGGCTTCCGGTGGGGTGCGGCGCGGCGCCAACAGGCCATACCAGGTGCTCATCGCCGCATCCGGCAGGCCGGCTTCGGTGACGGTGGCAATGCCGCGGAAGGCCGCGGCGCCGCTGCGTTCGGTCAGCGCCAATATGCGGATGCGTCCGGCTTCGAGGTAGGAGACCATCTCAGGCGCCGGAAAGGTCATCAGGTCCAGCCGGCCGGCCATCAGGTCCAGGAAGGGCGCGCTGCCGCCGGTGTAGGACACATTCTCGAACCGCAGCCCGGCCGCCCGTTGCAGCAGGATGTTGGCCAGGTGGGAGGAGGTGCCGCTGCCGGAAATGCCGGCCAGCAGCGGGCGCTGCTGGGAGCGTGCCAGCGCCACCAGCTCCGCCAGGTTGCGGGCCGGGGATTCCGGCCGCACGATCACCGCGATGGGGGTGAAGCCGAGCAGGATGATCGGCGCCAGGTCGGCCTGCTGCCAGCGGATGCGGTCGCCGTACAGCGAGGGATTCACCACGAAGGCGGGCGAGGCGAAGGTGATGGTGTAGCCATCCGGTTCCGCCCGCGCCGCGGCCTCGAACGCCACGTTGCCGCCGGCGCCGACGCGGTTCTCCACCGGCACCGGCTGGCCCAGCAGCGCCGCGAGTTCCAGCGCCACGCGGCGCGCCACGATATCGCTGGTGCCGCCGGCGGCGAAGCCGACGATGAAGCGGATGGGACGTTCCGGGTAGGCTTGCGCCAAGGCCGGCAACAGGGCCAGCGCGCAGCACAGCAGGGCGGCAAGAAGCCGGCGCATTCAGGGACGTCCCGATCTCTGTTCTTGCGCGCAATCCTAGGCCAGTCTGCCAGCGCCGCAAGACGGCAAGGGAAGGAAGCGGATGCGCAACCGCCAGGTGTTGTATCGTCGCCGGCCGGCAGGACG
>CANBXZ010000003.1 GCA_947373495.1 Acetobacteraceae bacterium
CGCAGCCGCAGGGTGCCCTCGTAGCGGCCCGACGGCGTGCCTTCCGGCACCCGCAGCAGAATGTTCAGCCGGCGCGGCAGGCCGGGTTGCAGCCGCAGCTTGTCCATTTCGCCGCGCAATTGCTCGGCTTCCAGGGTCAGTTGGCCGGCGCTGGGGTTGTGCCGGGTGTAGCGCCAATGGCCCCAGCGCAATTCGGCCGGCAGCGCCAGGCCGGCGCGGCTGGGCGGGGTCAGTTCCACCTGCGGCGCGGCATCCGCGGTGGGGGCCAGCGCCATCACGTCCACCCAGCCGAGCGTGCCCGGCGCGATCTGCGGCGGCGCGCTGGTGGCGCCGGGCTGCCAATCCGCCTGGGCGGGCTGGCCTTCCGGCAGCAGGCCGAGCGTCAGCCGGGCGGGCACGACGCCGTGGCGCGGCCCCACCACCGGCCAGGCTTCCAGCACCCGTTCACGCCGCGCCGCCTGCACCTGCGCCAGCACGGCGCGGTTGCCCGCGGCCGGTTCCACCAGCATGGCACCGAGGAAGGTGCTTTCCACATTGCTGCCGGCCAGTTCCACCACCAGCCGGCCATCGGCCACCGTCACCTCTCGCGTCAGCAGGCCACCGCGGCGGGCGGCGAAGGCGGTCCAGGGGTCGGTCACGTCCTCGGTCTCGCGGCCGGCCAGGTATTCCTGGCGCAGCCAGCGTTCCGGGGTGTGCAGGTATTCCAGCATGGTCTCGCCATTCACCCGGATGCGGCGCTGCACCGGGTGCGGCACGTATTCCCAGTCGCCGATGTCCTCCACCCACAGGGAGACGGTCCAGCGCCCGTTCGGCCAAGGTTGCTCGAAGCGTTCCACCCCGCGCTGGCCGGTGCCGATCAGCGGGTGTTCGCCGCTGCGGCGAATGGGCACGCGCGGGCTGGCGCCGCTGCGGATGCGGGCGTCATCCGGCGCCACCCGGGTGAAGCCGGGGAAGACCGGTGCCTCCAGCGGGCCGAATTGCAGCGCGGCGACACCGGGCGGAAACGCCAGCGGCGGCACCGCCTCCAGCGCCGTTACCCGCACCTGCGGCGCGCCATAGCCGGTGTTGATGATGACCCGGCGCAGCGCGGCGGGGTTCAGGAAGCGCCCGGACGGGGTGCGCCAGGCGGTGGGCGCGGTGCGGATGCGGAACGGCCCCGGCAGCACCGTGCGTTCCAGTTCATGCCGGGTGGCGTAGCTGGCGGATTGCGCGTCGTCGATCCGCAGCACCAGCACCACCGGCGTGGGGTTGGGGTTTTCCCCCACCAGCAGCAGTTCGGCGGCGCCGGACAGGTCCAGCGTGGCTTCCAGCGGCAGCGGGGTGCTGGCCGGGCGGAAGCCGGGCAGCGATTGCGCCCGGGCACCGGCCAGGGCCAGCAGCAAGGGCAGCGTCAGGGTGAGCAGATGCTTGAACATGTCGGCGCCAGTGCAAGCCACGCGCCGGCATTGTGCAAGGCAGGCCGCGAGGGGGCGAGCCCCTTGCCTCGGCGGCGGCGACTGTTCCACTCTGGCGCCAAGCAGACCCCGAAGGGAGGAGGACACCATGCGTTTCCTGAGCGACGACGACATGGCCCGGGTGACCGGCGCCGAGGAAGCCGCCCTGCCCACGCCGATCCCGATGCAGATCGTCTCCTCCGAGGAATACCTGCCCACGCCGCAGACGGCGCAGCAGAAGGAGGTCCAGGCCCGGCTGGTCGCGTTCTCCGACGGCATGGCGAAGAAGCTGGGGCAGTCCCGGCGGGGCTTCTGGCAGTCCGCCGCCGGGTTCGCCGCCGCCTTCCTGGCGATGAACGAGACCTATGGCGAGGTGTTCAAGGTCTCCCGCGCCGAAGCCGCCGAGCCGGAGCGCGCCGCGGCCCGCGCCAAGGACCTTTCCGGCCAGTTCATCATGGACATGCACACCCACTTCCTGCGCGACGACACCCGCCTGGTGGGCTTCGTGAGCATGCGCGAGGCGGTGGGCCGCGCCGGCTGGAACCGCGCGCTGGCGGAACGGCCGCAAACCTTGGACGACGTGAAGTTCAACAACTACTTCAAGGAAATCTACCTGGATTCGGACACCAAGGTGGCGATGATCTCCTCCGCCCCGTCCGACGTGCCGGAAGACTGGTTCCTGACCAACGACATGACGGTGCAGGCCCGCAAGCGCGTCAACGACGCCGCCGGCACCAGGCGGATGATGGCGCATGCCATCTTCACCCCCGGCCAGCCCGGCTGGCTGGAGGAGGTGGACCGCGCGATCGAGACGCTGAAGCCCGACGCCTTCAAGGGCTACACCATCGGTGACAACACCCATAAGGACAAAAGCCAGTTCCCCTGGCGGCTGGACGACGAGAAGCTGGTCTACCCGGCCTATGAACGCTTCGTCCGCGCCGGGCTGAAGAACGTGTGCATCCACAAGGGCCTGTTCAGCCCGGCGGTGGAAGCCCGCTTCCCCCACCTGGCGCCCTATGCGGATGTGCGGGACGTGGGCAAGGCGGCGAAGGACTGGCCGCAGCTCAACTTCATCGTCTACCACGGCGGCTATCGCCATGTGGGCGGCGACCCGGCGGTGGCCATGGCGGAATTCGACCAGACCGGCCGTTCCAGCTGGGTCTCGGACCTGGCGGAGATACCGGCCAAGTATGGCGTGCGCAATGTCTATGCCGATGTCGGCCAGCTCTTCGCCCACTCCACCGTCAGCCAGCCGCGGCTGGCCGCCGCGCTGATGGGCATTCTGATAAAAGGCATGGGCGCCGACCACATCTGCTGGGGCACCGACGCGCTGTGGACCGGCAGCCCGCAATGGCAGATCGAGGCGCTGCGCCGGCTGGAGATTCCGGAGGATATGCGCCGCCGCTACGGCTTCGCCCCGCTCGGCGCCGCCGATGGCCCGGTGAAGTCGGCGATCTTCGGGGGGAACAACCAGCGCCTGTACAACTACCAGCGCAGCGCCGAACTGGGCACCACCGACCGCTTCGCCAGCATCAAGGCCGAATACGATGCCGCCGGCGGCGACCGCAGCAACCTGCGCTACGGCTATGTGCTGAACGGCTGAACTGCTACCCCGGCGGCGGCAGGGGTGGTGACGCGATGAAGCTGGCGGTGCTGGGCAATTGCCAGGCGCAGATCCTGGAAGGGCTGTTCACCGTCGGCAGCCCCGGCGTTGCAGTGCAGTGCCTGCCGCCGAACTACACCCTGACCGAGGCCATGGCCGACAGCACCCTGGCGGTACTGGACAGCTGCGACCTGGTGCTGGCCCAGCGCGTGGCGGAGGACTTCCCCCTGCCCTGGCTGCGCCCCTCGGCGCTGCGGGCACGGCTGGGCCGCCGGATGGTGACCTGGCCCAACATCTACTTCGACGGCTATTTCCCCGGCGTGCGCTACCTGTACCTGGAAGGCTGGCACAAGGTGGGCAGCCCGCTGGGGGAGTATCACCTGCAGGTGGTGATGGACTGCTTCCAGCGTGGCGAAACCGCCGCCTCCGCCACCGCCGCGCTGTGCGGGCCGGCGGCGCTGGGGCCGGAAGCTGACCCGGTCGCAGCCTCTCTCGCCGCCTTGCAGGCGCGCGAGCAAGGGCTGGATGTGCGGATTTCGGACTATCTGGGGGCGCAGGTCCTCGCCCAGCCCTGCTGCTTCACCCCCAACCATCCGCGACGCTTCGTGCTGGTGGAAATGTGTCGCCGGCTGGCCGGCGCCGGCGGCTTCCGCTTCGCCGAGCCGAACGGCGCGCAGGAATTGGACAGCATCCAGATCCCGCCCTGGCCCGCCATCACGCAGCGCCATCACCTCGGCTTCCCAGCCCCGCCGCGCTTCATTGGGGTGGAGGTGACGGCGGTGCGGCCCGGCCTGGTGGAACTGGGCGGGGCGCGGGAATACTGGCCGGCGGAGTTGGTCGAGCAGTTCTATCGCATCTACGACCTGGCCCTGCCGCACTGAACCTTGGCGCGAGGCGCATTCCCCTCCGGGGGAGAACTGGGCTAGCCTGCCGCGGTGAATATCCTCTCCCCGCCCCGCACCCGGCTGCAGATCGAGGTTGTGTACGACCTGGTCTGCCCCTGGTGCCACCTGGGCATCCGCCGGTTGCGTCGCGCCCTGGCCGCCCGGCCGGATGTGCTGGCCGAGCTGGTCTGGCGGCCCTTCCTGCTGAACCCCGATCTGGCGCCCAACGGTGTGGCCCGGCAGGACTACATGGTGCGCAAGTTCGGCGGTGAGGAACGCGCCCGCCGGCTGCACGGCACCATCGCCGAACTCGGCCGGTCCGAGGGCATCGAGTTCCGCTTCGACCTGATCCGCCGCATTCCCCAATCGCTGGACGCGCACCGCCTGGTTCGCTGGGCCGGGCGGTTCAACCTGGCCGACCCGCTGGTGGAGGCGCTGTTCGACGGCTATTTCGCCGAGGGCGCCGATATCGGCGACACCGCGGCACTGGCAACCATCGCCGCCCAGGTCGGGCTGGACCCGGTGGCGGCGCGCCGCTTCCTGGGCACCGGGGCCGAGGTGGAGGGCGTGCACGGCGACAACCTGCGGGCCCATCGCCTGGGCATCAACGGCGTGCCCTGCTTCGTCATCGGCGGCCGCCACGCCATTGCGGGCGCACAGGAGCCGGAGGTTTTGGAGCGACTGCTGGACGTGGCGCTGCTGGACGAATAGGCCGCGGCGGCGGCTCTATCGCCCGTACATTGGTGGAGGTGGCCACCTTCGCCAGCGCGCCCATCAACTCCTTCGCCACCCGCACCCGCTGGGCCAATTGCATGTCCCGCAGCAGCGCCAGCTTGTGGTCCGGCCGCAGCTTCACCAGGCCCTTCTGCGCGCCGACCCACACCACCATGCCTTCGGGGTTGCGCGGCGTGTTCTTGAAGAAGCTGAGCACGATGCCCTTCGGCCCGGCGTCCAGCTTCTCCACCCCCGCCACCTTGCACAGCGCCTTGATGGCGACGACCTGGAGCAGGTTTTCCACCTCCTCCGGCAGCTTGCCGAAGCGGTCGGCCAACTCGGCACCCATCGCTTCCACCTCGGCCTCATTCGCCAGGCTGCCGATGCGCCGGTACAGGCCCAGCCGCACCGGCAGGTCCTTCACGTAGCTTTCCGGGATCAGCACCGGCAGGCCCAGGTTGATGTTGGGGGTGAAGTCGCGGGCGCGCTCGGCTTCGGACTTGGTCTTGTTGGTGCCGGACTTCAGGTCGGCCACGGCTTCTTCCAGCATCTGCTGGTACAGCTCGATGCCCACCTCGCGGATATGGCCGCTCTGTTCGTCGCCCAGCAGGTTGCCGGCGCCGCGGATGTCGAGGTCGTGGCTGGCCAGGGTGAAGCCGGCGCCCAGGTTGTCCAGCGTCTGCATCACCTCCAGCCGCTTCTGCGCCGCCGGGCTGAGCTTGTGGCTGGGCGGCCAGGTCAGGTAGGCGTAGCCGCGCTGCTTGCCGCGGCCAACCCGGCCGCGCAGCTGGTACAGCTGGCCCAGGCCGAACATGTCGGCGCGGTGGATCAGCAGCGTGTTCACCGCCGGCATGTCCAGCCCACTTTCCACGATATTGGTGGACAGCAGCACGTCGTACTTGCCGTCGCCGAACTCGGTCATCACCTTCTCAAGCTGGGTTGGCGCCAATTGGCCATGCGCTTCCACGATCCGCGCCTCGGGCACGATCTCGCGCAGGCGTTCGCTGACCTTCAGCATGTCCTCCAGCCGCGGCACCACGCAGAAGATCTGCCCGCCGCGGAAGCGTTCGCGCTGGATGGCTTCGCGCAGCACCACCGGGTCCCACGGCATGATGAAGGTGCGCACCGCCAGGCGGTCCACCGGCGGCGTGGCGATGACGCTCATCTCCCGCACCCCGGTCAGCGCCAGTTGCAGCGTGCGCGGAATGGGCGTGGCGGTCAGCGTCAGCACGTGCACGTCGGTCTTCAGCGACTTCAGGCGTTCCTTGTGGGCCACGCCGAAATGCTGTTCCTCATCCACGATCACCATGCCCAGGTCGGCGAATTCCACCCCCTTGGCCAGCAGCGCATGGGTGCCGATGACGATGTTGATGCTGCCATCCTTCAGCCCGTCGCGCACCTTGGTGGCGTCCTTGGCCGTGACCATGCGCGACAGCTGCGCCACCTTGATGGGCAGGCCGGCGAAGCGAGCCTCGAAGGTGCGGGAATGCTGGCGGGACAGCAGCGTGGTCGGCACCACCACCGCCACCTGGGCGCCGGTCATCGCCACCACGAAGGCGGCGCGCAGCGCCACCTCGGTCTTGCCGAAGCCGACATCGCCGCAAATCAGGCGGTCCATCGGCCGGCCACAGGAAAGGTCTTCCAGGATATCGGCGATGGCGCGCAGCTGGTCGTCGGTTTCGGCGAAGGGGAAGCGGGCGCAGAACTCGTCCCAGGTGCCTTCCGGCGGCGTGGCCAGCGTGCCTTCCTTCATCTGCCGCTCGGCGGCGATGCGGATCAACTGGCCCGCCATGTCCTGGATGCGCTGCTTGGCCTTGGACTTGCGGTTCTGCCAGGAAACCCCGCCCAGCTTGTCCAGCGCCACGCCCTGGCCTTCGCTGCCGAAGCGGCTCAGGACCTCGATATTCTCCACCGGCAGGAACAGCTTGTCGCCGCCATCATAGACCAGGCGCAGGCAGTCATGCGCGGCGCCGGAAACCTGCAGGGTCTCCAGCCCGTCATAGCGGCCGATGCCGTGGTCCTGGTGCACCACCAGGTCGCCCTGCTCGATGCCGGTGGCATCGGCGATGAACTGGTCGGCGCGCTTGCGGCGGCGCGGCGGCCGGGCGATGCGCTCGCCCAGCAGGTCCTGCTCGCCCACCACGGCCAGGCCGCCGCCGACGAAGCCGCGTTCCAACCCCAGGATCGCCAGCGCCACCACGCCCTTGGGCAGCCGGGCGGCTTCGGCATGGCTTTCGATGCCCTGGGCTTCCAGGCCGTTTTCCCGCAGCAGGTTGGCCAGCCGTTCGCGCGAACCACGGGTCCAGGCCGCCAGCACCGGCCGGGTGCCGCGTTCCAGCAGCACCTGGGCGTGTTCGGCATAGGCGGCGAAGACGTTCTGGCCGCTGGTCCGGGCGTCGGTGAACAGCCGGCCGGGGCGGCCACCGGCCTCGATGCCCTCGGCGCCATCGGGCTTGCTGAACGGGGCGAACTGGAAGCTGGGGGCGCGGCCCAGCATCTCCTCCCAATGGTGCCGGGCCAGGTACAGCCGGCCGGGCGGCGCCGGGCGATAGGGCACCTCGCCTTCATGCGTGCGCACCGGCTGGCGGCGGGCCTCGTAGTGGTCGGCCACCATTTCCAGCCGCGCGGTCAGTACTTCCTGCACCTGGTAGTCCAGGCTGATGCTGGCGCCTTCCAGATAGTCCGGCAGGGTTTCCATCTGCTCGTGGAACAGCCCGGCCCAGTGCTCCATGCCCGGGTGGCGGCGGCCGGCGGTGATGCTCACATACAGCGGGTCCTCGGCCGAGGCGGCGCCGAACAGCTCCCGGTAGCCGGTGCGGAAGCGGGCGATGCTCTCGGCATCCAGGAACACCTCGCCCACCGGGCGCAGCACCAGCTCGGCCAGCTTGTCGCCGCTGCGCTGGGTTTCGGTGGCGAAGCGGCGGATGCTTTCCACCTCGTCGCCGAACAGGTCGATCCGGATCGGGTCGGCCTCGCCGGCCGGGAACACGTCCACGATGCCGCCGCGCATGGCGTATTCGCCATGTTCCATCACCGTGCCGGTGCGGCCATAGCCATTGGCTTCCAGGAAGGCCGCCAACTTCTCCGGCGCCACCCGGCCGCCCGGCTTCAAGGCCATGACGGAGCCAAGGAAGGCGGCGCGCGGCGGCACCCGCTGCACCATGGCGTTCACCGTGGTCACCACGATGCGCGGCCGGTCCCCCGGCTCCAGCAGCCGGGTCAGGGTGGCGACGCGCTCGGCCACGATCTCGGGGTTCGGGGAAACCCGGTCATACGGCAGGCAGTCCCAGGCCGGGAAGCGCAGCACCTCCACCTCGGGCGCGAAGAAACCCAAGGCTTCCGCCAGCCGCGCGGTGCGGCTGTCGTCCCGGCACACATGCAGCACCGGCGCCTCGGTCTCGGCCCGGCGGCGGGCCAGCAGCAGCGCGTCGAACCCCTCCGGCGCGCCATGGACCTGAAGGATGCTCACGCCTTGGCCGGGCCTTCCGGCTCGGTGGCCGGCGCCTGCGGCGGCCGCAGGTGCTCCGGCAGGCCGGCGCCGGGCAGGCCGCATTCCAGGATCAGCCGTTCCAGCATCGGGTTGGCGTGCTCGGCCGGCACCGGGCGGCGGCCACTGAGCCAATCGGCCAGGTCCACGTCCCAATGTTCCAGCGCGGCTTCCAGCTGGTCCAGTTCAGGGTCGGAAAGACCGGCGATGTGCCGGGCCACGAAGGCACCGATCATCAGGTCGGCCTCCTTGGTGCCGCGATGGTTCGCGCGGAAGACCAGGCGGCGGCGTCGGGAATCGAGTTCGGTCATGTCGTCGTTTCTGGCTGTCCCTGGCATATAGGGGGGTATGGGAATCATGTCAGCCCAAGCCGCACCGATGGGGAATGCATTGCCGGGGGGCGCAGTGCCGGGGGAGGACCCGCGGCTGCTGCCGCTGTTCGCCGACCTGGCCAGCCTGCCGGGGCTGGGGCCGGCCGGTCCGAAGCTGCTGGTGAAGGCGCTGGCCAATGGCTCCGGCGGCAACCGGGTGCTGGACCTGTTGTTCCACCTGCCCAGCGAGATCACCGACCGCACCGCCACCCGCGACCCGGCCCATGCGCTGCATGGCGAGACCGTGACCTGCGAGGTGGAGGTGCTGAAGCACGACCGCATCGGCCCCGGCGGCAAGACCATTCGGGTACGCGCCCGGGCCGGCGACACCCTGCTGGCCATCCCGATGTTCGGCAGCCGGGCGGAATGGGTGGAACGCCGGCTGCCGGTGGGCGCCACCCGCAAGATCAGTGGCCAGATGAAGGTGGACGGCTATGGCCGTTCCATCCCGACGCCGGACTATGTCGAACCACCCGATGTCATTCCGGAGTTTGAACGCAAGTGGCCGCTGACCCAGGGCCTGCGCCAGCGCAGCGTGGCCCAGGCCATGCGGCTGGCGCTGGCCCGGCTGCCGGAACTGCCGGAATGGCACGACGCGCCGCTGCTGAAGCGCGAGGCCTGGCCCGGCTTCACCGAGAGCCTGCGCAGTTGGCAGGACCCGGACGGCCCCGCCCCGCTGCCCGGCGCCCGCCAGCGCCTGGCCTATGACGAGTTGCTGGCCGGCCAGGTGGCGCTGGGGCTGGTGCGGCGCCGGGTGCGGCATCGGCCCGGCACCGGGCTGGCCGGCACCGGGGAGCTGCGCGCCAAGGCCCTGGCCGCCTTCGGCCATGCGCCCACGCCTTCCCAGGTGGCGGCGCTGGCGGAGATCGATGCCGACCTCGCCTCCCCGCACCGCATGCTGCGGCTGCTGCAGGGCGATGTCGGTTCGGGCAAGACCCTGGTGGCGGTGCTGGCCATGCTGCGGGCGGTGGAAAGCGGTGCCCAGGCCGCCATCATGGCGCCCACCGAAATCCTCGCCCGCCAGCATCTGCGCACCCTGGTAAGGCTGTGCCTGCCGGCCGGGGTGCAGGTGGCCATGCTGGCCGGCAGCGTGAAGGGCGCCGAACGCAGGAAGGTGTTGCGCGGCCTGGCCGAGGGGGCGGTGCAGATCGTGGTCGGCACCCATGCGCTGTTCCAGGAAGCGGTGGCGTTCCGCAACCTCGGCCTGGCGGTGGTGGACGAACAGCACCGCTTCGGCGTGGCCCAGCGGCTGATGCTGGCCGAAAAGGGCGAAACCACCGACATGCTGGTGATGACCGCCACCCCCATTCCGCGCACCCTGCTGCTGACGCAATGGGGCGAGATGGCGGTCAGTCGGCTGGCGGGCAAGCCGGCCGGGCGCCAGGCCATCACCACCACGCTGCACGGGCTGCGGCAGAGCCCGGATGTCATCGCCGGCCTGGCCCGCGCGCTGGACAAGGGCGCCCGCTGCTACTGGGTTTGCCCGGCGGTGGAGGAATCGGAGGTAATGGACACCGCCGCGGCCGAAACCCGCTTCGCCGAGTTGGCCGAGCGCTTCCCTGGCCAGGTGGGCCTGGCGCATGGCCGGCAGGAAACCGACGTGCGCGAGGCCGCGCTGCGGGACTTCGCCGCCGGCCGCACCCGGCTGCTGGTCGCCACCACCGTCATCGAGGTGGGCGTGGACGTGCCCGAGGCCACCATCATGGTGGTGGAGCACGCCGAGCGCTTCGGCCTGGCGCAACTGCACCAGTTGCGCGGCCGCGTCGGCCGGGGCAGCGGCGCCAGCTACTGCATGCTGCTGTACGATGAAGGGCTGAACAGCACCGCCCGCGAGCGCCTGTTGCTGCTGAAGGAAACCGAGGACGGATTCGTCATCGCCGATGCCGATTTCCACCTGCGCGGCGGCGGCGAGCTGCTGGGCACCCGGCAGTCCGGCGCGCCGATGTTCCGCCTGGGGCTGCCGGATGGCGAGGCGCAGGAGGGCCTGGTGCACCAGGCCAACCGGGACGCCGAGGTGCTGTTGGAACGCGACCCCACCCTGGCCAGCCCGCGCGGCCAGGCGGTGCGCCTGCTGCTGGCGCTGTTCGGCAAGGCCGAGGCGATGCTGACGCTGCGCGCCGGCTGAACGCCGGCAGGGTGGTGCCCCGCGCGCCGGGTGGGCGCCTCTCCGCCCTTGCAAACCCCTCGCATCAGGGTAATTCCACCGGACTGTCGGGGGACAGCGGGGGATATCGGCTTGGCCGCGCTGATCGAGATCGAGAAACTGACCAAGCGCTTCGGCAGCTTCACGGCGGTGGACGAAGTGTCCTTCTCCGTGGACCGGGGCGAAGTGCTGGGCTTCCTGGGGCCGAATGGCGCCGGCAAATCCACCACCATGCGGATGCTGGCCGGCTTCATGCCGCCCACCGCCGGCACGGCGCGGATCTGCGGCGCCGACGTGGCGGACAACCCGGTGGAGGCCAAGCGGTCACTGGGCTTTCTGCCCGAAGGCGCCCCCACCTACCCGGAAATGAGCGTCAGCGGCTTCCTGGCCTTCACCGCCAGCATCCGCGGCTTCCGCGGCAGCGAAAAGGCCGACCGCGTGGCCCTGGCCATGGCGCAGACCCAGTTGGAAGGCGTGCGCCTGCAACCGATCGAGACGCTGTCAAAAGGCTTCAAGCGCCGCGTCGGACTGGCCCAGGCGCTGCTGCACGACCCGCCGGTGCTGGTACTGGATGAGCCGACCGACGGCCTGGACCCGAACCAGAAGCACGAAGTCCGCGAACTCATCCGCCGCATGGCGCCCACCAAGGCGATCGTCATCTCCACCCACATCCTTGAGGAAGTGGACGCGGTCTGCACCCGCGCCATCATCATCGCCCGCGGCAAGGTGATTGTGGACGCGCCGCCGCGCGCGCTGGAAGTGGAAGGCCGCAGCCTGGAACAGGTGTTCCGCAGCCTCACCCTCGGCACCCCGAAGGAGGCCGCGTGATGGGTGGCATGTTCCGGCGCCTGTGCGACCTGCTGGCCGCCGGCTGGCTGATGTGGGGCCCGCAGGCCGGCCTGCCCTGCCGCCCGGCGCTGATCGTCGGCCGGCGCGAGCTGGCGGCGTATTTCGCCACCCCGGTGGCCTATGTGTTCATCGTCATCTTCCTGGTGCTGGCCGGGGCGCTGACCTTCACCCTGGGTGGCTTCTTCGCCCGCGGCCAGGCCGACCTGATGCCGTTCTTCAGCTTCGTGCCCTGGCTGTTCCTGTTCCTGGTGCCGGCGCTGACCATGCGGCTTTGGGCGGAGGAACGCCGCCACGGCACCATTGAGCTGCTGCTGACGCTGCCGCTGCCGCAATGGCAGGCGGTGGCCGGCAAGTTCCTGGCGGCCTGGGCGTTCTGCGGCATCGCGCTCGGCCTGACCTTCCCGCTGTGGATCACGGTGAACGTGCTGGGCAACCCGGACAATGGCGTGATCCTGACCGGCTATGTCGGCTGCCTGCTGGTGGCCGGCGCCTACCTGGCCGTGGGCGCCGCGGTTTCCGCCGCCACCAAGAACCAGGTCATCGCCTTCGTGCTGGCGGTGGCGATCTGCTTCGTCTTCGCCGCCGCCGGCAGCCCGGTCATCACCGAGTTCCTGTCCAACCGCATGCCGGCGCTGGCGGAAGCGGCGCGCGGGCTTTCCGTGGCGGACCGTTTCGGCGGCTTCACCCGGGGCGTCATCACCCTGCGCGACCTGGTGTATTTCGGCAGCTTCATCGGCTTCTGGCTGTTCGTGAACGCGGTGGTGCTCGACCTGAAGAAGGCGGACTGAGCCATGGCCGATCTTGCTGCCGAACAACGTGCCGCGCGCCGCCGCTTCATCTTCTCCGGCCTGGGGATTTTGGCCGCGCTGGTGCTGGCCGTGGGCGTGAACATGCTGGCCGACCGCCTGCTGCCGCGGGTGCGCGTGGACCTGACGCAGAACGCGCTCTACACCCTCAGCGACGGCACTCGGCAGGTGCTGGCCGGGCTGCGGGACCCGGTGACGCTGCGGCTGTTCTACAGCCGCCGCCTGGGCGCCGAGATCCCGACCTATGGCGCCTATGCCGACCGGGTGCGCGAAATCCTCGGCGAATACGTCTCCCGCTCCAACGGCAAGCTGAAGCTGGAGGTCTTCGACCCCGAGCCGTTCAGCGAAACCGAGGACCGCGCCATGGGCTACGGCCTGCAGGGCGTGCCGCTGGACCAGGGCGGCGAACAGGTGTGGTTCGGCCTGGTGGCCGCCAACCTGGTGGACGAGGAACGCAGCATTCCGTTCTTCCAGCCGGAGCGTGAGCGCTTCCTGGAATACGACCTGACCAAGCTGGTGTGGGAACTGTCCAACCCGCGCCGCCCGACCATTGGCGTGATGACCAGCCTGCCGCTGAACGGCGACCCGCGCGCCATGATGATGCGCCAGCCCGGCGGCGCCCAGCCCGCGGTGGTGATGCAGCAGCTGCGCCAGTTCTTCACCGTGAAGGACGTGGCGCTGGACACCCAGGTCATCGAGGATGACATCCAGGTGCTGCTGGTGGCGCATGCCCAGCGGCTGGGCGATGCGGCGCAATACGCCATCGACCAGTTCGTGATGCGCGGCGGCAAGCTGATGGTGCTGGTGGACCCGCATTCGGAAGCCCAGGCCAGCCGCCCCGGCCCCGGTGGCCAGCCACCGACCGAAACCGGCTCTCAATTGGACCGGCTGCTGAACGCCTGGGGGGTGGAAACCCCGCATGACAAGGTGGTGCTGGACCTGCGCGGCGCCTGGCGGGTGCGCGCCAACCCCACCGACCGGGTGCAGGCGGTGGACTATGTCGCCTGGTACAACCTGAGCAGCGACAGCATCGCCCGCAATGAGGTGGCCACCGCCCAGCTGGACCAGGTGACCGTCGCCGCGGCCGGCGAGGTGCGCCCGCGCGCCGGCGCGGCCATCGAGTTCACCCCGCTGCTGACCTCCTCCGCCCAGTCCATGCTGGCCGAGGTGGAGAAGGTGAAGGCGGACCCCAACCCGGTGCGCCTGCTGGCCGACTTCACCGCCGATGGCCAGCGCCGGGTTTTGATGGCCCGGGTGCGTGGCGTGCTGCGCAGCGCCTTCCCCGAGGGCCCGCCGCCGCTGGCCGAGGGCCAGCCGGCCCGCCCGGCCGACTTCCCGGCGCATCGCACCGAAACCGCCGGCCCCGCCAACCTGGTGGTGGGCAATGACAGCGACATCCTGGAAGACCGCTTCTGGGTGCGGGTGCAGGACTTCTTCGGCCAGCAGGTGGCCACGCCCATCAGCAACAACGGCGCCCTGGTTTCCAACCTGGCGGACACGCTGGCGGGCAGCGATGCGCTGATCTCGCTGCGCTCGCGCGGGGAAAGCCTCCGGCCGTTCGAGCTGGTGGAGAACATCCGCCGCAACGCGGATGCGCAGTACCGGCAGACCGAACGCGGCCTGCAGCAACGCCTGGAGGACACCGAGAAGCGCCTGCGCGAGCTGCGCCAGGGGACGCAGCCCGGCAGCCAGCCGGCCCCGGGCGAGCGCAACCAGGCGCAGACCGTCATCACCCCGGAACAGCGCGCCGAGATCGACAAGGCGCGGGCTGAGATCGTCGCCACCCGGCGCCAACTGCGCGCGGTGCAACTGGAACTGCGGCGCGACATCGAACGGCTGGAAACCTGGCTGCGGGTGGTGAACATCGCCCTGGTGCCGGCGCTGCTGACCGCCTTTGCCATCGGGCTGGCGCTGGTTCGCGCCCGTCGCCGTGCCGCCGCGCGCGCCTGAAGGAAGCAGCCCATGCTGAACCGGCGATCCCTGATCTGGCTGGGCGGTGGCGGCGCCGCCGCCGTGGCCGCCGCCCTGGCGCTGGGCCCGGGCAGCCCGAGCCGCGACGCGGTGCCGGGCGGTGGTGGCACGCTCGCCTTCCCCGACCTGGCGCAGCGCCTGGGCCAGGTGGCCCGGCTGGAACTGCGCAAGGCCGACGCCACCCTGGTGGTGGTGCGCGACGCCGACCGCTGGCTGCTGCCCGACAAGGGCAATTATCCGGTGCGGCCGGAGCGGGTGCGGGAAACCCTGGTGGGGCTGACCGAGCTGCGCCTGACCGAACAACGCACCAGCGACCGCGCCCAGTTGGCGCAGTTGGGCCTGGACGACCCCACCAACACCGGCAGCACCGCGGTGGTGCTGCGCGGGCTGGACGCTGCCGGGGGCACGGTGGTGGAACTGGTGGTCGGCCGGCGCCGGGTACGCACCCAGGGCAACCTGCCGGAAAGCGTCTATGTCCGCCGCCCGAATGAAAGCCAGGCCTGGCTGGCCGAGGGCCGGCTGGCGCTGGACACCGACCCGCAGCTTTGGGTGGACCGCGACATCGGCAATCTCTCCGCCGAGCGGCTGCGCAAGGTGACCGTGCGCCGGGTGAACGAAGGTGTCCTGGTGCTGGAACGCGGCGGCGAGGCCGATGCCAAGCTGCGCCTGACCGAACCACCGAACCCGCCCTCCCAGGACGAGGTGGCGCTGGACGAGATTGCCCGCGCCTTCGAATTCCTGACCTTCCTGGACGTGAAGCCGGCCACGGAAATCCCCGGCGAGGCCCTGGGCGAGGCCCGGTTCGAGTTCACCAATGGCCTGGCGGTTACCGCCTGGCCAAACAAGGCCGGCGATACGATGTGGGTGCGGCTGGTGGCCGAGGGGGCGGAAGCGGCGCGCTTCAACGCCCGCTGGCAGGGCTGGGCCTATCAGCTTGGGGTATGGAAGGAAAAAGCCTTCACCCCGCGGCTGGAAGACCTGATGGAGCGCGAGCAACCGCCCGCGCCGCCGGTGGCGCCCGCGCCGGGCGCGCCACGGTGACCGACCGCGAATACCCTACCCGGCCCTGGGTGGGCATCGGCGTCATCGCCTTTCGTGGCGATGAAGTGCTGCTGGTGCAGCGCGGCAAGCCGCCGCGCCTGGGCAGTTGGTCCCTGCCCGGCGGCGCCCAGCACCTGGGTGAGCCGGCCGAAACCGCCGCCCGGCGCGAATTGCTGGAGGAGACCGGCATCGAGGTCGGGCCGCTGACGCTGACGGCGGTGATCGACGGCATCAGCTACGACGCCCGGCGCACGGTGCGCTACCACTACACCATCGTGGACTACTGCGCCGAGTGGACCGCGGGCGAGGCGGTGGCCGGGGATGACGTGGCCGCCGTGGCCTGGGCCGGGCCGGATGACCTGGCCCGCTACGACCTGACCGAAGCGGTGCACCAGGTGATCGCCACCGCCCGGGCCCGGCTGGCATGAGCCTGCTGCCGGCGGCGGATCTGGCGCTGCTGGCGGCATCGGGGGTGCTCGGCGGGCTGGCCAATGCGCTGGCCGGCGGCGGCACCCTGTTGACCTTTCCCGCCTTCCTGGCCGCTGGGGTGCCACCGGTGGTGGCCAATGCCTCCAACGCGCTGGCGATATGGCCGGCGCATGCCGCCGCCGCCTGGGCCGAGCGCGCCACGCTGGCACCGCTGCTGCCCGGCTGGCGCGGCCGGGCGCTGCTGCTGGCGCTGGGCGGCGCGGCCGGGGCGGCGCTGCTGCTGGCCAGCGGCGACCGCGCCTTCCTGGCCCTGGTGCCGCCCTTGCTGGGGCTGGCGACGCTGCTGTTCGCGCTGCGCCGCCGGCTGGCGGGGCTGGCCGGGCGCTGGCTGGCCTCCCCGGCCGCCAGCTTCGTGCTGGCCGTGTATGGCGGCTATTTCGGCGCCGGGCTGGGGGTGATGCTGCTGGCCTGGCTCGGGCTGGTGCTGCCCGCCGGCACACCGCCGGCCACGGCGAATGCGCTGAAGAACCTGCTCGCCAGCCTGGTGACCGCCGCCGGCATCCTGCTGCTGGTGCTGGCCGGCGCCATTGACTGGCCGGCGGCGCTGGCCTGCCTGCTGGGCGCCGCGGCTGGCGGCTGGCTGGGCGGCCGGCTGGCCGGGCGATTGCCGGCCCGCTGGGTGGAGGCATTTGTTATCCTGGCCGGCGGTGGCCTGACGTTGTTCTATGGCTGGCGCATCTATTGCTGAAAGGTCCCTGCCGATGAGGTTTCCTCGCCGCACCCTGCTGGCCGCCCTGGCCGCGGCACCCTTGGCCAGCCCCGCCCTGGCGCAAACCGTGGGGGGCGGGCGCACGGTGAAGCTGGTGGTGCCCTTCCCGCCCGGCGGCGCGGTGGACATCCTGGGCCGCCTGGTGGGCGAACGCCTGGGCGCCGTGCTGGGGCAGACCGTGGTGGTGGAAAACCGCGGCGTCGCCGGCGGCAATATCGGAGACGATGCCGTGGAGCGCGCCCCGGCCGATGGCACCACCATCGGCATCATCGGCGTCACCACGCTGTGCGCCGCGCCCACGCTGTACAAGACGCTGAGCTTCGACCCGCAGAAGGACCTGGCCCCGGTCAGCGAGGTGGTGACCGGCGCGGTGATGTGCGTGGTGAACGCGCAGACCGCGGCGAAACACGGCTGGACCGACTTTCCCAGCATGATCGCCTGGGCCAAGGCGCACCCGGGCGATGTGCGGATGGGCTCCTCCGGCACCGGCACCACCAGCCACCTGACGATCGAGGCGGTGAACCGCGCCACCAATGCGCAGATCACCCATGTGCCCTATCGCGGCGGCGGCCCGGCGATCAGCGACCTGGTGGCCGGCACCATCGACATGATGTTCGACGTGATGCCGGCGCTGATGCCGCATGTGGAAGGTGGCCGGTTCAAGGCGCTGGCGGTTTCCAGCGCCAAGCGGCTGCCGTTCCTGCCGAACATCCCCGGCCTGGCGGAGTTCACCAACCTGGGGCTGGGCCACATCGACATCCAGACCTGGAGCGCCATCATGACCAGTGGCGGCACGCCGGAGCCGGTGCTGGCGCGGCTGAACCAGGCGGTGCGGCAATTGGCGCAACAGGCCGAGTTCGCCGACCGGCTGCGGCCGCTGGGCTATACCGTCATCACCAGCGAAACCCCGGCGGCGCTGGCGGCGCTGATCCGCGCCGAAACCCCGCGCTGGCAGGAACTGGTCCGCACCAGCGGCGTGACGCTGGACTGAGCCAGACCGGCCTGGGGGAGATCACGCCCCCAGGCCGGAACGGGGTTCAGACGAACAGGCGTTCGCGCATCAGGCCGCTGTACAGGCCGGCCACCTGCTCGCCATAGCCGTTCCAGATCACCGTCGGCACGCGTTCGCCGCTGCCCAGCAGGCGTTCGCTGGCCTGGCTCCAGCGCGGGTGGGAAACCTCCGGGTTCACATTGGCCCAGAAGCCGTATTCGCTGGCCTGGATGGCTTCCCACAGCCCCTTCGGGCGCTGGTCGGTCAGGGTGATCCTCACCAGCGACTTGCCGGCCTTGAAGCCGTACTTCCACGGGAAATGCACCCGCAGCGGCGCGCCCATCTGCGCCGGCAAGGTCTTGCCGTAGGCGCCAACCACCATGAAGGACAGCTCGTTGGCGGCTTCCTCGATGGTGCAGCCCTCGATGTAGGGCCAGGGGTACCAGCTCTGCCGCAGGCCGGGCATCACCCCGCGCAGCGCGGCGCTTTCAAACCGCACATACTTCGCCCCGCTCAGCGGCTTCACCTGCGCCAGCAATTGGGAAAGCTGGAAGCCGGTCCAGGGCACCACCATGCTCCACGCCTCGACGCAGCGATGGCGATAGACCCGCTCCTCCAGCGTCATCAGCTTCAGCAGGTCGTCCATGTCGAATTCGCGCGGGGCTTCCACCATGCCGTCCACCTTCACGGTCCAGGGCCGGGTGGGCAGGGCCTGGGCCGGGCGGTGGATGCCCTTGTCGGTGCCGAATTCGTAGAAGTTGTTGTAGGTGGTGGCGTCGCGTTCCGGCGTTACCTCCCGCCCCGGCGGGTACTTCGTGCTGCGCGGCGCCGGCATGGGCGCCAGCGCGGCGCCCTGGGCCTGGGCCATTCCCGGCGCCAGCAAGCCCAGCCCCAGCCCGGCGCTGGCCAGGGCGGCGCGGCGGTTCAGCACCAGGTGTTCCGGCGTGGCCAGCCGTTCCGGAAGTTCCCAGCCGCGTGGAATGCGGATCGCCATGGTGCCTGTTCCTTCTGCCTCGGCCCCTATGTCGGGGCGCCTGCCTCATTCGTCCAGCGGCGAGGGGTGCCGTTACAGCGGGGCGGGCTGGCATGGGGCTTGCGCAAGGCCCTGCCATGCGCACTCCCTCCCCCCTCGCCCGCCGCCGGGTCTTCCCCTTGGCCCTGCTGTTGTTCTTCGCCACGCCGGCGGCGCCGGTGACGGCCCAGGGCCTGCCGAATGGCGGTCTTTCGGAGTTGCTGGACCCGATGCACCTCTGCCGCGCCGCCGTGGCGGTGGTGGAACGCGAGGCCGGGCTGCCGCCGGCGCTGCTGGCGGCCATCGCCCGGGTTGAATCCGGCAAGCGGGACAGCGCGACCGGCACGGTCAACCCCTGGCCCTGGACCATCAATGCCGAGGGCCGCGGCAGTCTTTTCCCCACCAAGGCGGCAGCTATTGCCGCCGTGCGGGAATTGCAGGCCCAAGGGGTGCGCAGCATCGATGTCGGCTGCATGCAGGTGAACCTGCACCACCACCCCAACGCCTTCCCGAACCTGGAGGTGGCCTTCGACCCGCTGGCCAATGCCCGCTACGCCGCGCGCTTCCTGCAGGAACTGCAGAGCACGCGGCAGGACTGGATGGCGGCGGCCGGGGCCTATCACAGCCAAACGCCGGAACGGGCGGAACCCTACAAGGGCATGGTGGCGCAGGCCTGGGCCACCGAACGCCAGGGCGGCGGCGGCGTACCCTCCCCGGCGCTGCTGGCGGCGTTGCAGAGCGTGACGCCCACCTTCCAGGGCAACCCGGGCTTCATGCCCAACCCGGGCGGCGGCGGCGCGCTGCTGGGCAACCGGGCGGACCGGGTGGCGGTGGTGCCCATGGCCGAGGGCGGGCGTGGCCGCGGACTGGACGCCTATCGTGCCGCGCCCACCATGCTGGCGCGGCGGTTCTAGGGCGCGATCACCTGAGGTGGAGTCGCCGAAAGGCGTGAATCACGCGACAAAACAACATGTTGGAGCATGAGCGCCGCCCGGAGGATGTGTTCCGGGCGGCGCGGGTGCTCCGTTCAGCGCATCGGCCACGCGTACATCAGGCCACCATTGGTCCACAGCCGGTTCATGCCGCGGTCCAGGCCAATCGGGGTGTTCGGGCCGATCGTGCGCTCGAACAGCTCGCCGTAGTTACCAATGGCCTTCACCGCGTTGTACAGCCAGCGCGGGTCCAGCTTCAGCGCATTGCCCAGCACCGGGTCCACGCCCAGCAGGCGGCGGATGTCGGGGTTGGTGCTGGTCAGCATCTGGTCCAGGTTGCGGCTGGTCACGCCCAGTTCCTCGGCGTTGATCAGGCCCATCACGGTCCAGCGCACCACGTCGAACCATTCGGCGTCGTCGCGCCGCACCACGGGGCCATAGGGCTCCTTGCTGATACGCTCGGGCAGGATCACCCAGTCGGCCGGGTTCTGGAACTGGCTGCGCAGCGCCGCCAACTGGGTGGCGTCGGTGCCGATGGAATCGCAGCGGCCGGCCTGCAGCGCGGTGGCGGCATCGGCCATGCGTTCGATCAGCAGCGGGGTGAACGGCAGGTTGTTGCTGCGGAACCAGTCGGCCGTCACCACCTCGTTCGTGGTGCCGGGCGACAGGCAGATGGTGGCGCCGCCCAGGCCGCGCAGGTTGGCGATGTTGGCGTTCTTGCGCACGATGAAGCCATGGCCGTCATACAGGTTGGCGGCGGTCAGGCGCATGCCGAGGGAGGTGTCGCGCGTCATGCTCAGCGTGGTCTGGCGGATCAGCACGTCGATCTCGCCGGATTGCAGCGCCGGGAAGCGCTGCACCGCGGTCAGCGGCACGAAGCGCACCTTGGAGGGGTCGCCCAGCACGGCGGCGGCAACGCCACGGCACAGGTCCGCATCCATGCCCTGCCAGATGCCGCGGCTGTCCGGCAGGGAGAACCCGGCCACGCCGACATTCACGCCGCAGGCCAGCACGCCACGGGCCTTCACGCCATCCAGCGTCGCGCCGGCCTGGGCGGCATGGCCGCCGAGAGCCGCCAGGGCAAGCCCGGCCAATGCGCCGAGCAGGGTCTTCTTCATGCGGAAACCTCCATGAGGGAACGTATGGGGTGGCAGGGCACGGTAGCAACGAACCTGGTTCGAAGGCCGCGGGACTTCGGAACCAGGACACTAGAGCGTGATCGCCTGAGGTGGAATCGCCGAAAGGCGTGAATCACGCGACATATCAATAATCTAGAGCGTGATCGCCCGGGACGGAATCGCCGAAAGCTGTTTATCGGCCATTCCGGGAGAAAAGCCGGGGTGGCGGCATGCCGGCCGGCCAACGCCCGGGCGGAACCCCGGTTCAGGCCGGCGTGGCCATGGCCGGCGCGATGGCGGTGCCGCGGCGCAGCGCGAAGGGAGCGGCGTCCAGCGCCAGTTCCTGGTTGTCGATCATGTCCGCCAGCAACTGGCCGGTGGCCGGCGCCAGGGTGAAACCCAGCGCGCCATGGCCGACATTCAGCCACAGCCCGGGAATACCGCTGAGACCCACGATGGGCTTGCCATCCGGCGTCGCCGGCCGCAGCCCGGCCCAGCTGGTGGCGCGGGACCAGTCCGCCGCCGCCGGAAACGCCGCTGCCGCCTGGCGCGCCAGGGTGGCCAGCCGGCGGGCGGGCTGGGCGGCTTCCTCCCCGGCCAGGTCCACCATGCCGGCCACGCGCAACTGCTGGCTGGCGCGGTCCCGCAGCGGGGCGAAGACCAGCTTGTGGTGCGAATCCGTGATGCTGATGCGCGGCGGCGAATGCCACGGCTCCACCGGCAGGGTGAGGCTGTAGCCACGCAGCGGGTAGATCGGCAGCCGAATGCCGTGCGGCCGCAGCAGATGCACCGCCGCGGCCCCGCCGGCCAGCACCACCGCATCGGCTTCCAGTGGCCCCTCGGCGGTCACCACGCCCCGCGCCTGGCCGCCACGCAGCAGCAGCCCCTGCACCTGGCAGCCGAAGCGGAAGCCGGCGCCCTGGGCCAGCAGCACGCGCTGCAATTCGCGACAGAAACGATGCGCGTCGCCGACTTCCTCGCTGGGGGTATGGATGCCACCGGCCAGCACGCCCCGCATGCCTTCCAGCGCCGGTTCCAGCGTCAGGCATTGGCCGACGTCCAGCACCTCCTGCTCGGCGCCGTGCTCGGCTTGCAGGCGCACCACCCGGGCGGCGGCGGCCAGTTCCGCCGGGTCGCGATAGACCACCAGCTTGCCGTTCATCGCCCAGGCGAATTCCAGCGCCTCCCGCTGCATCAGCCGATGCACCATGCGGCGGCTGTAGGCGCCCAGCGCCAGCAATTCCACCGTGGTGGCGGCAAAGCGCTCGGCGGTGCAGCAGCGCAGGAATTCCAGCAGCCAGCGCCATTGCGCCGGCTCCAGCCGGGCCTGCACCCGCAGCGGCGCTTCCGGGTCCAGCAGCCAGCCCAGGGCCTTGGTGGCCACGCCCGGCGCGGCCAGCGGCGCCACGTAGCTGTAGGAAAGCTGGGCGCCATTGGCGAAGCTGGCGCCGTTGCCGGGCTGCGGTTCGCGGTCCAGCACCGTCACCTGGTGGCCGGACTGCACCAGGCTGTAGGCGGCGGTCATGCCGGCCACGCCGGCGCCAATCACAAGAATGCGCATGCGGCGACTATGACAGTGATCCTGCCCCAGGCGCCAGGGTGGCAACACCCAGGTGGCAACACCCAGGTGGCAACGCCAAGGTTGCCGCGCCTGCCCGGCGGCGCTAGGCCGGCGCCGCACCAGCCGGAGCCCGCCGATGCCGACCGTCACCTTCACCCAGCCCGATGGCAGCAGCCGCACCGTGGACAGCACCGGCTGCGCCACGCTGATGCATGCGGTGATCCGCCACGACATCCCCGGCATCGAGGCCGAGTGCGGCGGCCAGCTGATCTGCGCCACCTGCCAGGTCTACGTGGACCCGGCCTGGCAGGCCGCCCTGCCCGCCCCCAGCGGCGACGAGCAGGACATGATGGAGGACCTGGCGGTGGAACGCCGGCCGGAAAGCCGGCTGGCCTGCCAGATCTTCCTGACCCCGGAACTGGATGGCCTGAGCGTGCGGGTGCCGGTGCGGCAGCGTTAGAGCGTGGCCGCCTGAGGCAGGATGACCGAACGGCGCTTGCCCTAGCCCTCGCCCACTTCCGGCGTGCGGGTGCGGCCGGAAGCCGGGCGCACGCCGTCGAAGCTCAGCGGCAGGTCGACGTAGCGGATGCCCTTCGGGGTTTCCCGCACCATGCCCAGCGCCTGCACCTGCGGGTGCGCCACCGCCTGCGCCACGCCCTGCACCGGGGTGAAGGGCACGCCGACCTGCACGAACAGCGCTTCCCATTCCGCATTGCCCTTGGCCAGCAGCAATTGCTGGATGCGGGCGTTCAGGTCCTCCCGGTTGGCCACGCGCGCCGGGTTGGTGGCGTAGCGCGGGTCGTCGCACCATTCCGGGTGGCCGATCAGCTTGGCCAGGCGGCGGAACAGGTTGTCGTTGCCGGCGCCGACCACCGCTTCGCCATCGGCGGTGCTGAACACCTGGTAGGGCACGATCATCGCCGCGCCGCTGCCCTCCCGCTTGGGCTCCTCGCCGGAGGCACTGTGGTTGGTGACGTGGTACATCATCCAGCCCATCGCCACTTCCAGCAGGGAGGTGTCCACCGCGCCGCCACGGCCGGTCTGCTCGCGCCGGTACAGCGCGGTGGTGATGCCGGTGACCAGCCACATGCCGGCGCCCATGTCGATGATGCTGGTGCCAACCCGCACCGGCGGCCGGCCCATTTCCCCGGTGACGTTCATGATGCCGGAAAACGCCTGCATCAGCGGGTCGTAGCCCGGGCGGTCGCGCAGCGGGCCGGTGTTGCCGAAGGCGCCGATGCTGGCGTGGATCAGCCGCGGATTGGCGGCACACAGCTCGGCCGCGCCGAAGCCCATCTCCTCGGCCTGGCCCGGCTTCATGTTCTGGATCACCACGTCGCTGTCCAAAATCAGCGCGCGCAGTTCGGCCTTGGCCGCGTCGCTGCGCAGGTCGAACGCGCGGGACGTCTTGCCGCGGTTCAGCGCCATGAACAGGCTGGCCTGGCCATCGGCAAAGGGCGGTCCCCAGCCACGGCACGGGTCACCCTCGCCCGGGCGTTCGATCTTGGTGACCTCGGCGCCCAGTTCCGACAGCACGAAGGCGGCATAGGGCGCGGCCACGCTGTGGCCCATTTCAACGACCTTCAGGCCGGCAAGCGGCAAGCTCATGCCATGATTTCCTCGGCGGCGGGAACGCGGGTGATCTGGTGCGCCTGCAACCTCGGCAGCACTTCCTGGCCGAAGCGGCGGATCTGGTTCAGGAACATCTCGTGTGGCATGGCGCCGCGATTCATGCTGACCAGCAAGGTCTCGGCGCCGCACTTCTCCGCCTCCGCGATCAGGCGGGAAGCCACTTCGTCGGGGGTGCCCCAGGGCATGAACTCGGCCCGCTTCTCCACGTCCGCCATGGTCATGTTGCGGAAGTCCTCGCGGTCGAAGGCGGCCTGCTTCAGGTTCTCCTGGCGCACGTAGTCGGTGCTGCTCTGGGAGACATAGCCGTGTTCGCGCTGGATGGCGGTTTCGGTGAAGTTGCCGTGGCTGAACAGGGTCTGGTTGAAATACAGGTGGTAGGGGCCGTTTTCCTTCACCGCCTGGGCCTTGCTGTCGGCGACATAGGCGTTGACGCCGATGCTGAGGTGCTGCGGCGTGACCTTGCGGCCGTGCTGCGCCTGCACCTTGGCATAGAGCCGGATGATGTCATCCCTGAGGCCGCCGGGCGCCAGGCCGGGGGTGATCGGCACGTCCTTGCGCGCCGCCCATTCGATGCTTTCCTTGCTGCCGACCACCGGCACCCAGACACGCGGATGCGGCCGCTGCACCGGGCGCGGCCACAGCGCCACATCCTTGTAGGACCAGAACTTGCCCTCGTAGCTGAACACGTCCTGGGTCCAGGCGCCGGTGACGATCTCATACGCTTCCTCGAAGCGGTCGCGGCTCTCGCTCATCGGCACGTTGTGCACGCCGTATTCGCGCGGAATGCCGCGGGCGAAGCCACTGATGATGCGCCCGCCCGAAAGGCAGTCCAGCATCGCCAATTCCTCCGCCAGGCGCAGCGGCGAATGCAGCGGCAGCAGGTTGCCGTAGATCAGCAGTTGCAGGTTCTTGGTGCGCTGCGCCGCCGCCGCCGCCATCAGGTTGGGCGAGTTCATCAGGCCATAGGGCGAGGTATGATGCTCGTTGAAGCCAACGCCGTCGTAGCCCAGCCGGTCCATTTCCGCCCAGGCCTGCAGATGTTCCTCATAGGTCTGCATCCCCACCTTGGGGTCGAAGTGCGTCGCACTCAGCGGATAGGGCAATTCCTTGGCGCCAGGAGCCTTCACATGGTCCAGGTGGGCGCCATAGGCCAGCAGGTCGAAGACGAAGACTTTCATCGGGGCTTCCTCAGGTTTGGCGCAAGGTGGCGCAGGCTTTCGGGCTGGGCAAGTCGCCGCTACGGTGGGGCAAAGCCAGGCCGCCGCCAGGGCGCTGCCGAGCCAAAAGGAAACGCCCGATGCGCCTGACGCGCCGCCTGCTGCTGGCCTCCCCCGCGCTGCTGCCGCTGGTGGCCGCGGCGCAGGACTATCCCACCAAGCCGGTCACGCTGGTCATCAGCTACCCGCCGGGCGGTATCGTTGACACCGTGGGCAGGCGCATGGCGGAACGGTTGGGCGGGCTGCTCGGCAAGCCGGTGGTGGTGGAAAATCGTGGCGGCGCCGGCGGCAACATCGCCGCTTCCGCCGTGGCCAAGGCGCCGCCGGATGGCCATACGCTGCTGTTCTGCACCTATGCCACGCTGTCCATCGCCGCCGCCGCCGGCACCAGGCTGGACTTCGACCCGCTGCGCTCGCTCACCGCCGTGGCGCCGGTTGGCCCGCTGACCGTGCTGCTGGTGGTGCGCAACGACTTCCCGGCCCAGAGCATCGAGGAGTTCGTCGCCTATGCCCGGGCCAATCCGGGGCGGGTGAACTTCGGCAGCATCGGCGTGGGCAGCAGCTACCACCTGGCGCTGGAACAGCTGAAGGCGCTGTCGGGCACCGACATTGCCCATGTGCCCTATCGTGGCGGCGCGGCGGCGATGACGGACCTGCTGGGCGGCCGGCTGGACGCCATGCTGGGCACCTGGTCCATGACCCGGCCGCACCTGCAGAATGGCGGCTTCCGCGCCCTGGCCCTGGCCAACGAACAGCGCGCCAGCGTCACCCCCAACCTGCCCACGGTGGCCGAACACGCGGTGCCCGGCGCCCGGCTGGTGGATGGCCTGGGCATCTTCGCCCCCGCCGCCACGCCGGCGCCGGTGGTGGCGCGGCTGAACGCGGCGGTGCGGGAGATTCTGGCCGAACCCGGCATGGCCGCCTGGCTGACCGAGCAAGGCACCCCGCCGACCCCGCTTTCCGCCGCCGCGTTCACCGCCATGATGCAGCAGGACGCGGCGATGCTCGGCAGCTTGATCCGCCACTACAACATCAGCGTGGAATAGCGGCATGAACGTCTCCCTGCGGGTATGCGGCGCGGCGCGCACCGTCACCGGGCTTTCCCTGCTGTTCACCGCGCCGGGCGGCCGCTTCCTGGTGGATTGCGGCATGTTCCAGGGGCCGAAGACGCTGAAGTCGCTGAACTACGAGCCCTTCCCGTATGAACCGCGCGAGCTGGACGCGGTGCTGCTGACGCATGCGCATATCGACCATTCCGGCCTGCTGCCCAAGCTGGCGAAGGACGGCTTCCGCGGCCCCATCCTGGCCACCAGCGCCACCACGGACCTGTGTGGCTGCATGCTGCCGGACGCTGGGCATATCCAGGAAATGGAGGTCGGCCAGCTCAACCGCCGCAACCACCGGCGCGGCCATGACGAGGTGGCGCCGATCTACACCGCCGAGGACGCCGAGCGGCTGATGCCGCAGTTCCGCACCGTGCAGATCGGCCACTGGGTCAACCCCATCAAGGGCGTGCGGGCGCGGTTCTGGAATGCCGGGCACATGCTGGGTTCGGCCTCGATCGAGTTGGAGTTCGCCGGCACGCCGCCGATGCGGGTGCTGGTTTCCGGCGACCTCGGCCCCGACACCACGCTGCTGGAGCCGCCCGGCGAGGCCCCGAGCGGCCTGGACCACGTGATCTGCGAAAGCACCTATGGCGACCGCGAACGGGACCGCACCACGCCCGCCGCCCGCCGCCAGCGCCTGGCCGAGGTGGTGCGCGCCGCGGCCAAGGCCGGCGGGCCGCTGCTGGTGCCGGTATTCGCGGTGGAGCGGGCGCAGGAGCTGATGCTGGACCTGGTGCGGCTGATGCAGGCCGGCACGGTGCCGCAGGCGCCGATCTACCTGGACAGCCCGCTGGCCATCCGCGCCACCAAGGTGTTCGTCCGCCACGCCGCTGGGCTGGAGGAAGGCGAGGCGCTGCGTCAGGCCCTCGCCTCCCCGTTGCTGCGATTTTCGGAAACGGTGGAACAGAGCCGCGCCATCGGCCGGCAAACCGGCTTCCATGTGGTGCTGGCCGGCAGCGGCATGTGCGAGGCCGGGCGGATCCGCCACCATCTGAAGGAATGGCTGTGGGCGCCGGCGGCCACCGTGCTGCTGGTGGGCTTCCAGGCCGAGGGCACGCTGGGCCGCCTGCTGCGCAATGGCGCCAGCCGGGTGCGCATCCAGGGCGAGACGATCGAGGTGAAGGCCAGCATCGCCGAACTCAGCGACTATTCCGCCCATGCCGATGGCCCGGAACTGGGCCGCTGGTTGCAGGCGCGGGCACCGCTGAAGGGCGGGCTGTTCCTGGTGCATGGCGAACCCACGGCCATTGAAGGGCTGGCGCAGCGGGCGCTGGCGCTTGGGGTGGTGGCGCCGGCCGCGGTGTTCCGCCCGCTGCTGGATGAGAGCTTCACCCTGGCCCCGGGCGCCCTGCCCCAGCCCGTGGCCGCCACCCCGGGCCGCCGGGCGGAACCGGAACAGGCGGGGCGGGAGGACTGGCACAACGCCCGCGCCGCGCTGCAACTGGAACTGGAAGCGGCGCTGGACCAGGCCCCGGACGACGCCGCCCGGCAACGGCTGCTTTCCAGGCTGCGCGGCACGTTGCAGGCTTAGGACCAACGCCGCAGGGCCGCGGCACCGACACGCCCCAGGCCACCGAGGGAGAACCACCATGCCGACCATCCTGCTCTGGCTGGACGAGGCCGAGACCTATCGCCGCGCCGCGGAAGCCGCCGGGCTGGCCAGCCGTTGCACCCTGGTGGCGGTGCCGCGCGCCGGCACGCCCGACGCCGCCCTGCTGGAACAGGCCGATGCCGTGCTGGCCTGGGGAGCCCCGGCCGGGCTGCTGGACCGCATGCCGAAGCTGCGCTGGGTGCAGGCGCTGACCGCCGGGGTGGAGATGTGGCTCGGCCGGCCGGACGTGACCGACCGCTTCGCGCTGTGCTGCGCCCGTGGCACCCACCGGGTGGCGATGCCGGAAAACATCCTCGGCGCGCTGTTCCACATCACCAAGCCCTACACCCACGCCGCCCTGGCGCAGCGGGAGCATAAATGGGTCCGCAAGGTGGGCCAGCCGCTGGCCGGCAAGACGCTCGGCATCATCGGCCTCGGCGCCATCGGGGCCGAGGTGGCGAAGAAGGCCGCGGCGCTGGAGTTACGCGTCATCGGCACCAAGCGCCGGGCCGAGCCGGTGGCGCATGTGGACAAAGTGGTGCCGCCGGAACGCACCGCCGAGATCCTGGCCGAGAGCGACTTCGTGCTGCTGCTGCTGCCGGCCACGCCCAGCACGGAAAACAGCGCGGACGCCGCCTTCCTGGCGCAGATGAAGCCGGGCGCCTGGCTGCTGAACTTCGGCCGTGGCGCCCTGGTGGTGGATGCCGACCTGATCGCGGCGGTGAACCGCAAGCAGATCGCCGGCGCGGTGCTGGACGTGTTCCGCCAGGAACCGCTGCCGCCGGAACATCCCTTCTGGGCCACCGAGAACATCCAGGTGCTGCCGCATATCGGCGGCATGCACCCGACACGGGATGCGATCGTGGCCGAATTGTTCGTGGAAAACCTCGGCCGCTTCCTGGATGGGCGGCCGCTGGCGGCCAAGGTGGACCTGGCCGCCGGCTACTGAGGGAACCCATGCCGGCCCTGGTGGCTTCCTGCGGGGCAACCCGCGCAAAGGAAACACCATGGCCAGCATTCATCGCAGCGCCAGCGCCCAATGGCAGGGCGGCGGCAAGGACGGCACCGGCAGCCTGAGCAGCCAAAGCGGCGCGCTGCGGCAAACGCCCTACGGTTTCAACACCCGCTTCGGCGACACCCCGGGCACCAACCCGGAGGAACTCATCGCCGCCGCGCATGCCGGCTGCTTCACCATGGCGCTGGCCTTCAAGCTGCAGGCCGCCGGCCATGTGGCCGAGCAGTTGCACACCGAAGCCCGGCTGGCGATGGAACAGGAAGCCGGTGGCTGGAAGATCGCCAGCGTGGCCCTGACCCTGAAGGCCAGGGTGCCAGGGCTGGATGTGGCCGAATTCCAGCGCCTGGCGGCCGACGCCAAGGCCACCTGCCCGGTTTCCCGGGTGCTGAACGCCAGCATTACCCTGGACGCGACGCTGGAGGGCTGAAACGCCCAACGGCCCGGTACGGCGCAAGCCGTCCGGGCCGGGGAACCGGGGCTGGCCTTGCTGGGGGCAGCGAAGGCCGGCCTGCGGTTCGGCGCCAGTCGGTGGGGGAACCAACCGGCGCTGAAATCTGTCCCCCCGCGGTGCGTCCACCTGGGGCTGTTGGCGCAGGCGCCAGAACAAGTTGGCCTTGGGCTGCGTCGCCTGGGTCGCGCCGGTTGCCGGCATGACGCAGGCCCTGACCCATGGGCCGTGGCAAGGCTGCCTCCCGGAAGGAGGCGCCGGCTTAGCTGCCGATGACCTTCAGCGCGACATTGCCGAGGGTACCGACCAGGGCCAAGGCAACCCCGATCAGGGTAAAGCGCAACAGGAACAGGGCGACCGCGCCAGCGCGCGCATCAGGAATCTCATGTACGCCGGTACGACCGGAGATGGGGGTAGCGCTCATTGAATGCCTCCTAAGGTTGTGTTTTCCCGAACACTCAGCAACCTTACGTTATCAATTGTCTCGCGCCAACCCGAATTTGCGTGATTTGACGAGAAATGTCTCTTTTTCGGTACAACCTGGGGTTGTTCTCAGCGCCGCGACAGTCAGCCCGAACAAGCAACTGATTTCATTGAATTTTTAGGTCGCACCGGCGCCCGCCAGGCGGCCCGATCAGGCAATGGCGACGACACTCGGCGACAAATCAGCCAAACACGACCGCGCGAGGCCGCCCTGCCCCTGCCACACGCCTTGGTTGCAGCCAGGGAGCCCGTCCCGATCTCGGCAAGAGGACCGCGCCAACCTCACCCGCGCGTCGCACGAACGGGCGCCCTTGGCGCCAGGGCCGTGCCACCAGAAGGCCTGGCAGCCAAGCATGATGAGTGGCGATAACCGTGGACCGCTTCGGCCCGGGGGCCGGAGGAGGCGCCGGCCTGCCTCAAGCCTGCGGGCGATGCAGCCCTGCCGGCCTTTGCCCTGAAATCCGATCGGCGCTTCAGCCAGGACCGATCGCGATCTAGCCGCGCTGGCGCAGCCGGAACAGCCAGGCGCGCAATGCCACCGGCGTGGTGGCCCGCCACAGGCGCCGCAGGGTGGCCGCCAGCCCGGCCTGGCGTTGCAAGCCTTCCAAGGCGTCGATCTTCTCGCCCAACGCCGCCACATCGGCCCGCACCGCCATCGCCCAGGGCTCCAACGGCGCCTGCAGGGGCGGCAAGGCCGGCGCCACCTGCTCGGCCAGGCGGCGCCACGGAGCGGTCAGGTCGAAATGCGGGGTCCAGGCGGAGATGAAGGCCCCCACCGCCGCCGCTTCGGCGAGGGGGTCGGCCGGCAGCGGTTCGGCCAGCAACTCCCGGTAGGTCGTTTCCAACTGGTCCAGCATCGCTTCCAGGTCGCAATGGGTCCGGACCAGGGCGCTTGCTGCCGTCGCTTCCGGGGCCGACCATTCGGCAATGGCCGCGGCCACCTGTGCCGCATCGGTCGGCTGGGCCAGGATGCCGGCGCCCAGGTTCCAGGGCAGCCAGGCCGCGGCCCGCGCCTGGGTGAGGAAGCCGGCGCAACCACGGGCATCGCAGACCACCACGCCGGCACCCGCCGCGGCGGCTTCCAGCGCGGTGCGGGCCGTGGCGAAAACCAGGTCCACCTCGGCGAACAAGGCTTCGGGCTGGTCGGTCATCCGCCCCGGGCCAGCGCCATATTCGGTCAGTTCCAACCCCGCCGCCGCGCAGGCCTGCCGCAGCGCCGGCAGGTGCGCGGCATGCTTGCTCAGCACCAGGGCACGGGCCGGCTGCGCCGGCAGCGGCGGGCGCGGCGGGATGCGCCCCAGTTCCACCGCATTGCGCAGCAGCGCCACCTGCCCGGCCGGCACGCCTTCCGCCACCAGGCGGGCGCGGCAGCGTTCATCCACGGCGAAGATCCGGCGCAGCCGAGGATGCGGCGGTGCCGCATCGAAGGCCGAACTGGCATCGTGGCAGAGGAACAGCGCCGGCACGCCCGGGTGGGCCGCCAGCGCCGCCATGGTGGGGGCGGTGTGGTGGCCATGGATGACGTCCGGCCGCCAGGGCAGGCCCTGCGGCGTGGCAATGACCAAATGGCCGCGCCGGCGCATTTCCTCCGCCAGCGGCCCCAGTTGCTGCGCGTAGACCACCGGCCGGTGGCCGCGGCGGCGCAGGCCATCGGCCAATTGCTCCACCACCACTTCGGTACCGGATCGCGCCACCAGGGCGATGTTGGTCAGCAGAATGGTCAGGGACACGATTGGCTCCGAGGGTAGCGGGCGGCTTTGACCCCTTTTCGAGTCGGGGGGTAAGATGAAGGAATGTCCACTCCAGTACTCATCCTGGCTCATCCTGGCCATGAACTGCGTCTATTCGGCTGGATGGAATGCCACCATCCCCTGGTCTGCATCCTGACCGATGGCTCCGGCAGTGCCGCCCCGCCGCGCACCGCCCTGTCGCAGGCCCTGATCCGGCGCTGTGGTGCATCCGCCGGCCCGGTGCTGGGCAGCATGCCGGACCGGGCCTGGTATGCGGCACTGTTGCAGGGGGATGCCGCGCCCTTCCTGGCGGCGGCAACGACCATTGCCGGCCGCGTGGCGCCGGGCAGCCTGGTCGTCTCCGACCCGGTCGAGGGCTACAACCCGATGCACGACCTGGCCGCCGCGGTGGCGGACCGGGTGGCCGCCCTGGTTGGCGGCCGGCGCGCCAGCTACCCGCTGATGCAACCGGCGCCCGCAGGCGATGACACCCTGCGGCTGGACCCGGCAGCCCAACGGCGCAAGCAGGAAGCCATCGCCGCCTACGCCCCGCTGGCCCAGGAAGCCGCCACCCTGTTGCAGGCCATGCCGGAGGCGCTGGCATCGGAATACCTGGTCGCGGCCACCTATGACTGGCCCGCCACCCCGGCCATCCCGCCGGGCTATGAGGCCATTGGCGCCGGCCGTTCGGCGGCGGGCATCTATGCACAGACCATCACCTACGCCGCGCATGTGCGGCCCATGGCCAAGCTGCTGCGGGCGGCTTGAACAGCGCGCCGCCGGCTATCGCTTGCGGGCGGTGACGATGTGCGTGAGGCCGAACAGGTCCAGGGCGGAATAGCCCTGGTCGATCAAGGCCCGGACCATGCCGGGGTCGAAGCCATCCTGCTTTTCCACCTCGATGCGGTTCACCAGGATGTCGATGCGGTCGAGAATGGCGATGGCGTCCAGGTATTCATCGGCCCGCCGCCGGTTGAACAGCATCGGGTCTGTCATGAACTCCCGCAGCCGCACCGGCTCATGATAGGGGTGCTCCCGCCCCTCAGCGCGCGCCTGCTCGGCCAGGGCCAGCACGCCCTCGGCGTCGAGCCGCAGATGCGGCCAGGGGTCATGGTCGAAGGCGTCGCCCCAATGCGGGCCCGAGCGGGAACACCATAGCGGTGCCGCCGCGCTGTAGATGACGCCGCCCGGTGCCGCAACGCGGGCCATTTCCTGGAAGGCGGCGCGAATGTCGGGCACATGCTCCAGCGTGGCATAGGCGAAGACCAGGTCGAAGCTGTCGCTCGGCAGCGGCATGCTTTCGGCCGATGCCAGCGTGTAGGAGACGGCGGGGTGGGTATAGTCCCACCCGATCTCGCTGATGACATCCAGCCCAACCACGCTGGCGGCACCCAGGTTGATGAAATGGGCGCAGTCATCGCCGCGGTTGCAGCCCACCACCAGCACGCGCTTGCCGGTGATATCCACCCACCGCATCGCCGAGGACTGGTGGTAGCGCTTGTAGTCGGCGGGCATGCCGGCAACGGCGGCCGCGGCATCCTGGTCTCGCAGGGCTTCCCAGGTCGGGGGGGCCACCGGTTCGGGTGGGGCGGGTTCGGGTTGGGGCGGCGGTGGCGGCGCCAGACTGCGCCGAATGCGGCGCGCCACACGTGCGGCCAATGAGAGCAGCGCCATTCGGCTTCCTTTCGCCCGCCAGGTCACCTGGCTGATGCGGGGCTTGGCCTGCGCGCGCCACACCGGGGCGGCAAGGCGTTGCGACGGGATGGCATCGCAGGGTAACGCCGCAACCTGCGGGTAGCGGTATCGCACCCCATGAGGCATGGGGGTTTGGTGTGCCCGGTGGGATTCGAACCCACGGCCATTCGATTAAAAGTCGAATGCTCTACCACTGAGCTACGGGCACAACGCGAACCAGCGGCGCCGGAGAGGCTGCCTCATGCCGTGCGACGATTCCGTCACCGGCGATCAGGCTTCAGTCTCACCAACGGCCGGGGCGGTGAAAAGCCCCGGCCGCCGATATTGTCAAGCTTGAGCTGGCAACGGGCCGGGCTTGGTACCCGGCCCGTGGCTCACTCAGGCCTCGTCGGCCGGGATATCGGCCAGGATGCGGGCGCGGGCAATGCGGTCCGGACCCTGCACCATGCCGGAGCCACCGCTGCCGCGCTTGATCTTGTCCACGTTCTCCATGCCCTGCGTCACCTTGCCCCAGATGGTGTACTGGCCATCCAGGTGGCTGCTGGGCGCGAACATGATGAAGAACTGGCTGTTCGCGCTGTCCGGGTTGTTGGTGCGCGCCGCGCCCAGCGTGCCGCGCTGGAAGCGGGCCTTCTGCGGCGAGGAGAACTCGGCGGGCAGGTCCGGCAGGTCGGAACCGCCGGTGCCGGTGCCGGTGGGGTCGCCACCCTGGGCCATGAAGCCTTCGATCACGCGGTGGAACGGCGTGCCATCGTAGAAGCCGCGGCGTACCAGGGTCTTGATGCGTTCCACGTGCAGCGGCGCCAGGTCGGGGCGCAGCTCGATCACCACCTTGCCGTGCGGCGTTTCCAGCACCAGCGTATCTTCGGCCTTGGGGTCCACCACCGCAGGGGCGGCGGCAGGCGCGGCCGGGGCCACGGCGCCGGTTTCGTCGGCGGTCTCGGCCGGGATCTCGGCGGGGGTCTCAGCCGGGGTTTCGTCGCTCATTGTTTCATGTCCTTGCGAAATTCAGGCGTTTACCAGGCGGGCGCGCAGCAGGCGGTCGGGGCCATTGACCACACCGCCACTGCCGGTTCCGCGCTTGATCTTGTCCACGGCATCCATGCCGCCCACCACCTGGCCCCAGATGGTGTATTGGCCGTCCAGGTTCGGAGACGGCCCGAACATGATGTAGAACTGGCTGTTGGCGCTGTTCGGGTCGCTGGCGCGGGCCATGCCGCAGGTGCCGCGCAGGAAGCGGTAGCGGTTGGTGAACTCGGCCCGCAGGTTGGGCAGCGGGGAACCGCCGGTGCCGGTGCCGGTGGGGTCGCCACCCTGGGCCATGAAGCCCTCGATCACGCGATGGAACGGCGTGCCATCGTAGAAGCCCTGGCGCACCAGGGTCTTGATGCGCTCGACATGGTTCGGCGCGACATCATGGCGGAACTGGATGGTGACCGGGCCGTCCTTCAGCTCGAACACCAGACGTTCCTCGGCCGGCTGCGCGCGCAGCACGGAGGGGGAGGCCAGCCCGGCAAGGGCCAGGCCGGCGAGAACACGACGCTGCATGGAAAAGACCTTTCCTAACCGGCGGGCTTGGTGACGCGCGCCATCGTGCGCTCGAACGTCAGCCGGGGCACGAAGCTGCGGATATCGCCGCCCAGCATGGCAATTTCCTTGACCAGGCGGGAGGCGATGAACTGGTTGGTTTCGCTGGCCATCAGGAAGACGGTCTCGATCTCGTCGTTCAGGCGCCGGTTCATGCCGGTCATCTGGAACTCGTAGTCGAAGTCCGACACCGCGCGCAGGCCGCGCACCAGCATCTGCGCGCCGACTTCGGCGCAGAAATGGATCAGCAGGCCCTGGAACGGCCGCACATCGATGACGCAGCCGGTGCGGGCGGCAACGTGGTCGGTTTCGGCCTTCACCAGTTCAACCCGTTCCTCAAGGCTGAACAGCGGCCCCTTGGCGTTGTTGATGGCCACGCCCACCACCAGCCGGTCCATCAACCGCGCGGCGCGGCTGATGACGTCCAGGTGGCCATTGGTGATCGGGTCGAAGGTGCCGGGATAAAGCCCGACGCGTTCACGCGACATCAGAAGTCTCCTCGGATTCAGGGCCGGCGGTCGGCGGGTCCTGGCCCTGCTCGTCTGCCACCGGGAAGCAACTGGTCACGCGCTCACTGCCGTTCAGCTTCAGCAGCGTCACGCCCATGGCCTGGCGGCCCAGCGGGCGAACCTGGCGGGCCGGCAGGCGGATGAGCTGGCCGCCATCGGTCACCAGCATCACGTCGTCGCTGGCGCGCACCGGGAAGGTGGCCACCACCTCACGGCCATCCTTCACCCGGCGCTGGTCGATGCCGAGGATGCCGAGGCCACCACGGCCGGAGACGCGGTATTCATAGGCGGAACTGACCTTGCCGAAGCCGGCATCGGTCACCGTCAGCAGCAGTTCCTCGGCCGCTTCCATGGCGTCGAAGCGTTCGGCGGTCAGCACCACCTCCTCGCTCGGCGCCTCGGCGTCGTCCTCGGTGGCTTCGCTGGCGGTGTCGGCGGCGTCAAGCTCCTCGCCGGCGGCGCGGCGCTTCTGCGCCTTGGCCTTCAGGTAGGCGGCGCGTTCCGCCGGCGTGGCCTGCATATGCGTCAGCACGGCCAGCGAGATCACCGCATCCTTGTCCGCCAGCTTGATGCCGCGCACGCCGGAACTGTCCCGCCCGGCGAAGACGCGCAGCGTCTCGGTCTCGGCCACGAAGCGAATGGCGCGGCCACGGCGGGTGGCCAGCATGATGTCATCGCCCTCGCGGCAGGACGCCACGCCGATCAGGCTGTCGCCGTCGTCCAGCTTCATCGCGATCAGCCCCACGGCCCGCATGTTGCGGAAGTCCGAGAGCTTGTTGCGGCGCACATTGCCCTGCGCCGTGGCGAAGACCAGGTGCAGGTTTTCCCACAGCGCTTCTTCCTGCGGCAGGGACAGCACGGCGGTCACCGCCTCGGCTTCCTGCAACTGCAGCACCTGGCGCAGCGAACGCCCCTTCCCTTGCGGGCCGGCTTCCGGCAACTGCCAGACCTTGGTGCGGAAGGCGATGCCGCGGCTGGTGAAGAACAGCACCCATTGGTGGGTATGGGCGATGAAGCTGCGCACCACCACGTCGTCCTGGCGGGTGCTGGCGGCGGACCGCCCCTTGCCGCCGCGGTTCTGGGCGCGGAAGGTCTCCAGCGGGGTGCGCTTGACGTAGCCGTCGCGCGTCAGCGTCACCACCATCATGCCTGGCTCGATCAGGCTCTCGTCATCCACATCGGCAACGCTGTCGAGGATCTGCGTCATCCGCGGCGAGGCGATCTGCGCCCGCACCGCCAGCAACTCCTCGGTCATCACCTCCATGCGGCGGATGCGGCTGCTGAGGATGTCCAGCAGGGCGGCGATCTTCTCACCCACCTCGGTCAGCTCGGCGGTGATCTTGTCGCGTTCCAGGCCGGTCAGCCGGTTCAGCGTCAGCGCCAGGATGCCGCGGGCCTGGGCGTCGGTCAGCCGCACCGTGTTCTCGGCCGTCACCACATTGCCGGCATCCTGCACCAGCGCCAGCAGCACGCCGACATCGCCGGCCGGCCAGTCGCGGCCCATCAGGCTGGCGCGCGCCTCGGCCGGGTCCCGGCTGGCGCGGATCACGCGGATGATCTCGTCGATATTGGCCACGGCGATGGCCAGGCCGATCAGCAGGTGGCCGCGTTCGCGCGCCTTGTTCAGCCGGTAGCGGCTGCGCCGCAGCACCACCTCCTCGCGGAACTCGATGAAGGCCATCAGCGCCTCGCGCAGGCCCATCTGCTGCGGCCGGCCGTTGTTCAGCGCCAGGAAGTTGACCGGGAAGGAGGTTTGCAGCTGCGTCATGCGGTAGAGCTGGTTCAGCACCACCTCCGCCGTGGCGTCGCGCTTCAGCTCGATCACCATGCGCATGCCGTCGCGGTCGCTTTCGTCCCGCAGGTCGGAAATGCCCTCGATCGCCTTGGCGCGCACCAGTTCGGCGATCTTCTCCATCAGGCTGGACTTGTTGACCTGATAGGGAATTTCGGTGGCGACAATCTGCTGCCGGCCGCCGCGCATCTCCTCGATCTCGCACTTGGCGCGCAGCGGAATGCTGCCGCGCCCGGTCTCGAAGGCGGCGCGGATGCCGGCGCGGCCGAGGATGAGGCCACCGGTCGGGAAGTCCGGCCCGGGCACGATCTCCATCAACTGCTCAAGCGTGGTGTCCGGCTCGCTGATCAGCTTCAGCGTGGCGTCGATGATCTCGCCCGGGTTGTGTGTCGGGATATTGGTCGCCATGCCCACGGCGATGCCGCTGGCGCCGTTCACCAGCAGGTTCGGGAAGGCGGCCGGCAGGACCTTCGGCTCGCTCTCGCTCTCGTCGTAGTTCGGCTGGAAATCGACCGTATCCTCGTCGATGCCTTCCAGCAGCGCCGCGGCGGACCTGGCCAGCCGCACCTCGGTATACCGCATGGCCGCCGGCGGGTCGCCGTCCACGCTGCCGAAATTGCCCTGGCCGTCGATCAACGGCACGCGCAGGGAGAAGGTCTGCGCCATGCGCACCATGGCGTCGTAGATCGCGCTGTCGCCATGCGGGTGGTACTTACCCATCACGTCGCCGACCACGCGGGAAGATTTGCGGTGCGGCTTGTCCGCCGTGTAGCCGCTTTCCTGCATGGCGTAGAGGATGCGGCGATGCACCGGCTTCAGGCCGTCCCGCGCATCCGGCAAGGCGCGCGAGACGATGACGCTCATGGCGTAGGCCAGGTAGGAGGAGCGCATCTCCTCCTCCAGCCCAACCGGCACGGTATCCATCGGCCGGGGTGCGTCGCCGGCGCCGCCTTTGGTGTCACTCACGCTTGGTTCGGTCCTGTCATGGCCTGGCCAAGGCCCGGCCGGGCATGGAGATATGGAGGGCCGCCAGAACGGCCACGAGGCCCGAGTCTATAGCAGTTTCAAGTAAATGACGCACCCCGCCCCCCGGCATTGGCCGCGGCGCGCCAGCCATGCGCCTGGGGCGGGCTTATTCGCCCCAGGCCGTTGATTTCACTTGGTTTGTCGGCAAGCCCCGGCGGCCAGGCTATTCCGCCGCCAGCCGGGCCGGCGCCAGCAGGCCCAGCAGCGCCGTCACCGGCCGGTCCCCGGGGGCCAAAATGGCCTGGGCCACCGCCCCGGCATCGGCCACGCTGCCGGCATGGCGGAGGCAGCCGGCCAGCTTGGTGGTCAGCTCGGCATCGCTCAGCGGCAGTTCCGCGCCCCCGCGCAGCGCGTCCACCCGGCGGCTCAAGGTGCGGCCATCCTTCAGCGCCAGGGTCACGCTGCTGAAGCGCGGCTTCAGGCTGCCGGGCAGTTCCTTCTTGGTCACCTTGGGCAGGAAGGCCTGGATCTCGGCCCGCTGCACCGCGGCGTCCTCGAAGCTGGCCAGTTCCACCCGGCCATCCGCCAGGCCGGCGGCCATGGCGTATTGCATGGAGAACTTGCCCTCCAGCCCGGTCTTCGGCGCGTCGTGCAGCAAGGGCGAGAAGCTGCGGTTGGTGCCCTCCACCGCCACGCTGGCCACATCCGCCAGCGCCACGCCGGTTTCCCGCTTCAGGTCCAGCAGCGCGTCCAACGCGCGATGGGTGGCGTAGCACATCGGGTATTTCTTCACCTCCAGCCCGGCCCGCACCAGCAGGCGCGGTGCCTGGCCCAGCTCGGCCATCCCGGCCACCAGGTCCTCCCCGGCGCCATACAGCTTGGCGTAGCCGCGCGGGCCTTCCAGGCTTTCCGGCGCGCTGTCAAAACCTTCCCGCGCCAGCAGCACGGACTGCAGCGCGGCGCGGTTGCTGTGGCCGGCCTGGAAGCTCTTGGCGTCGGTGCCGAAATTCTCGCGGCTGCCGGCGGCCTGGGCCACGGTCAGGCCAATGGCGTTGGCGGTCTGCTCGGCGGTGAGCTTCAGCAGGTTGGCGCAGGCGGCCGTGGCGCCGAACATGCCGATGCTGGCGGTGGCGTGAAAGCCCTTGGCGTAGTGTTCATCCCCCAAGGCTTCGCCGATGCGGCCGGCGACCTCGAAGCCCACGGCATAGGCGGTGCACACCGCTTCCAGCCCCAGCCCCTCGGCTTCCGCCAGCGCCAGCAGCGCCGGCAGCATGGCAACGGAGGGGTGGCCGCGCATCGGGCCGGTCACGTCGTCAAAGTCCAGCACATGGCCCAGCACCGCATTGGCGAAGGCGGCCTGTTCGATGCCGAGCTTTTCCTCGGTGCCCCAGATGCGCGCCACGCCCGGGCCGCTGGCGCGGCGGGCATAGGCCAGCGCCTTGACGAAGGCGGGTTCATGCGTGCCGCCGATGGCACAGGCCAACGTGTCCAGCAGGGCGCGGCGGGCGGCGTGGCTTTCCTCCGGGCTCATGTCGGCCGCGGTGAAGCCGGCGGCGAAGGCACCGATTTTCTGCGCGAGTGTCATGCGTGCGTTCCCTTCCCTGTTCATTGCTTCGCCAGGAAGGCCAGCACATCGCGTGCGCAGCGTTCCGGCACGGCGTCGCCGATATTGTGCGGCATGCCGTCATAGGTGATCAGTTCGGCCTGCGGGATCGCGTCCCGCATGCCCTCGTACAGCCCATGGTGGCCGATGGGCTCGGCACCCGGCGCCACCAGCAGCGTCGGGCACTGGATGCGCGGCAGGTCGCCGGCCCAGTTGCGGCTGCTCATGTGGTTGACGAAGCGGCCGATGAAGGCCGGGTCGTTGCGGCCCATGTCCTGCGGGAACCATTCCAGGAAGCCCGGGTCCTGGTCGGCCGGGAAACGGTCGGCGATGGTCTCACGGATGAAGCGCTCGATGCCGTCGCGCTGGAAGCGGGCGACCCAGCCGGTGGCCTGGGTGCCGGCCAGGCCGGGCGAGGCGGCGAACAGGCTGAGGCTGGCAACCCGGCCCGGATGCTCGATGGCCATGCGCTGGCCGATATAGCCGCCGGCCGAGTTGCCGACGACATGCGCCTTTGCCACTCCCAGGTGGTCCAGCAGTTCCAGTGCATCGGCCAGCAGGCGTTCCAGCGTCAGCGGCCGCTCCTCACCGGGGATTTCGCTGGCGCCGTGGCCGCGCAGTTCCGGCGTGATGCAGGTGTATTCCCGCGCCAGGATGGGCAGCCAGCCGAACCAGCGGCGATAGCTGCTCATGGCCGGGTGCAGCAGCAGCACCGGAATGGCCGGCGTGCGCCAGGGGTCGGTGAAGTCGTCCACCCGGTAGGCCAGGCTGGTGCCGTCGCTGGCGCGGAACCGCGCCATGTTGGGGGCAAGCTGGGTCATATCGCCGCCGTCGTCGGGTCGTAGGTGTAGAGCCATTCGTAGCGGGCGCGGATTTTCTCGGCCTGCCATTCATTGTCGATATAGGCCGCCGCGCCCTCGGCATTGGCCAGCGCCGGGTTGTGGAAGCGGGCGGTGTTGTCGGTGGCGCCGCGCACCATGCGGGCGGTGCGCTCCACCCGGGCGCCCTCATAGCGGCGCAGCGCGGCCTCGGTGCCGGTTACCTCGTCCAGCGCCCGGGCCAGCATGTAGCCATCCTCGATCGCATGCACCGCGCCCTGGGCCAGGAAGGGCAGCGTCGGGTGGCAGGCATCGCCCAGCAGCGTGACGCGGCCGCGGCCCCATTCCATCAGCGGGTCGCGCGCCAGGAAGGCCCAGCGGAACGGCGTCTCGATGGCGTCGATCATCAGGTGGATGTCGTCGTGCCAGCCGGCGAAATCGGCGTGCATCTCGGCGTGGCTGCCGCGCGAGGTCCAGCTTTCCTCCTGCCAGTGCTGGCCTTCCACCACGCCCACCAGGTTCATCAGGCGGAAGTTGCGCAGCGGGTACTGCACCACGTGGCGGCCCGGGCCGACCCAGTTGGTGGCGACGGCGCGGCGCATCCGTTCCGGCAGCTTTTCGGTCGGAATCACTCCGCGCCAGGCAAAGATGCCGGTGAAGCGCGCCTTGGCCTCGCCCCACAGCTGGTGGCGGATGGCGCTGTGGATGCCATCGGCGCCCAGCAGCATGTCGCCCTCGGCGCTGCTGCCATCGGTGAAGCGCAGGCGCACTCTCTCGCCCAGGTCATCGAAGCCGGCGGCCTTCCGGCCCAGGCGGATGCAGCCCGGCGCGGCTTCGCGCACCGCCGCTTCCAGCACGCCCAGCAGGTCCGGCCGATACACGGTGAGGTAGGGAAAGCCGTAGCGTTCAATGCATTCGCCGACGATGTCGAACGGCTGCCACGCCTGGCCGGTGGACCACAGCCGCACCTCCTTGCCCGGCGTCTCGCAGGAGATGGCGGTGACCTTCTCCCCCACGCCCAGCGCGTAGAGCACGCGGGCACCGTTGGGCGAAACCTGCACCCCGGCGCCAACTTCGGTCAGTGCCTGGGCCTGTTCGTAGACCTCAACCTCATAGCCGCGCTGCAGCAGGGCCAGCGCCGCGGTCAGGCCGCCAATGCCGCCGCCGGCGATCAGGATCTTCATGGCTTGTCGTTCCCCTGGGCTTGCTGCCGGTCGGGGCTCATTCCGCGGCCCCGCGCACATTCTGGTCCCACCACAGGCATTCGCCCTGGCGCAGTTGGTGATTGCCTTCCAGCACCTGCACCGGCACCCGCTCGCCGCGCTTGGCCGCCGCCATGCGCATTTCCTTGGCCGCCGCGCGCTGGTCCGGCGGGGTCCAGTCGCGGTCATGGCCCCAGAGCGACGGGCCGCTGGTCACCTCGGTGGCGGTCCAGTTCGGGTCGTCGATGGTGCGGCCGCCCCAGCCGTATTCCACCAGGAAGCCGCTGGGCGAGTAATTGTAGAAGCTGAGCATGTAGTCGTTCACATGCCGGCCCAGCGTGGTGGCGATGCGCTTTTCCTGCTCCTGGGCGATGTCATAGGCTTGGCCGACATCGTCCATCATGTAGGTCTCAAGCATCAGGTGGTGCAGCTTCGGCTGCGGATTCTCGATCAGCGCCAGGCTGTGGTGCCGGGCATTGCAGTGGAAGAAATAGGCGCGGAACGGCTGGGTGATGTAGTCGCTGACCCGGAAGCCCAGGATGTCGCGGTAGAAGCCCAGCATCCGGTCGATATCCGGCACCCACAGCACCGCATGGCCCATGCCCAGCACGCCGGTGCGGAAGCCGCTGATCGGCCGGCCCGGCACGAAGGGTGCCGCGGTGCTCTCGGCGCCGTGGGTCAGTTCCACCCGGTTGCCCAGCGGGTCCTCGCACCACACCAGGCCGGCCACGGCGCGCTGCGCGCACAGCGCCGCGTCGCCGCGATGCACCCGCACCCCGGCGGCTTCCAGCTTGGCCGCCATCGCGTCCAGCGCGGTGGCGTCGGCCAGTTCCCAGCCGAAGAAGGCGGCGCCATTGCCGGCATCCTCGGCCACCAGCAGGCGCTGCTTGCGGTCGTCCATCCGGAAGCGCAGCTGGGTGCGGGTCTGCTCGGCCAGTTGCAGCCCCAGCAGCCTGGTGCCGAAGCTGGCCCAATCTTCCAGAGAGGTGGCGCGCACGCCGACATACCCCAAGGCCTGAACCTGCATGGCACCGTTCCCTTCCTGTCTTGCCGGCGATGTTAGACTGCGCTTGGCTGGCTGGCGACACCCGGGGTGTCCAAGGGGGAAACGCATGTTCTGGCGCGGCATACTGCTGCTGGTTGCATTGTATCTGGCCGGGGCTGCCCAGGCGCAGCCGGCGTTTCCGGACCACCCGATCCAGGTCATCAACCCCTATGGCGCCGGCAGCACCACCGACCTGCTGACCCGCGCCCTGGCCAGCGCCATGCAGCCCCGCCTGGGCCAGCCGGTGGTGGTGGTGAACCGAGACGGCGTGGCCGGCGGGCTGGGCACCGGCCTGGCCGCCCGCGCCCCGGCCGATGGCTACACCCTGCTGTTCGCGCCGGCGGTGGTGTTCTCGGTGCTGCCCAGCGTCCGGCAGGACCTTGGCTACCGGCCGGAAAGCTTCACCCCGGTGTGCCAGGCGTTCGAGAACACCATGGTGCTGGCGGTGCGGCAGGACAGCCCGCTGCGCACCCTGGCCGACCTGGTGACAGCCGCTAAGGCCCGCCCCGGCGCGCTGACCTATGGCCATCAGGGCGTCGCCTCGGTGCCGCATCTGGCCGCGGTGGTGTTCCTCCAGGCCGCGGGGGTCGAGGCGCAGGACGTGCCCTATCGCAGCGAGCCGAACGTGGTGGTGGAATTGCAGGCCGGGCGGGTGGATTTCGGCGCGCTGGTGGCAGGTTCCATCAACAACCAGCCGCTGCGGGCGCTGGCGGTGTTCGCGCCCCGCCGCCACCATCTGCTGCCGGAGGCCCCGACCGCCCGCGAGCAGGGCTACGACCTCTCGCCGGCCAGCTTCGGCGGGCTGTTCGCCCCGGCCGGCACCCCGGCGCCAGTGGTGGCGCGGCTGGCTGCCGCCTGCGCCGCCGCGGCAACGGAGCCGAGCTATGCCGAGGCCGCCCGGCGCGGCTTCCAGCCGCAGGCGTATCACCTGGGCCCGGAAGCCTTCGCCGCCCGCCTGCAAGCCGAGATTGCCGAGAAAGCCCGGCTGCTCGCCGGCCTGCGACTGGACCGCTGAGATGCGCCTGACCTGCCTGACCTGCCTGCTGCTGCTCGCCCTGCCGGCCTGGGCCCAGGCGCCCTTCCCGGCCCGGCCGATCACCATCATCAACCCCACCGCCGCCGGCGCCAGTACCGATGTGCTGCTGCGCGCCCTGGCGCCCGCGCTGCAGGCCCGGCTGGGCCAGCCCGTGGTGGTGGTGAACCGCGAGGGTGGTTCCAGTTCGCTCGGCACCGCCATGGTCGCCAGGTCCCAGCCCGATGGCTACACGCTGTGGTTCGGTGCCGCCTATTCGCTTTCGGTGCTGCCGGTGATCCGCGCCGATGTCGGCTACAGCGCCGCCAGCCTGGAGCCGGTGTGCCAGGCCTTCGTCAACACCATGGTGCTGGCGGTGCGGCCCGACAGCCCCTTCGCCACCTTGCAGGACTACATCGCCCGGGCGCGGCAGCAGGGCGCCACCTTCGGCCACCAGGGCGTGGCCAGCATTCCGCACCTGGCCATGGTGGAACTGGGCCAGGTGGCCGGGGTGCCGTTGCAGGACATTCCCTATCGCGGTGATCCGCCGGTGGTGGTGGATACGCTGGCCGGCCGGGTGGACGCCGGGGCGCTGGTGCTGGGCAGCCTGCGCGGCCAGAACCTGCGGGCGCTGGCGGTGTTCGGCGCCAGCCGCCACCCGGACCTGCCGCAGGTGCCCACGGTGCGCGAAGCCGGTTGGGACGTGGCGCCGGAAAGCTTCGGCGGCATCTTCGCCCCCACCGGCCTGCCCGCCACGGTGCGCGCCACCCTGGCCGCGGCCTGCGAGGCCGGCGTCGCCGACCCGGGCTATCGGGAGGCCGCGCGGCGCGGCTTCCAGCCGGCGGAACTCTTCCTCGGCCCAGCCGAACTTGCCGCCAAGCTGCAACGGGACATCGCCGCCAAGGCCCGGCTGCTGCGCGGCATCAGCCTGGAACGCTAGATCGTGATCGCCTGAGGTGGAAGCACCTGCAGGCGTGCATCACGCGACCAGTCGGTCAGCCTCTAGTGAACCAGTTGCATCTCCGGAATGCCTTCGCTGGCCACCCAGAAGCGGTTGATGGAATCGGCATGGGTGGCGCGGGCGGCGGCATCGGCTTCCGCCGCCGGGCGGGGTTCCAGGTCGAAATGGCCATGCCGGTCCACGCCGCGCACCAGGGTAGCGGAAAGCCGGGTGGGGCCGACATGCCGGACGCTGGCCGGAATATAGCTGATCCCCAGCCCGATACGATCCTGCGCCGTATGGTTCGGCGCGCTGGCATGCAGCGCCAGGGTGTGATGCAGGCTGAACTCGCCCGGTGCCAGCACCAGCGGCACCGCGCCGGCTTCCTCCACCGCCGCCTGCACCGTCTGCCCGCGTGAGAGCATGTTGTCCGGGTTCTTGTGGTCCGCATGCGGCAGTTGGCCGCGCTTGTGGCTGCCCGGCAGCACGCGCACACAGCCGGCTTCCGGCGTGCTCGGCGTCAGCGCCAACCAGGCGGTCACGTGCTCGAACGGCTCCAGCCCGAAATAGGTGCCGTCCTGGTGCCAGGGCACGAAGCCCTCGCCCTGCGCCGGCTTCCACCAGATGGTGGTGTGGAAGATCATGATGTCAGGGCCGATCACATCCTCCACCGCATCCAGGATGGCGGGGCTGCGCACCAGCTCGGCCGCCCAGGGGAACAGCAGGTAGGGCTTGATCCGGTTGCTGGGCTGGCGGATGCCGGCCGCGGAAGCCAGGCGTTCCGCCTGGCCGCAGCAGCGCACCAGGTCGGCCTGCCAGCGGGCCGCCTGGGCCGCTTCCACCGCGCGCAGCGGCGCGGCGTAGCCTTGCTCGCGGTAGCGGACGATGGCGGCTTCATCCAGCAGCTTGGGCATGGGTGGCTCCCGGCAATGGCCAGGGCAGCCTAAAGCAAATGCCGCCCACGTGGAATCGGCCCGCCGCCGCGCTGGAGCCTGATCGCGTGATTCACGCCTTTCGGGGAGCACATCTCAGGCGATCACGCGTCATGCCGCCACGGGCTGCGGCATGACCCACAGCGCCCGCGCCGCGCCGCGCAGCCCGCCATCGGCGCCGAAGATGGCGGTGCCGGCATGCAGCTTGCGACCCTCCCGCGCGATCTGCCAGCCCAGCACGATGCACGCCTCCCCGGCTGCCACGCCGCCGGTCAGCCGCGCCGTCAGCCGGGCGAGCAGCGAACGCGGCGGCGCATCCGCCAGGGTGAAGGCGAACTGGCCGGGGCAGTCCAGCGCCGTCCACAGGAACTCCGGCCGCACCTGGCCGCTGGCATCGGCGAAGACCGGGTCTGGCCGCCACAGCGCCGCCGAGATGCCCGGCCGGCCCGGCACCGTGCCACTGAAGACGCGCAGCCCGAACGCCGGGGCCAGGTTGGTGCCGCAGCAGAAGCATTGGCCGGTGGAATGGCTGAAGCCGGCGCCCTGGAACCAGGCGCTGGCCGCGGCGGCCGCCGCCGTGCTGGGCGGTTCCGGCACCTCCAGTTCCAACTCAGCCGGCCTGGCCTCCACGATCAGGGTGCCGGCGTCGTCGCAGACCAGGGCGCGGTCGGCTTCCAGCCGGGCCTGCAGCGTGGTGTCCAACGGCACCGGACGGCGCAGGGTTACCTCGGCCGGGCCATCGTCCAGCAGCAACGCCGCGCGCCCGGCCACATAGCCGCCATTGCCGGTGCCCGGCGGGCCGCGGAACTGCGCGGCAACACGATATTCGCTCATCTGATCTCCGCCGGGGTGGAGGTGCCGGGGCCTTGGCCGACAATCAGCAACTCGCAGGATTCCGCCTTGGCGCCATCGTAATGGATGCCACGGCCAAAATGGGTGATGAAGCTGCCGGCCGAAACCGGCACGGTGCTGTCGGGGTTGAAGCGCGGGCCGCTGCCCATCCACCAGGTGCCCTTCAGCACGGTGATGAAGCGGTCATTCGGGTGGAAATGCGGCCGCGACATGCTGTTGGGCAGCCAGCGGTTCATCACCGCGTAGAAGCCTTCCTGCCGCGGGTCGCCCACCAGCAGCGCCTGCTGGCTGCCACTGGCGGAAACCGGGCCCCAGGGGATCTGTTCCGGCAGCTTGAAGGCGATGGCGGCGGGGTCCACCCCCTGCGCCCAGGCCTGGCGGGAAAGCGGTGCCAGCGCGGCGGCCAGCAGCAGCGCACGGCGGTTCATGGCGCATCACCCTCAATGGCGATGACGCGCGCCGGGGCGCCGTCGCTGTCGGGCAGCTTCACCGGCAGCGCCACCACGAAGCTGCGCGCCTGGGTCAGCGCCCCGGTGTTGCACAGGTATTCGAACATGATGACGCCCTGCTTCAGCAGGTGGAAATGCGTGACATGTTCCGGCAGGGGCGGCCGCTGCTGCTTGGTGATGAAGTAGCGGATGCAATGGTCCTGCGGAAAGTCGAAGCCCACCGCCTTGATGCCGGCCTCACGCAGGAAAATCGCCGCGTCGGCGCTCATCCACGGCGCCAGCCCCCAGAATTCCGGCTGGTTGATGCTGTAGTGCCGGTCCCATTGGGTCTTGAGGATGGCGATGTCACCGCGCTTCAGGTGCCTGGCGCTGGCGGCGATGCGCTCGCCACTGATCTCGGTGTTCTCCGGCACGTCCGACAGGTCGAGGATCGCCGCCTCGCCCACCGTCATGTCCAGGTTGATGCTGTCCGTGGTGAAGCCCTGCGGGTCGACGTGGCGCGGGCTGTCCATGTGGGTGAAGGAATGCAGGTTCCAGCCCGCCCAGGTGCCCTGGCCTTGGCCGTCCTCGTGCTTCTTGAACAGGCGGCGTTCCACCGGCCAGCGGAAATGCCCGGTGGTGACTGGTGTGGAAAGGTCCACATAGCGGCGCATGGCGACAACCTCCCGTTATCGCGGGAGGCTAGAGCAAAGCCGGGGCGGAGGGAATCATCCGGGGCGGGTAATTCACCGCCCCGGGTGGCGCGGCTCAGGCCAGGGCCTTGGCCACCTTTTCATAGGTTCCCTTGCTCAGCTTCGGCTGCGCCAGAATGCGCCGCAGCTCGCGCTGCATCAGCGTGCCGCGCGTGGCGTTCTGCCGCCGCCACTGGCCCAGCGGGCCAACCATGCGCGCCGCGGTCTGACCATTGATGAGGTCCAGCGCCAGCACCGCATCGGCCAGGAACCGGTAGCCCTCGCCCGAGGTGTCGTGGAAGCGCACCGGGTTGCCGGCGGCGAAGGCCCCGATGACGCTGCGCGCCCGGTTCGGGTTCTTCAGGTCGAAATCCGGGTGGGCGTACAGCGCGCGCACCTCGGCGATGGCGTTCGGCCGCGGCGCCATGGCCTGCAGGCTGAACCACATGTCCAGCACCAGGTCCTGGCCGCGCCATTTGGCATGGAACGCGGCCATGGCGGCATCGCGTTCCGGGGTTTCGGTTTCCGCCAGCACGCCCAGTGCGGCCACCACCTCGGTCATGTTGCGCCCGGCGTCGAATTGCGCCTTGGCCAGCGCCACATCCTGCGTCGCCAGGTAGCCAAGGCAGGCATTGCGCAGCGCCCGGCGGCCAATGGCCTCTCCGGTGATGCTGTTGGGGTCGGTCGCGGCCATGGCGTCGTACACGCGGCGCAGACTGGTGGCGCAGCGCCGGGCAATCTCCCGCCGCAGGAATTGGCGGGCGTGGTGGATCGCCTCGGGCTCGGCCACCGGCATCTGGTCGGCCACGAAGGCCTCACCGGGCAGTAGCAGGGCTTCGGCGGCAAAGGCGGGGTCGGCCTCGGCCGCGGCCAGGGTGGCCTCCACCGCTTCGGCCAGTGCGGGGTCGAAGCCGGCGCCAGGGTTGGCCACCAGGTCCAGCATCACCGCGGTGGCGTATTGCTGGCCGCTTTCCCAGCGCACGAACGGGTCGCTGTCATGCACCGCCAGGAAGCGCAGCCGGTCCCGCGGCACGCCCAGCAGCTTCACCGGGGCGGAAAACCCGCGCAGCAGCGAAGGCGTCGGCGGCGTGGCGACATCCTCGAACACGAAGCTCTGCTCGGCGGCTTCCAGCAGCAGCATCCGCTCCGCGATCTGCTGGCCATTGGCGTCCAGCAGGCCGGTGGCGACCGGAATGGGCAGCGGCGCCTTGGTCGGCTGGCCCGGGGTGGCGGCGGTGTGCTGGCGCAGCGTCAGCGTGTAGCGGCGGGCGGCGGGGTCGTAGCTGTCCTCGGCGGTCAGTTCCGGGGTGCCGGCCTGGCTGTACCAGCCCTTGAACGCGGTCAGGTCGATGCCCGAGGCGTCCTGCATGGCGGCGACGAAATCCTCGATCGTCACCGCCTGGTTGTCGTGGCGCTGGAAGTACAGGTCCATGCCGCGGCGGAAATTGGCGGCGCCGATGCGGGTGTGCAGCAGGCGCACCACCTCCGCGCCCTTGTCATACACCGTGGGGGTGTAGAAATTGTCGATCTCGATGTAGCTGTCGGGCCGCACCGGGTGGGCCATGGGGCCGGCGTCTTCCGGGAATTGCGCGGCGCGCAGCCGGCGCACATCCTTCAGCCGCTTCACCGCGCGGCTGCCCATGTCGCTGCTGAACTCCTGGTCGCGGAAGACCGTCAGCCCTTCCTTCAGGCTCAGCTGGAACCAGTCCCGGCAGGTGACGCGATTGCCGGTCCAGTTGTGGAAGTATTCGTGCGCCACCACGGTCTCGATGCCCTGGTAGTCGCCATCGGTCGCGGTTTCGGCCGTGGCCAGCACGTATTTGGTGTTGAAGACGTTGAGGCCCTTGTTCTCCATCGCACCCATGTTGAAGTCCGACACGGCGGCGATGTTGAACACGTCCAGGTCGTATTCCAGGCCGAAGACGTCCTCGTCCCACTTCATGCTGCGCTTCAGGCTGTCCATCGCATGGGCGCAGCGGGTTTCGTCGCCTCGGCGAACCCAGATGTTCAGCTCCACGTCGCGGCCGCTGGCGGTGATGAAGCGGTCCGGCACGTTCACCAGTTCACCGGCCACCAGCGCGAACAGGTAGCAGGGCTTCGGGTGCGGGTCCTCCCAGCGCGCCCAGTGGCGGCCATCCGCGTGCTCGCCCTGGGCCACCAGGTTGCCATTGGAAAGCAGCACCGGCACCCGCGCCTTCTCGGCGGTGATGGTCACGCTGTAGCGGCTCATCACATCCGGCCGGTCGGGGAACCAGGTGATGCGGCGGAAGCCCTCGGCCTCGCACTGGGTGTAGTAGTTGCCGCCCGAGGTATAGAGCCCGGCCAGTTCGGTGTTCAGCTCCGGCGCGATCCGGGTGGTCACCTCCAGCACCGCCTGGTCCGGCAGCGTGGCAATGGTGAGGCCGGTCTCGTCCAGCACGTAGCGGCCGGGCTCCAGCGCGGCGCCATCCAGGCTGATGCCGACCAACTCCAGCGCCAGCCCGTCCAGCCGCAGCGGCCCGGGCGTGTTGCGCCGCAGCGCCAGGCGGGAGCGCACGATGGTCGCCGCCGGCGCCAGGTCGAAGGCCAGTTCCACCGTCTCCACCAGGAAGACGGGCGGCGTGTAGTCCAGGCGATTGGTGGCGCGCGGCGTTTCGGTCATGCGATTACCCATTGGTCCCGGGGTCCAGCGGATAGATCGGTCGCCGGACATTGCGGAACGTCAGCTGTGAATAGTCGGAGGTGCAGACACCAACGCCGGCGCACTCCACGATTTCCCGCGCCAGCGGCCCCAGCGCCGCGCGCCAGTGCACGCGGGACTTGATGGCCAGGAAGCGCTTGTCCCGCGGCTCGATGCCCAGCACCCGGAACATGTCCGGCGAGGTGGGTTCGATCTGCCGGGTCACCAGCACGATCTCCACCGCGCCGGTGTCGAGCACCACGGTGGGGCCCATGTACACCTTCAGCCCCGGCGCCAGCCCGGCCTTGGTGACGAAATAGCCGGCGGAGATGGTCTTCACCGTGCCCTTCACCCGCAGCGGGGTGGAGGAACGCGGCAGTTCCGGCATCGGCAGCTTGCCGCCGAGGTCCAACTCCACCTCCGCGCCCACGCCGGCGCGCTGGCAGGCGGCCACCGCCGCGGGATCGCAGATGCCGAAGAAGGCCACGTCGGTCAGGCCCTGGCGAAGGATTTCCGCCAGCACCTCCGTGGTGTCCATGGTGCCGCCGGAAGCGCAGTTGTCATAGTGGTCCAGCAGTACCACCGGCAACTCCGCCTTGGTGGCACCGGCCTGCTTTGCCCGCGCCACGCTGGCTTCCAGCGCCTCCGGCCTGAAGGTGAAGTCCTCCCGCGCCTTCCAGGCGAAGTCGAGCAGTTCCTGCACCATGGCGGCGGCGTCGGCCGGGTTGTTGTCGGTGCAGACCACGGCCGAAAGCCCGGCACCGTGGATATCGGCATGCGGGAAGCCGACATAGAGGCTGGCGCTGAGCGCGCGGCCACTGGCTTCCCAGCCGCGGCACATCGCCTGCAATTCCTTGTTGGGGAAGGCATGGGTGCCCTGCGCCATCACGTGCGGCAGCATCGGCGCCCGGGCCCAGGCGGTGGTGGGCTTCACCTCGCCCCGCAATGCGCGCAGCAGCGGGCGGGCGGCACGCTCGGCGGTCTGGTACATGTCCACATGCGGGTAGGTCTGGTAGCCGGCGGTGATGGTGGCGTTGTCCACCATGGCGTCATGCATGTTGGCGTGCATGTCATAGGCCACGGCCATCGGCGTGGTGGCGTCGATCGCGCGGATCCGGCGCAGCAACTCGCCCTCGCCGTCCTCAAAGCGGTCGGTCACCATGGCGCCGTGCAGGTCCAGCAGAATGGCGTCCCAGCCGCCCTGCCGCACCGCATCGGTAATGGCGGTGCAGAACGCCTCATACGCGGCGCCCTCCACCTTGCCCGAGGGTGGGGCGTGGGCGGCTACCGGCACCACCACCTCGGCCCCGGCCTCGGCGGCGACATCCAGGAAGCCGCCCATGCAGGTGCGCGTGCCGCGAAAGAACCCGATGGCCCGCTCGCCCGCCAGCAACTCCGTGCCATCCCGGCAGAACCGCGCCAGGGGCGTCGGCACCGGCGAGAAGGTGTTGGTTTCGTGGCTGAGCGCGGCGAGCAGGAAACGCATCGGGGGGTCCTTCGTGGCAACGGGCCTCAGCGGTAGCCGGGGTCGGTCAGGTTCAGCAGCGGGAAGGCGCTGAACAGGCTGGGCGGCCGCACCGGCTGCGCCTGGTGCAGGTAGCCCGGATGCAGGTCGGCGAAGCGGGAGACGCCGAGCAGGCCGAGCACCTCATGGATTTCGGTCTGCAGCAACTCCAGCACGCGCTGCACGCCATCCTCGCCCGCCGCGGCCAGGCCGTAGCAATACAGCCGGCCGATCGCCACCATGTCCGCACCCAGCGCCATGGCCTTCACCACGTCGCTGCCGCGGCTGATGGAGCCGTCCATCCATACCTTGGCGCGGCCACCCACGGCCTTCACCACTTCCGGCAGCACGTCCAGCGAGCCGCGGCCGTGGTCCAACTGGCGGCCGCCATGGTTGGAGACGTACACCACATCGACGCCGTGGTCGCAGGCCATGCTGGCGTCTTCCGCCGTGGCGATGCCCTTCAGTACCAGCGGTACATTCGGGAACTTCGCCTTGAAATGCTTGACGTAGTCCCAGTTCAGCCCGGCCTGGAAGCTGTGGCCCACGGCGCGCGCGCGCCACGGCTTGACGAAGCGCTTGGCGATGTCGCGTTCGCGGCGACTGTAGATCGCGGTGTCCACGGTGAGGCAGAAGGCGTCGTAGCCGGCATCCATCGCCTGCTTGACGATATCGTCGCACCAGGCGGTGTCACCACGCACATACAGCTGGAACACGTTGGGGCCATTGCCGCTGGCTTCCGCCATGGGCTTCAGGCCGGGTGCGCTGACGCTGGAGACGATGGTCGGCACGCCGAACTTCGCCGCCGCGCGCGCCGCCGGGGCACCACCCTCGGGGTCGAAGTTCTCCAACCCGCCCACCGGCGCCAGCGCGACCGGAATGCTGATCTTCTTGCCGAAGAAGGTGCTGGAGGTGTCGATGTTCGACACATCGCGCAGCACGCGCGGGCGGAAGGCCTGCATGTCCAGCGCCATGCGGTTGCGCAGCACGGTGGTTTCGGTTTCGGTGCCGCCCACCAGGTAGTCCCAGGTGCCCGGAGTGACGCGGCGCTTCGCCTCGCTGACGAACTCGTGCAGCGTCAGGTATTGGTGGTCAGGTTCGTTCATCATGCTCGTCGTTCCTCGTCAGCCGCCCAGGTATGCCTTGGTCCAGCGTTTATACTCGTTGTCCCGCGTCACCCGCGGCATCAGCCCGGCTTCCGGCATGCCAGGCAGCGCCGCTGGCTGCACGCCATCGCGCAGCGCCTGCAATGTCTCATGCACCGCACGCTGCGCCGCCTGGATGGGCTGGTGGCCCTGCAACGCAATGCGCACGCCGCGCGCCGCCAGATAGTCGCGGTCCCGCATCTCCGCCGTCTCCAGCCCACCCAGGATGATGGGCAACGTGGCGACGGCGCTGATCGCGTCCAGTTCCGCCCGTGACTTCACCCCGGTGAAGAACAGCGCATCGGCGCCGGAGGCCGAGTACACCTTGGTGCGCTCCACCGCGTCGGCGATACCGTTCACCTGCACCGCGCTGGTGCGCGCCACGATGACGAAGCTGGCGTCATCCCGCGCCGCCAGCCCGGCCTGCACCTTGCCCAGCCCCTCGGCGATGCCATGCAGCACCACGGCGCCGTCGCCGAAGGGGCGCGGCAGCACGGTGTCTTCCAGCGTCATGCCGGCGACACCCGCCGTTTCCACTTCCTGCACCGTGCGCATGGCGTTCAGCGCGTTGCCGTAGCCGTGGTCGGCGTCCACCATCAGCGGCATGGTGCTGACCGCGCGGCAGATGCGGCGGCACTGCTCGGCGAACTCGGTCAGCGTCACCACGATGAGGTCGGGCGCACCCAGCACCGCCAGCGACGCGGTGGAGCCGGCGAACATGCCGACCTCGAAGCCGATATCCTCGGCGATCCGCGCCGACATCGGGTCCCATACCGAACCGGGGTGGATGCAGGTGGTGCCGGCCAGCACGGCGCGCAGGCGCTGGCGGCGGTCGGTGATCGTGCTCATAGCGCGGGCATCTCCACCCACCGGCGGCCGCGGTGGCTCTCGTAGCAGGCTTCGATCAGCTGCAGCCCGCGCGCCGCCTGCAACAGGCTGGCGGTGTTCGGCGTGCCTTCGGCCAGGTGGCGCAGGAACAGCTCCCACGCCTGGCGATAGCTGTTCTTGAACGGCATCAGCTCCGGCGCCTTCTGCCACTGGCTGAAGAAGTCCGCGGTCTGCGGCGCCTGCACCGGAAACACCGGCTTCGGCGTGGTGCCGATGGTCTGCACGAAGCAGTCATGCAGCGTGGCGTGCGCGCTGGCCTTGTCGCCATCCACGCTCACCACCAGCATGTCGTCGCGCCGGATGCGCGTGGCCCAGGAGGAGAACACCTCCCCCACCACGCCATTCTCGAACTCGACGATGGCGCGGACCTCGTCCTCCACATCCACGTCGTAGGGCTGGTGCTGTTCATCCCAGCGCTTCGGCTGCGCGGTGTTGATGCGCGCCGTCACCGCGGTGGGGCGACCGAACAGATGCTCGATGACGTAGCGCCAGTGCGGGAACATATCCAGCACCAGGCCGCCGCCCAGCGCCTTCTTGTAGTTCCAGCTGGTGCGCTGCGCCGGAATGTGCTCGCCATCGAACACCCACCAGCCGAATTCCAGCCGCATGCCGTGGATCTTGCCGAAATAGCCCATGTCCAGCAGCGTCTTCAGCTTGGCCAGACCGGGCAGGTGGATCTTGTCCTGCATCACCGCGTGGCTGACCCCGGCGGCTTCCGCCGTCTCCCGCAGTGCCAGCACCTCGGCCATGCTCTCGGCCACCGGCTTTTCCAGGTAGATGTGCTTGCCGGCCGCAATCGCGCGCCGCGCCAGTTCCACCCGGTTGCCGCCATAGGCGCATTCGAAGAACAGCGCGTCGTTCTTGTCCGCCAGGCAGGCGTCGATATCGGTGCTCCAGCGCTTGATGCCGAAGCGCGCCGCCAGCGCCGCCATCTTCTCCGGCGTGCGGCCGAGCAGGATGGGGTCGGGCATCAGCCGGTCGCCATTGGCCAGCGGCAGGCCGCCCTCGGCGATGATCGGCACCAGGCTGTTCATCAGGTGCTGCGTGGTGCCGATGCGGCTGGTGGCACCATGCATGATGATGCCGAGGCGTTGCGTTGCCATGTTCTTATTCCGGGCGATGCAGCACGGCGGCCGTGCGGGTGAAGGTGCGGCGACCACGCTTGAAGGCATACAGCGTGGGCGCAACCTGGCGAATGGCGGCAACCGGGTTGGGCGCGTCCACCACCACCATGTCGGCGTCGTTGCCCACGGCAATGCCGTAGCCCTTGCGGTTCATCAGCCGGGCGCTGTTGCTGGTGAACATCGCCCAGGTGTCCATCAGGTCGTCCGGCATCGCGTGCTGGACGATGTTGGCATACATGTTGGCCTGGCGGATCAACTGGCCATCCCCCAGCGGGGTGAAGGCGTTCTGGATGTTGTTGCTGCTGATGTTGCAGTTCACGCCCAGCCGGAACAGCCGGTTGGCATCGGCCACCGCGCGCTCGATGCGATGGTCCTTCTCCCGGCTGCCCAGGTACAGGTCGGTGGCCGGCAGCACGGTCAGCGCCACGCCGCTGTCAGCCATGCGCCGGGCCACCTTGTCCAGCTCGGCCGGCGGCATGGTGGAAAGCTTGGTGCCATGGCCGATGGCAACGCGGCCGCCGTAGTTGTACTTGTCGGCCAGCTCGCACACCAGCAGCACATCCAGCTCCTGCGCCGAATTGCCGCTGTCCAGGTGCATGTCGATGTCGATGCCGTACTTCAGCGCCAGTTCGAACACGCGATGGATCTGCGCGGCGCGGTCGCTGTCGTAGTTCGGCGCGGCGCCCACCACCGTGGCGCCGGTCTCCAGTGCCGCCACCATCAGTTCATCGGTGCCCGGGTTGTTGGTCAGGCCCTCCTGCGGCATCACGCAGATCTCGATGTCGATGGCCCACTTGTAGGCCTCGATCAACGCCTTGACGCCCTCCAGCCCGCGCAGGCCAACCCGCGGGTCCACCTCCACATGGGTGCGCATCAGCGTGGCGCCGTGCAGGATGCACATCTCCAGCGTGCGGCTGGCGCGGCTGGTCACATCCTCCACCGTGAAGGTCGGCTTGATCGCACTGGTGCGCTCCATCGCATGATGCGGGAAGCGCGCCGTCTCGCAGGCGCAGCGGTCGATGGTGCACGACTTGTCGAGGTGGATGTGCGTCTCGACGAAGCCGGGCGAAACCAGCCGGCCGCCGCAGTCGATCACTTCCCGCGCGTCGGTGCCCAGGTTGGCGCCCAGCGCGGCGATGCGGCCATTGGCCACGCCGATATCGGTGGCGGTGCCATCCACCAGGTGGGCATTCTTCAGGATCAGGTCGAAGGTCATGGGGTCAGTCCGCCGCTTCCGCATAGGGTACGTTGCGCCCGCCATAGCGGCGCACCCGCACATTGGCCTGTTCCGCGTGGCCGGCGAAGCCTTCCAGCATGCACAGGCGGGAACAATAGGCGCCGATCATGGCGCTGGCCTCGTCGGTGGTGACGCGCTGGTAGGTCACCGTCTTGAGGAACTTGCCCACCCACAGCCCGCCGGTGTAGCGCGCCGCGCCCTGCGTCGGCAGCGTGTGGTTGGTGCCGATCACCTTGTCGCCATAGGCCACGTTGGTGCGCGGGCCGAGGAACAGCGCGCCGTAATTCTTCATCCGCGCCAGGAAGAAGTCGTCGTCGCTGGTCATCACCTGCACATGCTCGCTGGCGATGCGGTCGGCCTGTTCCACCATCTCGTCGAAGCTGTCGCAGACAATCACCTCGCCATAGTCTTCCCACGCCTTCCGGGCCACGGCGGCGGTGGGCAGGATGGCCAGCAGCTTGTCCACCTGGGCCATGGTTTCCTTGGCCAGCTTCGCGCTGTTGGTCAGCAGGATGGCCGGCGTGGTCGGGCCGTGCTCGGCCTGGCCCAGCAGGTCGGTGGCGCAGATCTCGGCATCCACGGTCTCATCGGCGATGATCAGGGTCTCGGTCGGGCCGGCGAACAGGTCGATCCCGACCCGGCCGAACAACTGGCGCTTGGCCTCGGCCACATAGGCGTTGCCCGGGCCCACCAGCATGTCCACGCCCTTGATGCTCTGGGTGCCGATGGCCATGGCGGCCACCGCCTGCACGCCGCCCAGGCAGTAGATCTCATCCGCGCCCGCCAGGTGCTGCGCCGCCACGATGGCCGGCGCCGGCTTGCCATTGAACGGCGGCGCGCAGGTGATGATGCGCGGCACCCCGGCCACCTTGGCGGTCACCACCGACATGTGCGCGCTGGCCAGCAACGGATACTTGCCGCCCGGCACGTAGCAGCCCACCGACTGCACCGGGATATTCTTGTGGCCCAGCACCACGCCGGGCAGGGTCTCGACCTCGATATCCTGCAACGCCGCCTTCTGGTGCCGGGCGAAATTCTTCACCTGGGCCTGGGCGAAGCGGATGTCCTCCAGGTCGCGCGGCTTCAATTGCGCCAGGCAATCGTCGATCTCGGCCTTGGAGAGGCGAAAATCATCGCGGTCCCAGTTGTCGAACTTGATCGACATCTCGCGCACGGCGTCGTCGCCACGCGCGGCCACGTCTTCCAGCAAGGCTTCCACCGTGGCGCGCACCGCCGCATTGGCCGCCGCCTTCTCGCCTGCCGCGATGCTCTGCTTCAACCAACGCGCCATGTCATTTCTCCCTCGCTCGCGGCATCGCTTACTCCGCCGTCCAGCCGCCGTCCACGACCAGGGCGCTGCCGGTCATCAGCGCCGAAGCGTCCGACGCCAGGAACACCACCGGGCCCATCAGGTCCTGCACCTGGCCGACGCGCCCCAGCTTGATCCTGCTCAGCACCCAGTCGCGGAACTCCGGCTTCTCGAAGAACGGCTTGGTCAACGGAGTCTCGATGAAGGTGGGCCCAAGCGTATTCATGCGAATGCCGAACGGCGCCAGCTCGATCGCCGCGGCCTTGGTCCAGCCCTCCATGGCCCATTTGCTGGCGCAGTAGACCGTTCGGTTCGGCCCGCCGACATGGCCCATCTGGGAGGAGACGTTGATGATGGAGCCGGCGACGCCAGCCTCCCGCATCCGCCGGGCCACCGCCTGGGCGGCGAAGAAGGCGGCGCGCAGGTTCAGCTCCATCACCTGGTCGAAATCGGCCTCGGCCACGTCCAGGAAATGCGCCGGCTTGTTGGTGCCGGCATTGTTCAGGAAGGCGTGGAACGCCGGGCGGGCGGCCATGGCGGCGCGAAAGCCGGCGGTGTCGGTCACGTCCAGCACCAGGGCCTCGGCCTGGCCGCCGGTGGCGCGGATGGCCTCGGCCAGGGCGGAGATCTCGCCGCCGCTGCGGGCCAGCAGGGTCACCGCCGCCCCGGCCTCGGCCAGCGCCACGGCGGCGGCCAGGCCAATGCCACGCCCGGCGCCGCTGACCAGGGCGCGCTTGCCGTCCAGCCGGAAGCCTGGGGATTGCGGCAGGTTCATCGTCTCATGGCTTTCTGCATCTCCGGGACTGTAGCGGGCACGGCCGCGCGGTCCAGGGGGGCCTTGCAACCGGGGGCGGAACCACTTGAAACTGGCGCCATAAGAAATGGGAGGACCAACCATGCGTCGCTTGATCGGTGCCCTGCTGGGCGCCCTGCTGCTGGCCGGACCGGCCGCGGCCCAACCCCAGGCCCCCGCCGCCGCCCCGGCTCCGGCCTCGGCCCGCTGGGTCATGGCCACGCCCTATGCCGAAGCCAACTACCACACCCGCAACATCCGCGCCTTCATCGAGGACATGGAGAAGTCCACCGCCGGCCGGGTGGGCGTGCAGTTGCACGTGAATGCCAGCCTGCTGCCGCTGCCGCAGATCAAGCGCGCGGCGCAGACCGGCCAGGTGCAACTGGGCGAGGTGCTGCTCTCCGCCTTCGGCAACGAGGACCCGTTCTTCGACGTGGACAGCGTGCCCTTCCTGGCCGACACCTGGGAAGGCGCCGCGGCGCTGCACCAGGCCAGCCTGCCCTTCATCCAGCAACGGTTCGAGCGCACCGGGCTGCGGCTGCTGTACATGGTCAACTGGACCAGCCAGGGCTTCTACACCCGCACCCCGCTGACCGATGTGGAAACCCTGCGCGGCAGCCGCTTCCGCGTGTTCAATGTGCTCACCACCCGCTTCGCCGAACTGCTGGGCGCCACGCCGGTGACGGTGCAGGTGGCTGAAATTCCGCAGGCCTTTGCCACCAATGTGGTCAATGTGATGTTCACCTCGGCCCCGACCGGCGTGGACACCAGCGCCTGGGACTTCGCCCGCCACTTCACCGATGTGGGCGGCATGCGCACCCGCAATGCCATCTTCGTCAACGCCCGCGCCTTCAACGCGTTGTCCCAGGCGGACCAGCAGGCGGTGCTGCAGGCCGCCGCCCGGGCCCAGGTGCGGGGCCTGGACTTCGCCCGCCAGGCCGAGGAGGAGATGCTCGGCCGGCTGCGCAGCCGCGGCATGGAAGTTGCCCAGGCCAACCCGGTACTTCTCGGCCAACTGCGCGCCATCGGGGCCCGCCAGACCGAGGAATGGGCGCAGCGCGCCGGGCCCGAAGGCCCGCGCATGCTGGCCCGCTACAGGGAGTTGATGGGTCGATGAGCAACAAGGTCGTCCTGGTCACCGGTGCGCAGCAGGGCATCGGTGCCGCCTGCGCGCTGGCCTTCGCCGCCGCGGGTTATGATGTGGCGGTGAACTGGCTGGACGACCTGGCCGCCGCCGAAGCGGTGGCCGAGGGGGTGCGCGGCCACGGCCGCCGCGCCGCCCTGGTGCAGGGCAGCGTCGGCACCGTGGCCGGCTGCCAGGCCATCGTGCGGGAAGCCCTGGCCGCGCTCGGCCGGGTGGACGCGCTGGTGAACAACGCCGGCATCTTCCCGCGCACCAGCTTCCTGGAGATGGCGGAAGCCCAGTGGGACGCGGTGCTGGGGGTGAACCTGAAGGGCAGCGCCTTCACCGCCCAGGCGGTGGCCCGGGCCATGGTGGCGGCCGGGCATGGCGGGGCCATGGTGAACCTGTCCTCATCCTCGGTGCGCGGGGCGCCGCTGGGGGTGCACTACAGCGCCAGCAAGAACGGCGTCATCGGCATCACCCGCAGCATGGCGCTGGCCATGGCGCCCCACGGCATTCGGGTGAATGCCATCGCCCCCGGCACCAGCGACACCGCGCAGCCGCGCCATGGCAACACCGATGCCGAACTGGCCGAGATCGTCCAGGGCTTCCCGATTCCCCGCCTGGGCACGCCGGAGGAAATCGCCAGCCTGGCGGTTTACCTCTGCTCGGATGCCGCCGCCTGGGTCACCGGGCAATGCTGGCACATCAATGGCGGCAACTACCTGGTGTAGCCGTAGCGGCTATTCCAGCAGCAGGTCGCGCAGCCGGGGCAACCGCTCGGCATCGAGGCCCAGGCCTTGGTCCAGCAGCGCCGCGACCGTGCCGAAGGGCTGTACCGCCGCCTCCAGCGCCGCTTCCAGCAGGGCGGGATGGGTGGAGAGCAGCGCATCGGCCAGCGGCCGCGGCGCACCGGAAGGCATGGCCAGGTCGCGCCGCCACAGCCGGTCCGTCGCCACGTAGTCGGCCAGGATGGTCTGCCGGCTGGCGCCCAGGGCCAGCAGGATCAGCGCCGCCCCCAGGCCGGTACGGTCCTTGCCGGCCGAGCAATGGAACAGCAGCGCCTGGCGTTCCGGTTGCAGCAGCAGGTCGAACATCTGCCGGTAGCGGCCGAGGTAGGTGGTCACGTAGTCCAGGTAGGCGCGGCGCAGCAGGTCCACCACATCCTCACCGGTGGCCATTTCCCGCCGCATCAGGTCGGCCAGGCTGGCGCCCACGGTCGGCTCGATCGGCAGCGGCACCCGCACGGCGCCTTCCGGCAGGCGGCTCGGCCGGTGTTCGGCTTCCTGCACGCCACGCAGGTCGCACACGGTGCGCAGGCCCAGCGCCCGCACCGCCGCCACATCGGCCGCGGTCAGGTTGGCCAGGGTGGCGGAGCGATAGACCCGGCCCTGCCGCACCCGCCGGCCATCGGCCACCGGGTAGCCCCCCAGGTCGCGCAGGTTGGAGGCGCCCTCAAGCGGGACGGCATGGGGCAGTTGGGCGCTGGCATGTGCTGTCATACCGGCATTTTCGCCGCCGACTTGACGGCGGGCAAGCCTGCCCAGGACAATCAGCCACAATCTTTCATGGAGGAGACTGCAATGCCCGGACCAGCCCTGTTCGACCTTACCGGCAAGGTGGCCATCGTAACCGGCGGCAGCCGCGGCATCGGCCGTGCCATCGCCGAACGCATGGCCGAGCACGGTGCCAAGGTGGTGGTGGCCAGCCGCAAGCTGGATGCCTGCCAGGAAGTGGTGGATGTCATCAAGTCCAAGGGCGGCGAGGCGATGGCCGTGGCCTGCAACATCGGCCGCAAGCCGGAATTGCAGAACCTGGTGGACCAGACCCTCGCGGCCTATGGCGGCGTGGACGTGCTGGTGGCCAATGCCGCCATCAACCCGCACTACGGCAGCATGACCGCCATTCCGGACGACATCTTCGACAAGATGATGGCGACCAACGTGAAGTCCAACATGTGGCTGTCACACATGTGCATTCCCAGCATGGAACAGCGCGGCGGCGGCTCCATCATCATCATCTCCTCCATCGGCGGCTATCGCGGCAGCCAGATGCTGGGCACTTATGCCATCACCAAGGCGGCCGACATCCAGTTGGCGCGCAACCTGGCGGTGGAGCACGGGCCGAAGAACATCCGCGCCAACTGCATCGCCCCCGGCCTGATCCGCACCGACTTCGCCCGCGCGCTGTGGGAAAACCCGGTGCTGTACAAGAAGCGGACGCGCGACACGCCGCTGCAGCGCATCGGCGAGCCGGATGAGATCGCCGGCGCCGCGGTATTCCTGGCGGCGCCCGCCGGCAGCTTCACCACCGGCCAGAGCTTCGTCATCGACGGCGGCACCACCTGCGGCAGCGTGGTTCACCCCGACGACTGAGCCGGACGTTCCGACGCTGGCCAGCGGGCGCCCTGCCCGCTGGCCAAAGCCGCCTTGTCATCAACTCCGCGTTGAAATGCTGCCGCCCAGGGCAGCCCAAGGGGTCGCCAGGGCCATGGCGTTTGCGCCGGCCCGGCCGCCATGGCCGGCCTGCCAGCAGGCCGCGGCGCCATTCCGGCCCGCCCGCGCCGCCCCATGGCCGCGGCGCCACAGCCCGCCAGCCACCCTTCCCGGACCCACGATTACAGTTGCATTCGCGCCGCGCGTTCAGCCACGATGATGCGGCGTTGCGAAGCATTCTCATGGTTTGCAAGGTCAGGTCGCCAGCGCACTTGAAGGCGGCAGCCCGCCGGCCCTGGCCACACGCCACGAAGCGCTTCGCGCACAGGGAAGAAACGCGTTGTTCCGTTGAGCGTTCAGGCACCATGCCATGGTGCGCTGCGCGCTGGCTAACGTATCCCGAGTGCTGCTTGCGGTCTGGCGCGCCGAGAGACCTGCTGGCGGAGAACGGCATGTTGTTCCGTTCGCCCCCGCGTCGGTTCGTGGCAGCACAACATGGTTATCCGATGCGTCACGCGCGAACGGATGCAACTCCCGCCGCGCTTGGACCGCATCGCTGCAGGAGCGGCCGATGAACACGATCACCGACATCTTCGCTGACTACTCCCGGGCCTATGAACAACGGCGCGACGCCGACATGTCGCTGGCCGAATTCCTTGAAGGCTGCCGCACCGACCCGGGGCATTACGCCAGCGCGGCCGAACGCATCCTGGCCGCGATCGGCGAGGCCGAGGTGGTGGACACCGCCCGCGAAGCAAGGCTCGGCCGCATTTTCCTGAACCGGACCATCCGCCGCTACCCCGCCTTCGCCGAGTTCCATGGCATGGAGGAGACGATCGAGCGGATTGTCGGCTTCTTCCGCCACGCCGCCCAGGGGCTGGAGGAGCGCAAGCAGATCCTCTACCTGCTCGGCCCGGTGGGCGGCGGCAAATCCTCCCTGGCGGAGCGCCTGAAGGCGTTGATGGAGCAGGAGCCGATCTATGTGCTGAAGGCCGGGAACGACCTGTCCCCGGTGTTCGAAAGCCCGCTCGGCCTGTTCGACCCGGAACGCATGGGCGAGGTGCTGGAAACGCGCTACGGTATTCCGCGCCGCCGGCTGAATGGGCTGATGAGCCCCTGGTGCATCAAGCGGCTGGACGAGTTCGGCGGCGACATCACCCGCTTCCGCGTGGCCAAGGTGCGGCCTTCCCGGCTGCGGCAGATCGCCATCGCCAAGACCGAACCGGGCGATGAGAACAACCAGGACATCTCCAGCCTGGTTGGCAAGGTGGACATCCGCAAGCTGGAGGTCTTCCCGCAGAACGACCCCGACGCCTACAGCTTCAGCGGTGGCCTGAACCGCGCCAACCAGGGCATTCTTGAATTCGTCGAGATGTTCAAGGCGCCGATCAAGATGCTGCACCCGCTGCTGACGGCGACGCAGGAGGGCAACTACATCGGCACCGAGAATATCGGCGCCCTGCCCTATACCGGCATCATCCTGGCGCACTCGAACGAAAGCGAGTGGCAGACCTTCAAGAACAACAAGAACAACGAAGCCTTCATCGACCGCATCTACGTCATCAAGGTGCCGTACTGCCTGCGGGCCACCGAGGAACAGAAGATCTACGCCAAGCTGGTCAGCGGCAGCGAGCTGGCGACGGCCCCCTGCGCGCCGGCGACGTTGGAAATGCTGGCCCGCTTCAGCGTGCTGTCCCGCCTGCGCAAGCATGAGAACAGCAACCTGTTCGCCAAGATGCGCGTCTATGACGGTGAGAGCCTGAAGGAGACCGACCCGCGGGCCAAGACGTTGCAGGAATACCGCGACGCCGCCGGCCCGGACGAGGGCATGGAAGGCGCCAGCACGCGCTTCGCCTT
>CANBXZ010000004.1 GCA_947373495.1 Acetobacteraceae bacterium
GATGATCTCGTCATCGGTGGCCAGCGGCGCGCCGGGCGCCAGTTCGCGGATCTGCAGGTGCGCCAGAGCCGGCGCGGTCATCACCGCGCGGGCGATGCGCACGGCGCGCACCGTCAGCTCGGCGTCGATCGGCGAGGACAGGAAGTTGAAGTTGATCGCCGGCGGCTGGCGCGGGTCGGCCGAGGTGACGTGGATGTGGCCCTTGCTTTCCGGCCGCATCGGGTGGGCATAGCAGGTCATGCCGGACTGGCTGGCGATGCGCGGCCCCTTCGGCCCCGGCTCGGTCAGCATCGGCACCCAGCCCAAAAGCAGGTCCGGCGCTTCCAGCCCTTCGCGGGAACGCACGAAGGCGCGCAGCGGCGCCGCCACCATGCTGAGCATGCCCTTGCCGAACAGCGCATAGCGCAGCGCCTGCTGCACCAGGCCCAGCCCGCGGCCGCGGTCGTTCAGGGTGTAGCCCCGGGCGCCCACCGCCCAGCGGGTGCGCGGCGCGTAGTGGTCGCGCAGGTTCTCGCCCACGCCGGGCAGCGCGTGGCGCACCTCGATGCCCAACGCCGCCAGGCGCTCCGGCTGGCCGATGCCCGACAGCTCCAGCAGTTGCGGGGAGTTGATGGAGCCGCCGCTGACCACCACCTCCCGCCCCGCCAGTGCCTTGTGCGGCTCACCGCCCACGCTGTAGCGCACCCCGGCGCAGCGGCTGCCATCCAGCAGCAGGGCCTCGGCCAGCGCGCCAGTGACGATGTGCAGGTTGGGCCGCTTGCGGATCGGGTCCAGGTAACAATGCGCGGTGCTCATCCGCCGGCGCGAGGCGATGGTCGCCTGGCTCATGGCGATGCCTTCCTGGGTGGCACCGTTGTAGTCCGGGTTGTGGGGAATGCCGACCTGCCCGGCCGCCTGGATGATGGCGGCGCAGAGCGGGTCGGTCGCTGCCGGGTTGGTGACGCGCAGCGGGCCTTCGCGGCCGCGGTAGTGGTCGTCGCCGCTGCCCTCGAAGCTTTCCATGCGCTTGAAGAAGGGCAGCACATCCTCGTAGCTCCAGCCGCGATTGCCCATCTGCGCCCAGCTATCGAAGTCCTGGGCCTGGCCGCGCACGAAGGCCAGGCCGTTGATGGAGCTGGAGCCACCCAGCATGCGGCCGCGCGGCACCGGAATGCGGCGGCCATTGGTGCTGGCCTCGGGTTCGGAACTGTACAGCCAGTTGGCGGCCGGGTTGGTCAGCAGCTTGGCGTAGCCGATGGGAATATGCGTCCACGGGTGGCTGGCCGGGCCGGCTTCCAGCAGCAGCACCTTGTTGCGGGCGTCGGCGGAAAGCCGGTTGGCCACCACGGCCCCAGCGGACCCCGCACCCACAACGATGTAGTCGTAGCTCTGCATCTACCCTGCCCCCCAGGCCGCGCCTTGCTCCCCCGCGCGGCCGCGTGCCGCCGGGGGTGAATTGTTGCGGCGGGATGAACCCATGGCGCGCCGGCGGGCGCAAGCCATGGCCTGCGGGAAACCAGCTTCAGGCCGGGGCCCCATGGGCGCGGCAGAAGGTGCGCATGGCGGCGGCGGCACTGGCCGCGATGGTCGCTTCGTCGGGCGTTTCGCGCAGGCCCAGCGTGGCTTCCAGGAACAATTCGGTGCGCAGCAGCGCCAGGCATTGGTCCGCTGCCAGGGCCGGGTCCGGCACCTGCACCAGCCCGCGGGCGGCCTGGGCGGCCAGCCAGGCGGTCAGCCATTCCCGCGTGGCGCGCGGGCCGTTCTCATGGAAGGCGCGGGCCAGTTCGGGGAAACGGGCACCTTCGGCCACCACCACCCGGAACATGCCGAGCGACCTTTCCCGCAGCAGGAAGGCCAGCCAGCGCGTCGCCATCGGCAGCAGGGCGTCGAACAGGCTGGCGCCGGCCGGGGCCTGCTCGGGCTGTTCGCCACGCATGGCCAGGCAGGCTTCCTGGATGATGGCGGCGAACAACCGGTCCTTGGCGCCGAAATGGGCATAGAGCGTGGCCTTGGAAACCCCGGCCCGGCGCGCCACCGCGTCCATGGAAACGGCGCCATAGCCCTGGGCGATGAACAGCGCCGCCGCCGCTTCCAGAATGGCGCGGGCCTTGGCGGGCATCGGGTCCGGGGCGGGGGGCAGGGCTGCGGTCATGGGGTCTCGCGCGGTTGGACTGAACGGTTCAGTCCACTTGACATAAGACGCTGTTTGCCCCAGTTAGCCTGGGAATGCAAACTGAACTGAACGGTTCAGTTCACTACCTGGCCCTCACCATCCGCGAGCCCCGCCATGAACGCCCTTTCCCATTCCCCGAGCCTGGCCCAGACCCCGGCGCCCTCGCCGCCTCCCGCCCGGCTGCGCCGCCGGCTGGTCAAGCTGGGGCTCGCCGTGGTGCTGCTGGCCGGGGCCGGCCTGGGCGGGTCCTGGTGGTGGAGCGTCGGGCGCTTCCTGCAGGAAACCGAGAACGCCTATGTCCAGGGCGATGTCGCGGTGCTCGGCTTCCGGGTGGATGGCCATGTCCAGGCCATCCGCGTGGCCGACAACCAGCGTGTGGCCCGCGGCGACGTGCTGCTGGAGCTGGACCCGGCGCTGTACCAGGCCCGTGCGGCCCAGGCCGAGGCCAGCCTGGCCGACGCCGCCGGCGCCGTGACCACGCTGGGCGAGCAGTTGGCGTTGCAGGCGGCGCAGGTGCACGTCAGCGAGGCGGTGCTGGCCCAGGCCCGCGCCGAACAGGGCCGCGCCAACGCCGATGCCCAACGCTACCAGGGCCTGGCGGCGCAGGGCTGGAGCAGCCGGCAGACCGAGGAACGCGCCCGCGCCGATGGGCTGAAGGCCGCCGCTGCCATCGCCTCGGCCGAGGCGCAGTTGGCGGTGGCGCATCAGCAGGTGGCGGTGCTGCACGCCCAAGGCCGCCAGGCCGAAGCCCGGCGCGACCAGGCCGAGGCCGCGCTGCGACTGGCGCGGATCGACCTGGCGCAGACCGTGCTGCGCGCCCCGTTCGACGGCCTGGTGGGCAACCGCGCGGCACAGTTGGGGCAATATGTCCGGCCGGGGCAGAACCTCATCGCCGTGGCGCCGCCGCCGGAACGGCAATGGGTGGTGGCCAACTTCAAGGAAACCCAGTTGGCGCGGTTCCACCCCGGCACCCCGGTGCGGGTGCGGGTGGATGCGCTGGGCGGGCTGGAACTGCATGGCCGGGTGGACAGCCTGGCGCCGGCCACGGGGTCGCTGTTCAGCCTGCTGCCGCCGGAGAACGCCACCGGCAACTTCACCAAGATCGTCCAGCGCGTGCCGGTGCGGGTGGTGCTGGACGGCGCCGCGGCCAGCCAGCTGGCGCTGCTGCGGCCCGGGCTTTCGGTGGTGGCGGAAGCCGATACCCGCGCCGACCCGACCGCGCCGCGTGGCACCTTCGGCGCGCTGGGCACCACGCTGGCGCGGCTGCTGGCCAGCCCGGCCCAAGCCCTGCCTGCCCCGACTCTTCCCACCCAGGCTCCTCCCACCCAGGCCCTTCCCACCCAGGCCCGCACCACGCCATGAGCGGCGCGCTGGCGCTGGAGGCACGCCCGGTCTCCGGCCGTCGCATCCTGGGCTTCATGGCCATGGTGGTGGGCATGTTCATGGCGATCCTGGACATCCAGATCGTCAGTGCCTCCATTGCCGAGGTGCAGGCCGGGCTGGCGGCGGGGCCGGATGAGGCCAGTTGGGTGCAGACCAGCGACCTGATCGCCGAGATCGTCATGATCCCGCTTTCGGGCTTCCTGTCGCGCATGCTTTCCACCCGGGTGCTGTTCGTCATCTCGGCCAGCGGCTTCACGGTGTTCTCGCTGCTCTGCGCCCTGGCCTCCAACCTGCAGGCCATGATCCTGTTCCGCGCCTGCCAGGGCTTCCTGGGCGGGGCGATGATCCCGACCGTGTTCGCCAGCACCTTCCTGATGTTCGGCGGCCAGCAGCGGCTGCGGATGAGCGTGCTGATCGGCCTGACCGCGACGCTGGCGCCCACCGTGGGGCCGACGCTGGGCGGCTATCTGACCGAGGCGTTTTCCTGGCACTGGCTGTTCCTCATCAACGTGCCGATCGGCGCCGCGGTGGCGGTGGTGGTCTGGGCCTGCATCGACATCGACCGCCCGGACCCGGGGCTGCTGGCCAGCTTCGACTGGCTGGGCCTGGGCCTGCTGGCCGGTTTCCTCGGCGGGCTGGAATACGTGATGGAGGAAGGCCCGCGGCAGGAATGGCTGGCCGATGCCGGCATTCGCTACGGCGCCCTGCTTTCGGCCACCTGCTGCGTCGGCTTCTTCTGGCGCAGCCTGACCCGGCGCAACCCGCTGGTGGAACTGCGCGCCTTCACCGACCGCAACTTCGCCATCGGCAGCCTGTTCAGCTTCTGCGTCGGCATGGGGCTGTATGGCTCGGTCTACCTGATCCCGCTCTTCCTCGGCCGGGTGCGGGCCTACAATTCGCTGCAGATCGGCGAGACCATGTTCATCACCGGCGCGGCGATGTTCGTGGTCTCGCCCATCATCGCCCGGGTGGCGCAGAAGCTGGACCTGCGGATCCTGATGGTGACCGGCTTCCTGACCATGGCGCTGGCGGTGTGGCTGACGGCGACGCTGACCAATCTTTCCGGCTTCTGGCAGATGGCGTTGCCGCTGGGGCTGCGCGGTGCCGGCACCATGTGCGCCATGCTGGCGGTGAACCAGGTGGCGCTGGGCACGCTGCCGCCGAGCATGCTGAAGGGCGCCTCGGGCCTGTACAACCTGACGCGCAACCTGGGCGGCGCGGTGGCGCTGGCGGTCATCAACACCCTGGTGCAGGACCGCAGCTACCAGCACCGGGCACAGTTGAACGAGGCGGTGACCTGGGCCCGGCCCGGCGCCACCCAGTTCGTCGAGACCCTGACCCAGGCGCTGACGCCGCGCCTGCCCGGCGACGCCGAGGTGGCGGCGCTGAAGCGGGTGGCGGCGCTGGTGCAGCGGGAGGCGCTGGTGCTGGCCTACAACGACGTGCTGGTGCTGATGGCGCTGCTGTTCCTGGCGGTGGCGCCGCTGGCCTTCCTGGTACGGCGGCCGCGCCCGGCGCCGCCGCGATAGCAGGCCCGGCCGCCCGGTTTGCCCTCGGCCGCGCCACCCGGGCATGATGCGCCCGACGATGGGACGAGGGCGGGCATGACCACCAGGACGTTGCGATGGGGCCTTGTTGGCCTTGGCTCCTTGGCGACCAACGGCATCATGCCGGCGGTCGGCCGGGCGCGGCATGCGGTGGTGACCGCCGGCGCCACGCGGGACCCGGCCAAGGGCCGCGCCTTTGGCGAACGCTTCGGCATTCCCGCGATCTACGACAGCTATGAGGACCTGGTGCGCGCGCCGGACGTGGACGCGGTGTTCGTGATGACGCCGAACGACCGCCACCTGCCGGTGGTGCTGGCCGCCGCCGCCGCTGGCAAGCATGTGCTGTGCGAGAAGCCGCTGGCGATGACCGAGGCCGATGCCGCGACCATGGTGGCCGCCTGCGAGCAGGCCGGGGTGATGCTGCGGCTGGGCCTGCACCTGCGGTTCGAGCAATTCCTCACCCGCGTCGGCGAGGTACTGCGCAGCGGCGCCATCGGCGACATCCGCGCGCTGTCGGTCGAACGCGCCGCGCCGCTGTCGGAACGCTCCGCCTGGCGGGAGGACCCGGCGCAGGGCGGCGGCATCCTGTACGATGTCGGGCTGCACCTGCTGGACCTGGTGCCGCGGCTGCTGGGCAGCGACTACGCCAGCGTCGCCGGGCTGGCCTTCCCGCCGCCGGAAAGCGGCCTGGGCGCCGATACCATCAGCCTGCTGCTGCGCACCGCGAATGATGTGCAGGTGAGCCTGCGCGCCTCCCGCGAAGCCCCGTTTTCGGGCAGCGACCTGGTGGTGCTGGGCACCGCCGGCATGCTGCGCACCGGGCCGCTGCGTTGGGTGGAGACGTTCACGCTGACCGTCACCAATGCCGAGGGCAAGCGTGAGGAACGGCTGCCCGCCTGCGACCTGTACCGGGACGAGTTGGACGGCTTCGCGCTGGACCTGGCCGATGGCGGCACCCGGCTGGGCACCGGCGCCGATGGCCTGCGCCTGGTGCGCCTGGCCGCCGCGGTGGAACAGGCGCTGCGCGAGGCCCGGAGCATTCCCCTGGCGTGACGGCGCAGCCCGCCCTGCCCAAGGGCGCCAACGGCATGCGGCTTGCTGAACATCGTCCACGCGGCGCCGGGCCGGAAGCCCGGCAAACCCCGCCAAAGGAGGCCCCGGTGCAACATCGTCGTGCGTTGATGGGGCTGTTGGCCCTGGCTGCCACCGCCGCCCCGGCCTGGGCGCAGGACGCCGCGGGCTGGCCGCGCCGGCCGCTGCGCCTCATCGTGCCCTACTCACCCGGCGGCATGACCGACACGGTCTCCCGCCTGCTGGCGGACCGGTTGGGCCGGGCGCTGGGCCAGCCGGTGGTGGTGGAGAACCGCCCCGGCCTGGCCGGCACCATCGGCGTGGACGTGGTGGCGAAAAGCCCGCCCGACGCGCACACGCTGGTGATGGGCACCACCAACCAGACCATCAACGAAACCCTGCAACCCCGCCGGCCCTTCCGGCTGATGACCGACCTGACGCCGGTGGCGATGGTCGACAGCGTGCCCTTCGCGCTGGCGGTGGCCAATGCGCTGCCGGTGCAGTCCGTGGCGGAGCTGGTGGCTTACGCCAAGGCGCATCCGGGGCAGTTGAACTACGCCTCCTCCGGCCCCGGTTCGGCGCTGCACCTCAGCATGGAGCGGCTGCGCGTGCAGGCCGGCATCGAGATGCAGCACGTGCCATTCCGCAACTACGCCGAGGCCCGCACCGCGCTGGTGGCCGGGCAGATCCAGCTGATGTTCGACGGCAGCTTCACCCTGGCGCCGCTGATCCGCGCCGGGCAGATCCGCGGCCTGGCCACCACCGGCCTGGCGCGGGACACCAGCCTGCCGGAGTTGCCCACCCTGGCCGAGACCTGGCCGGGCTTCGAGGCCGGGTTGTGGAACGGGCTGTTCGGCCCGCCGGGCATGCCGGCCGCGGTGGCCGAACGCCTGCATGCCGAGGTGAACCGCATTCTGGCCGAACCGGAGATGGTGGCGGCGCAGGCGGCGCTGGGCGCGGTTTCCCTGCCGATGACCAGCGCCGGCTTCCGCGACTTCCTGGCGCAGGAAATCACCCGCCACGCCGAGGTGGTGCGCGTGGCCGGCGTGGTGGCGGAGTAGCGCCCGCGCTTCAGGCCACCACCTGCCAGTTGTTCCCCGGGTTGCCGAAGCTGTGCTGGTCCGCGATGGCGTTGCCGTTCATGGTCCACAGGTAGACCTCGCCGGTTGCCGTGTGGCGCCACAGCAGGTCGGCCATGCCATCGGCATTGTAGTCACCCAGCGCGACGATGCTCCACGCGGTACCGGGGTTGTCGAGGGCCAGGTCGTCGTGGCTCAGGTCGGCATGCATCTGCCATAGCCGCAGCTCGCCGGTGCTGGCGCTGCGCAGCAGCACATCCTCGCGGCCATCGCGGTTGAAATCGGCCACGCCGGCCGCGGCCCAGTCGGTCACGCCGGGCACGGCGCCCTCCACCCCCAGGCTGGCCATGCCCAGCACCGAGGTGCCCTGCATGCGCCAGGCGTAGAACTCGCCGCTGCTGGCGTTCTGCCACAGGATATCGCCCAGCCCGTCACCGTCCAGGTCGCCCAGCTTCACCGGCACCCAGGCCCCACCGGCGGCCATCACCGCACCGCTGGTGGTCGGGTTGATGCTGCCGCCCTCCATGCCGAACAGCCAGAGCGAGCCGGTGGCGGCATGCCACCACAGGATGTCGTCGCGGCCATCCCCGGTCAGGTCGGCGATGCCGGCCACGGACCAGGCGGTGGCCACGCTGTCCACCGGGCCGGTGCCGGGCTGGATGGCGATGCCGTTCATCAGCCACAGGTAGTTGGCGCCGCTGTCGTTGCGCCAGAAGATGTCGGCCAGGCCATCGCCATTGAAGTCCCCGGTGCCAGCGACATGCCAGCCGGGGTCGTTCACCTGATGGCCGCCCTGGTTGGCGATGTTGAAGCCGTCCAGCGCCCAGGCCCATTGCATGCCGCTGTCGCTCAGCCACAGGATATCGTCGCCGCCGCTGCCGTCGAAGTCGCGGTGGTGCGGGCCGGCCAGCAGCACCTCGCCATCGGCGAAGCGGGCCACCTCCACATGCCGCAGCGTGTCGGTGCCGTCCGGGCCGCCGGCGGTCCAGCTGCCATCCTGGTTGTGCAGCAGCTCCGTGTCGGCCCTGTTGCCGCTGAACAGCACCACGTCGCGGCCGCCGCCGCCGTCCAGCTGGTCGTTGGCGGCGCCGCCCTGCAACTGGTCGGCGCCGACCCCGCCGAACACGGTATCGGCGCCATCGCCGCCCCGCACCGTGTCGTTGCCAGCCACGGCGCGCAGGTCGATGAAGCCGCGCTGGTTGCCCAGGGCAAGGTCGAAATCCTCAACATTGGCGACATGCGCCTGGACGATGGAGCCCCAGAACAACGTGGCGCCGCCGGCGCTGCTCATCAGGCTGAAGGGGGCGCCGAGGCCCCGCGCATCCACCCGCAGCACGTCATGGCCTTCGCCACCATCCAGGCTGTCGCCGCCGCCGCCGGTGCCCAGCGTGTCGTTGCCGGCACCGCCCAGCAGGGTGTCGTTGCTGGTGTTGCTGGCCGGGCCCAGGTCCTGCCGATGGTCGTACAACGCATCCGCGCCCAGGCCACCCACCAGGGAATCGCTGCCGACGCCGCCATACAGCGTGCCGTCGGCATCGCCGGTGCCCAGCGTGTCGCCGCCCTGGCCCCCGATGATGACGACATGGGTGATGTTGTTGAGCCGGGTGCCATCCCCCAGCGTGGCGCCGCCGGCCAGCAGCGTCAGCGCCAGCAAGGCGCCGGAGCGGTCGATGATGGCCAGGTTGTCGCCCGCGCCGCCATCCAGCGTGTCCAGCCCGCCATGGCTGTACAGCGTGTCGTTGCCGCCGCCGCCGGCCAGGCTGTCATCGCCGACGGCAAAGCCGCTGTCATCGTCGCGCAGCAGGTCGTTGCCATCGGCGCCGGCCAGCGTGTCGTTGCCGGCGCCGCCGTACAGGCTGCTGCCACCGCTGGCATGGGTGGTGACATGGTCGTTGCCGCCATCGCCGTACAGCGCGATGTCGGTGCCGGACAGCGCCACCACCTCGTCATCGCCGCCTTCGCCATGAACCTGCACCCGCAGCGCGGCAGCGATGACGCCCAGTTGGTCATTGCCCTCGCCGCCGAACAACTGGTCGTCGCTGCCGCCCTCCAGGGTGAAGCTGTCCTGGCCGGCATCGCCATGCACCAGGCCGTTGGTCAGCCCGACCAGGTGCAGGGAATCATCACCATCGCCGGCCCAGACCACGATGCCATCGGACTGCGCGACGCTGATGCTGTCAGCGCCGTCACCGCCCTCGATGCTGCCACCACTGGCCTGGAAGGCGCTGAGGGTGTCATCGCCCAGCCCGCCACCCAGCAGCGCCTGGCTGGTACCGCTGGCGCTGACGCTGTCATTGCCGGCATCGCCCTGGGCCTCCCCTTGGTCACGCAGCGCCAGGGTGTCGTTGCCGGCATTGCCGTACAGCGTGTCCTTGCCGGCCGCACCGCCATCCAGGCTGTCATTGCCGAAATCGCCCGCCAGCAGGTTGTCGTCGGCATCGCCGGTCAGGCTGTCGTCATAGGCACTGCCGGCCAGGTTCTCGATGCTGATGAAGCTGTCGCCAAGGGCGTGGCCGGCGCTGCCGGTGCCGGTTGTCAGGCTGGCCACCACGCCCAGCAGCGACATCTCGTAGTTGACCGTGTCGCGGCCATCGCCGCCGTCGAACGCATCGCCACCGCCGCGGCCGTGCAGCATGTCATCGCCGCCGCGGCCGAAGATGTGGTCGTCGTAGCCGCTGCCCACCAGCGTGTCCGCCGCCTCGGTGCCGCCGATGGTGCGGCCGAGCAGGGCACTGTCCAGTATCACCGCACGCAGGTCGGTGCCGGCATCGGTCCAGGTCACCACCACCCGGCCATCCGCCAGCGTCACCGCGTTCGGCATGCCCTGATCGGCACCGCTGGCGAAGGCGGGCTGGCCCGGGTCGGTGGCGTCCAGCGCGTTGAGGATGAAGCTGTCGCCCAGCATGCCATCGGCATGCAGGATGGCGCCGCGGATGGCGGTGCCAGCGCCATCCGCATGCACGCCCTGGCTGACCCAGAACAGCGCCGCCTCGCCATTCGGCAGCGCGGTGATGGCGTAGTGGATGCCGAAGGCGCCGGTCAGGTCCACGGTGGTGGGGCCGGCCCAACTGCCGGTGAGGGCTTCCACCACCAGGCCGTTCTGGCCGAGGCAGGTCAGCAGCACCTGGCCGGTGCTCAACTGGGTGAGCCGGGGCTGGGTGGCGCCTTCCACCGCACGGTAGCCCTCGGGCTCGGCGCTGCCATCCGGGTGGAACAGCCGCCAGTGCAGCGCCTGGCTCACCACCTTGGTGCCGTCCAGGGTGTAGGCTTCGGCCGTGGACCAGGCCAGCACGCGGTCGCCATTGGCCAGCAGCAGCGCCTGCTGGTCCTGCCACTGGTCGCCGGCGGGGTCGTAGATCCGCTGCGCCAGATTGTCCGGCAGGGTGCTGATGCGCTGCATCTGCGCATCCAGCGGTTGGCCTGCGGCGTCGTAGGTCAGTTGCTCGATGCGGTTGCCGAACAGCGCCGGGTCGCCGGGCAGCGGGGCTGCCTTCCAGCTGATGGCGAAGCCGCCATTGGCCAACGCCGCCACCGTTGGGTCGCCCAGGCCATCGGCATAGTTGTTCAGGTCGTGGTCGGCGGAAAACCGCGCATCGGCCGGGCTGACGGCAAACTGCGCCCCGGCGGGGGTGCCATCGGCGTTGAGGATGCGCGCCTGCACGCTGACCCCGGACAGCAGCATGGAGGCGGGCGCGGTGGGCACCGGGGCCGAAGCCGCGGCAAGCCACGCCACCACGAACTGGCCATTGGCCAGCGTCGCCACGCTGGGGGCGAACTGCCAGCCGCCGGGGTCCTGGTCCACCGTCACCGTGGCTTGCAGGCTGCCATCGGCGCGGTAGATGCGGGCGTAGAGGCCAGGGCCTATGCCGTCATCGCCGGCCGGGCTGAACCGGTCCTCCCCCACCACCACGAAGGCACCGCCGGCCAGCGCCGCCAGCGCCACCGGGCGGGACGCGATGGTCTGGTAATGCGGCCAGATGCCATCCCCCAGCACGATGAAGTCGCCGCCGGCGTCGCCAGCCTCGGCGAACATGAAGTCCCGCGGCGTCAGTTGCGCCGTCTCCACCCCCAGCAGGCTCAGCCGGTCGGTGGCGTCGGCGCTGAGGGTGATCCGCAGGTTGACATCCACCGGCTGGGCATTGGCCAGCAGGGCGTTGAAGTAGTGGATATGGGTCGAGGCCCTGAGGTCCACCACGTCGCTGCCGGGGGTGAAGTCCAGCACCCAGTCCTGGCCGTCGCCCGGGGCGAAGCCGAAGGTGTCGGCACCGCCGCCGCCCACCAGCAGGTCGTTGTCGGTGCCACCCTCCAGGCTGTCCTGGCCGGCCCCGGCATCCAGCGTGTCGGCGCCCTGGCCGGCCAGTATGGTGTCGTCGCCGGAGCCGGTGGTGATGCTGTCATCACCGTCGCCGCCGCCCACCAGATTGCCGCCATTGCCGGCGGTGATGGTGTCGTTGCCGGCGCCGCCATTGATCTCGTTGTCGCCATGGCCGACCGAGATGCTGTCATTGCCGGCGCCGCCGGAGACGTCGTTGCGGCCCTCTCCGACGGCAATGGTGTCGTTGCCGTCGCCGCCCCGGGCATAATCACTGCCGCCCGCGCCCACCAGGCTGTCATCGCCCTTGTCGCCGAACAGTTGGTTGTCGCCATTGCCACCCAGCAGCGTGTCGTTGCCATCGCCGCCGGCCAGCGTGTCGTTGCCATCGCCCGGGGTGATGGCGTTCAGGTCGGAACCGACGCCACCATCAAGCCGGTTGTCGGCGGCGTTGCCCTGCAGGCTGTCATCGCCGATGCCGCTGACCGCGTCCTCGATGATGGCACCGAAGGCGATGCCGATATTCTCCCGCAGGCCCTTCACGCTGGAATAGCTGCCCGGCGTCAGGTCCAGGGTATCGCTCTTGAGACTGAGGTGGTCGTCCAGCGTGTCGTGCCCGCCACCATCCCAAATGGTGAACAACGGGTTGTCGTTGTCGTTGAACTCGAAGAAATTCCAGTCCGCGTTGGTCAGGTCGCCATAGCGCGTGTCGCCGCTGCGGGTGCTGTAGTTGGCACCGTATTTCGACTGCATCGCCAGGATGTCGTAGATCTGCGGCGTGGCGGAATAGAGGTTGCCACCATCGGTATTCCACTGGCCCGTGGTGGTGTTGAACCCACCGAAGTAGGACATGATGGTGTATTGCCGCGTGTCCTGCACGAAGGTCGCGTCGTTCAGGTAGGTGGGCGGCGGGTTGTCCGTGGCGTTGTAGGGCCCGGAATGCGACAGCCCCAGCGTGTGGGCGATCTCATGCAGCAGAATGACGAAGCCATAGCCGTTCGGCAGCAATTGCGTCGGGTCGTTCAGCGAATCCCAGTCCGAGGCCAGCCAGATTTCCTGCGAGTCGATGCTGTAGAAGGCGGGGGTATCGAACGGCTTGTCGATGCGCCCGCCCAGGTTCGGCGTGGCGTAGGTGCCATCGTTGGTGGTGTTGCTGCTGCGCGCCACGGAGATATCGGCATCCAGGCTTTCCACCCCCAGCAGCGTCAGCCCGACCAGTTCCTGCCACATGGCAAAGGCCTTCACCGTGGCCGCGAGCTGCTCGCTGCTCATGCGGACGATGCCGGTGATCTCGCCGAGGATGCCATAGGGCTCGGCCAGCACGTTGTAGGTCAGGACGGTCCTGGTCCATTCCCGGTAGCTGCCCTGGGCGGCGCCGCCCCAGTTGGTCTGGATTTCCCCGGCGATCTCATCGGGGAACAGGACGACCTTTCCAGTCATGTTTGCATCTCCCGCCGGCATGCCGCCGCCATCGCTGAGCGACCGATGCTGTCACCCGATGCCGGCGCCGGATTTGCGCGAACGCAAACGGCAACCAAATGCGTTGCGTCGCCAGCGCGAATTTCACGCAGGCGATTGAAATCGGGCAAGTTTTCCCTTCTGGCAAGGTCAGGTTTCGCCGCTACCCGCCCTGGCACCGCCACCCTGGGCGGCACCAGGGTGCAGGCTGCTACAGCCGGTAGACCCGCTCCGCCGTGCCGGCGAACAGGGCGCGCTTTTCACTGGCGGAGGCGCCGGTGGCCAGCAGCTTGAAGGCGTTCCAGATCTCGCCGAAGCCGATGCCCATCTTCTCCACCGGGAAGTTGCTCTCGAACAGGCAGCGCTCGGCGCCGAACAGCTCGATGCAGGTGAGGATGTAGGGCTTCCACCACGCGGCCAACTCGGCCGAGCCTGGCGGCAATTCCAACGCGCCATAGTCGTAGGCGGCCAGGCGCATCATCATGCCGCCCAGCTTCACCACCACGTTCGGGCAGGCGGCCAGCGGCACCATGCCGGCCTTCCACTGCGCGAACACCTCGTCCTGCCGGCCGGCATAGGGGCCATAGCCCAGCGGCCCGCCGCAATGGCCCAGCACGAAGCTGGTTTCCGGGCAGGCCCGCACCAGGTCCAGCGCCTCCGCGAGCTGGGTGTGGAACACCCACAGGTCGAAGGCCAGGTCGCGCCGGGTGAGTTCGCGCAGGCCGGTGCGGAATTCCGGCCGTGCCAGCAGGTGCGGGGTCGGGCTGCCATTGCCGATCACCGGGTCGGCGTCCCAGGCGGCGGAATGCCGCACGCCACGGAAGCGCCCGCCACCGGCGCGGATCTGCGCATCCAGCACCGCACCGGCCCGCTCGCCCAGCGTCAGGTCGGCATAGCCGACGATGCCGGCGGCGATCTTCGTCGAACCATAGCCGCCACTGGCGCTCATGGCGGCGATGCCGTTGACGAACTCGGTCTCCCCCACCGGGCGCAGTTCCTCCGGGCCGGTCGCCTTGTACATGGCGTGGCACTGGATGAAGACGGTGCCGGTGATGTTGTGCCCGGTGTTGAGGTCGGCCAGGAAATCATCCAGCAGGTAGCGCTGGTCCGTGCGGTGCCACAGGTGGTGGTGGGCATCCACGATCGGCAGTTCCGGCTCCAGCGCCGGCTCCGGCGGGCGTTGCGCCAGCCAGGCGGGGTTGGGCGGGTAGATCCGGCCGTATCGGGTCGGATGAGCGAAGTTCCGCATGGCGTTTCTCTCGGCGTGTTGGCCCGCAGGGGCGGGCCAACTACCGCATGGGCGGCCGGAATCCGCAACCGGCCGTCACCGGCTTCAGCGCGGCCGCACGTCCTGTGCGCGGCTGCGTTCATCCACCCGCGCCTCATGCACCAGGCCCTGGCGCATGGCCCAGATGTTGCGCTGCAGATGGGTCGAGATCAGGCCGACATCCTCCACCAGCAGCCGCGTCGCCTGGCGCAGCAGCGCCTCGCGCCGCGGGTCGTCCAACTCGCGCCCGGCCTGGTTCAGCAGCGCGTCGAAGGCGGTATTGGCGTAGCGGCCCCGGTTCACCGAACCGGTACCCCGCTCGCGGTCATAGCTGGCCGCCACCGAGCGCAGCCCGGCCAGCGGCTCCCCGCTGGAACTGCCCCAGGAGACCAGGAACACCGAGAATTCCTGGCGCGAGGCCCGGGCGATGAAGCTGGCATAGGGCGCCACCTCCACCTGGGTGCGGATGCCGATGCGCGTCCACATCTGCCCCACCGCCTGGGCGATGCGGGCGTCGTTCGGGTAGCGGTCGTTCGGGCCGTGCAGGGTCAGGCGGAAGCCTTCCGGGTAGCCGGCCTCGGCCAACAGGCGGCGGGCCTGCTCGGGGTCGGCCCGGGGCACCGCCAGCGCCGGTTCGTGGCCGAAGCCACCCGCCGGCATCACCTGCACCGTTGCCGTGGCGGCGCCTTCCATCACCCGCGCCACCAGCGCCTGGCGGTCCAGCGCCAGGCTCAGCGCGCGGCGCACCCGCACATCCCGCAGCGGGTTGCGCGGCAGCGGCTTGCCATCATTGTCGGTGATGAAGGGCGTCGCGCCTTCGCGCATGTGGTCCAGCGCGAAGTAGATGAAGCGCATGCTGTCCACCTCGCTCAACACCAGCCGGCGGTCGCGCCGCAGCCGTTCGATGTCGGAGGTTGGCACCTGGTCGATGAAGTCCACGTCGCCGGCCAGCAGCGCGGCGGAACGCGCGGTGTCGTTGGTGACCATGCGGTAGTCCACCGCCTGCCAGGCCGGGGCGCGGCCCCAGTAGCCGTCGTTGCGCTGCAACGCCACGCGGTCACCGGCCTGGAAGGACTGCACGCGGAACGGCCCGGTGCCGATGGCGGCGCGGCCGGCGTTGAAATCCTCCGTCGTCGCGCCCTGGTGGGTCTCGCGGTCCAGCATCGGCACCTGGGCCAGGTCGGTCGGGATCAACGGCGCCGGGCCGTTGCTGCGCAGGCGGATGGTGTGGCTGTCCACGATCTCCACGGCGCGGATCGCCTGGGTATAGGTGCGGAAGGAGCCCGGGCTGTTCACCACCTGCGGAATGCGTTCCAGCGTGAAGGCCACGTCCTCGGCGGTGAAGGCGCTGCCATTGTGGAAGCGCACGCCGCGGCGCAGGCGCAGTTCCCAACTGTCCTCGCCCACCGCCACCCAGCTTTCGGCCAGCGCCGGCACCAGGCGGGCATTGGCGTCGGTCTCCACCAGGTTGTCGAACACCATGGAGGCGAAGGCGTTGTTCGGCGAGATGTTGTGGAAATGCGGGTCCGCCGAGGTGACCTGCGCCCCCACCGCCATGCGCAGCGTCTGCGCCCCGGCCGGCGCCGCCACCAGCAGCGCCGCCGCCACCCAGCGCAACACGGCTAGGCCGTGGCGCGCAGGAAGGGGTTGCGCAGCGTGCCGAGGCCGGTGATCTCCACCTCGACCACGTCGCCGGACTGCACGTCCGGCGACTGGCCATCGGTGCCCAGCCAGATCACATCGCCGGGGTACAGCGTGATGTACTTCGTCATCGCCGCGATGAAGGTGGCGCAGCTGAACAGCATGTGCCCGGTGGCGAAGCTGGTGCGCACTTCCCCATTCAGCCGCACATTGGTCTGCGCCGCCTCCAGGTCGAACTCGGTCTGGATATAGGGGCCCATCGGCTTGAAGGTGTCGCTGTTCTTGCTGCGCCAGAAGGTACGGTCGGCGCGCTGCCAGCTGCGTTCGGAAACGTCGTTGCCGATGGTCCAGCCCATGACGCAGGACAGCGCCTCGGCCTCGCTGAGGTTCTTCGCCTGCTTGCCGATGACGGCGACAAGCTCACCCTCGTAGTGGATCTTCTCGGTGGCGTCGGCCGGGATGATGACGGTTTCATTGTGCGCGATCAGCGCATTGTTGGCGCGATAGCCAATCTCCGGCCGGGCCGGGATGTTCGGGGTTTCGCCGCGCTTCTTCGCACCCTCGATCACGTGTTCCACGTAGTTGAGCCCGGCACAGTAGAAGGTGCGCGGCACCACCGGAATTTCCAGCTTCACCGCCGCCAGGTCATGCCGGCGGCTGGTGGCTTCCCAGCCCGCGAAGGGGTCGCCGGCCACTTCGGCCACGCGGTCCCCTTCCAGAATTCCATAGACCGTGCGGCCCTCGGTGGTGAACCGGATCCAGCGCATCGACATTCCTCCGTCCTTGCCCGCACGCTGGCACTGGCCGTGCCGGTTGGGCAACCCGGAATCGGGTCAGGATGCCTTCATCACCTCGTCGGGGTTGGCGCGCGGGTCGCGCCGGTCCCAGCGGCCCGCCTCCACCGTGGCGATGAACTCGGCCAGGTGGCGGTTGAACAGCTCGGGTTCCTCCAGGTTCAGGGTGTGGCCGGTCTTCGGCAACACCGCCAGCGCGGCGCGCGGGATCACCCGCTTGAGGAAGAAGGCCGGCATCAGGCAGTGGTCGTCCTCGTCCCCGGTCATCACCAGCACCGGCAGGTCCATGGCGCGAAAGCCGGCCTCCAGGTCGTACAGCGAAGGCCGGCGCGCCTGCAGGCCGCGCATGGTGGCGGCGGCGCCGGCGGCGGAATGCTCGCCCAGTTGCGTGGCGAATTCCTGCCAGCCGCGCGGGTCCTTGTTCTGGAACTGCACGCGGGAGGCGCCCAGCGCATAGGTCCGGGCGAAGGCTTCGCTGCCCTGGCTCTCGAAGCCATCGGCCACGGCCAGCGAAACGCCGCGGAAATACGCCTCCAGGTGCTTTTCGGCGCCATAGCCGGCGCCGGCGGCCAGGATGGAAAGCGCCCGGCCGGGATGGGTCAGGCCGAAATGCAGCGCGCAGAACCCGCCCATGGAAAGCCCGACGACATGCGCCATCTCCACATCCAGCGCATCCAGCACCGCCACCGCGTCCGCCACCGCCAGCGCCTGGCTGTACTGCTGCCAATCCGTCGGCACATCCGAAGGCGGGTAGCCGCGCGCGGCGTAGGTGATGCAGCGATGGCGCCGGGCGAAGGCGCGCAGCTGCGGTTCCCAGGCGCGATGGTCGCCGCCGAATTCATGGATGAACAGAATGGGCGTGCCGCTGCCGGCTTCCTCCACCCAAAGCCGCACGCCGTCCGGCGTGGTGATGTAGCGACCCATCAGATGATGCTCCCGCGCGAGGCGATGCCGCCATCGATGGTGACGATGGTGCCGGTGATGTAGCCGGCCCGCGGGCTGGCCAGGAACAAGATCAGGTCGGCCACTTCCTCCGCCGTGGCGGGGCGCTTGCCGGGGTATTTGTCGTACAATTCCTGCCAGCGCGCCTCATCGCCGTGCCAGTCCAGCGCGCGGCGCTTCATCAGCTTCACCATGCGGTCGGTCGCCACCGGCCCGGGGTTCACCCCCACCACGCGCACGCCATGGTCCAGGCTGGCGCCGCCCAGCGCCCGGGTGAACGCCATCAGGGAAGCATTGCCGGAGGAGCCGGCGATGTAGCGCGCATCGAAATTCTCGCCGGAATTGCCGATGTCGTTGACGATCACCCCGTGGCCGCGCGCCCGCATGCGTTCGTAGTAGGCGCGGGTCAGGCTGATGTAGCCGAACACCTTCAGGTCCCAGCCACGGCGCCACGCGGCGTCGTCCACCGCCTCCAGCGGGCCGGCGGGAATGTCGCCGGCGTTGTTGACCAGGATGTCCACGTCGCCCACCGCGGCGGCCAGCGCCTGCATCGCCGCGTCGTTGGACAGGTCACGGTCGTAAATGTGCACCGCCACGCCATGCGCGGCTTCCAGCCGGGCCTTGGCCTCGGCCAGCAACGGCGCCGAACGTGCCGCCAGGTGCAGGGTGCAGCCCTCGGCGGCGAAGGCCTCGGCGCAGGCCAGGCCGATGCCCTTGGAAGCGCCGGTGATGAGCACGGCCTTGCCGCGCAGCTGCATGTCCATGTGGTACCTCTCAGAAGCCCGGTTGCATGCGAATGGTGATTGCTTGCATACAAAGGGAATGCGTGATGCCCCACTCACCGCGGCCGAACGGGTCCACAGCGCGCTGGAGCAGGAGTTGCTCGCGGGCAGCCTGGCCCCCGGCAGCCGGCTGGATGAAGCCGAACTGGCGGCGCGCTTCGCCGTTTCCCGCACCCCGGTGCGGGAGGCCCTGAAGGCGCTGGCGGCCGGCCACCTGGTGGAATTGCGGCCGCATGCCGGCGCCTTCGTCGCGGCGCCGAATGGCGAGCAACTGATGGAAATGTTCGAGGCGATGGCGGAGCTGGAAGCCGCCTGCGCCGGGTTCGCCGCGCGCCGCGCCCGGCCGGCGGACCGCGCCGCGCTGGCCCTGGCGCATGAAGCCTGCATCGCCGCCAGCGCCCGCGGCGAGGCGGAGGATTTCTACACCGCCAACAACCGCTTCCACGACGCCATCGCCATCGCGGCCGGTAACAGCTTCCTGGCGGCGCAGACACTGGGGCTGCGGCGCCGGCTGGAACCCTGGCGCCGGCGGGTGACCTGGCGCGCCGGCATGATGGCGGCCTCCAATGCCGAACACGCCAGCATCCTGGCGGCGCTGGAAGCCGGCGACGCCGCGCTGGCAGCCGAGCACGCCCGCGCCCACCTGGACACCTTGCAACGGGACGCGCTGCAATTGCTGCGCAGCCTGCGGCTGGCCGGCCCCTAGGCTCATCGCCAGAACACCACGCGCCTTTCCAGCGCGCCGACCGCGGCGAAGAACCCCAGCGAGATCAGCGACGCCACCAGGATGGCGGCCCAGACCCGCAGGAAATCGATCTGCAGCACAGCCTCGAAGATGGTCCAGCCCAGGCCCTTCTGGCTGCCGAGCATTTCGGTGACGATCGCCACGATCATGCTGCGCACGGTGGAAACCCGCAGCCCCACCAGCATGGCCGGCAGGGCGGAGGGCACCCGCAGCCGCCACAGCACGCCAAGCCGCCCGGCGCCGAAGCTGCGCAGCAGCGCCACCGCCGCCGGGTCCACCCGCAACAGGCCGTCCAGCGTGTTCAGGAACACGGTGAAGCCGACGATGAACGCCACCATGATGATCTTGGACAGGGCGCCGGTGCCGAACCACAGCAGCGCCAGCGGCGCATAGGCGGCCACGGGTACGGAGTTCACCGCCACCACCATCGGCAGCACCAGCTTGCGCAGCGGCGTGGCCAGCGCCAGCAGCATGGCCAGCGCAATGCCCAGCACGGCGCCGATGCCATAGCCCGCCGTCGCCTCGAACAGCGTCATCGCCCCGGCGTCCAGCAGGGCGCCGCGTACCGTCCAGGTGGTGGCCAGAATGCCGCTGGGCGGCGGCAGGATCCAAGGCGCGATGCCCAGGCCGCGGACCACGCCTTCCCACAGCGCCAGCAGCACCAGCCCGCCGGCCAGGCCGCGCCAGGTGGCGCGGCTCACAGCTCGTCCCGCCAGAACACCAGGCGGCCTTCCAGCAGCGCCACCGCGGCGAAGATGGTGCCGCCCACACCGGCGGCGGCGAGGATGGCGGCCCACATCGCCACCACCTGTTCGTTGAACAAGGCCGCCAGCAGCATGGCGCCGACGCCGATGGAGGCACCGAACCATTCGCCCACGATGGCGCCGGCCAGCGCCAGCCCGGCGGAAAGCCGCAGCGCGGTAAAGATGCGCGGCAGCGCGCTGGGCAGCAGCAGCTTCCACCAGATGTCGCGGCGGGAAGCCCCGAAGCTGCGCAGCAACGCCACCTGGCGCGGGTCCACCGCCTCAATGCCGGCCAGCGCATTGACCGTGACCGGGAAGAAGGTGAGGTAGAAGGCGATGGCCGCCTTGGCCAGCAGCGTGTTGCCGAACCACAGCACCACGATGGCACCGAAGGCGATGACCGGCACGGTCTGCGAGGCGACGAACAACGGGAACAGCATGTCCCGCAGCCAGCGCGCATGATGGAAGGCGCAGGCGCTGGCGATGCCCACCAGCGCCCCGGCCAGGAAGCCCACCACCGCTTCCCCCAGCGTGACCAGGAAGGCTTCCTGATAGGCCGGCCACAGCGCCAGCATGGCGCCCAGCACCTGGCGCAGCGGCGGCAGGTAGAACGGGCTGATATGCAGCAGCGCCACCGCCGCTTCCCACAGCGCCGCCAGCAGCAGCAGCGGCAGCGCCGCACGGGCCAGCGCCGCCAGGCCCGAGGCGCGCAGCCACCGCATCAGGCGGCGCCCGAGGCGAAGGTCTTCATGCTCTCCTCCTCCACCGCATCCAGCAATTCCCGCTTGATGGCATTGAACGCCGGCGTGGTCAGCAGCGCCGGGTCGCGCGGGCGCGGCAGGTCGATGCGGCGTTCCAGCTTGATGCTGCCCGGCCGCGCGCTCATCACCACCACGCGGTCGCCGAGGAAGATCGCCTCGTCGATGTCATGGGTGATGAACAGGATGGTGCGGCGGTAGCGCGACCAGATGTCCAGCAGCCAGCGCTGCATCATGGCGCGGGTCAATGCGTCCAGCGCGCCGAAAGGTTCGTCCAGCAGCATCAGGTCGCGGTCGAACAGGAAGGTGCGCATCAGCGCCACGCGCTGGCGCATGCCGCCGGAAAGCTGCTGCGGGTAGTGGTTCTCGAAGCCCTTCAGGCCGAAATCCGCGGCCATGGCACGGGCCAGCTCGCGCGCCTCGCGCTTCGGGCGGCCTTCCACCTCGGCGGCCAGGATGGCGTTGTCCAGCACGTTGCGCCAGGGCAGCAACAGGTCCCGCTGCGGCATGAAGGCCACCTTGCCCAGCAGGCTGGCCGGTGCGCCATCCAGCAGTACCTCGCCGCCCGGGTCCGCTTCCAGCAGCCCGGCGACGATGTTGAACAGGGTGGACTTGCCGCAGCCGGAAGGGCCGATGAGCGTGACGAACTCCCCCTCGGCGATACCGAGGTCCACCTTGGCCAGGGCCTGCACCGCACCGAACCGGCGCGACACGCCGCGCAGCTGCAACTTGGTGCGCGCGGCGGGCGCCTCGCCCACCGTCAGCAACTGGTCCAGCTGGTCGGCGGCGTTGGTCATGCGCGCGGGCCCCGGGCCTGGTTCACGCCAGCCGCTCGGCCAGCGGGATCGCCGCCAGATACTGGCCCTGGTAGGCGGCGGCCAGGTCGATCGGCGCGGCGAGGACCTTCTGTTCCACGAAGAAGTCGTGCGCCTTCTTCACCGCGGTGGTGTCGATGGTGAACAGCCCCTGTTGCGCGGCGGCCCCGGCGGTCATCAGCCGCAGGCATTCCGGCAGCATCGCGGTCTGGTGCGCCCGGTCGATGGTCGGCGCGATCTTCATCACCGCTTCCAGCGCCGCGGCGGGTTCCGCCTTGCTGGCCTTCCAGCCGCGGATGCTGGCGCGCAGGAAGGCTTCCACCGCGCGCGGATTGGCCTGGGCGAAGGGCTCGTTCACAATCACCGTGTCGCGCGGCACGGTGATGCCATAATCCTCGGCGACGAAGAGCTTCAGCTTCTCCACCCCGCCCAGCCGCGCCTTCAGCACGTTCAGCTCGTTGTACCAGGTGGCGGCGATGACATCGACCTCGCCATTGACGAAGGGCGTGACCGAGACCTGCTGCGGACTGATGCTCACCGCGTCCTTCGCAATGCCGCGGCTGGCCAGCATGCCGAACAGCACCAGGTGGGCGCCGGTGAACCACGCCGTGGCCTTGCGGCCGCGCAGGTCCTCCAGCGTCTTCACCGGGCCATCGGCCTTGGCGGCGAAGACGAAGGGCGTCACCTGGTGGGTGACGCCGACACAGACCAGGGGCAGGCCCTTTTCCCGGGCGGAGAACACGCTGTCGGTGCCGCCGGAGACGCCGAACTGCTCGCCACCGGAAGCCACCAGGTTTTCGGTCAGCAGGTTGGGGCCGCCGGGGTTGATGGTCAGGTCCAGCCCGGCCTCGCGGTAGTAGCCGCGCTCCAGCGCCAGGTAGAAGCCGGCGAACTGGGTCTGCGGCAGCCACTTCAGGCGCAGCGTGGCCTTCAGCAGCCCCTGGGCGGCGCCCAGGCGCGGGGCGGCCAGCGCCGCCGCACCGGCGGCCAGCAATGTACGGCGTTGCATCGTCATCATCGGTGCTCTCCGGTGCGGTGGGTCAGGTGGGGTCAGGCGGCGACAGGCATCGGCCGCACCGGCACCGGCTTTTCCCCGGCCAGCGTGGTGCGGTGCATGATGCGGCTGTACTTCGTGTCGTCGTAGTCGGTGGCCTGGTGCATGGTGTTGCGATTGTCCCAGGCCACGATGTCGCCGGGCTGCCACTGGTGGCGATAGATCCACTCCGGCCGCACCGCATGGGTGTTCAGGCGGTCCAGCAGCGCAGCGCCTTCCTCCGGCGCCACGCCCAGCACTTCCTTCACCACCTCGCGCCCGACATACAGCGCCTTGCGACCGTTCGGATGCAGCCGCACCAGCGGGTGCACCACGTCCGGCGTCGCGGCGCGCTGCTCGTCGCTCAGCGGGGTGCGGTCGGCGAAGGCGCGGCCGTAATAGGTGGCATAGCTGTGCACGGCGAACAGGCTGTCGATCCGCTGCTGCGTCGCCGCGTCCAGCGCCGCGTAGGCCTGGTGCATGCAGGCGAACAGGGTGTCGGCGCCCTCGGCCGGGCAAACCCGCGCATGCAGGATGGAGCCCACCGCCGGTTCCGCCTTGTAGGACCAGTCGGAATGCCAGTTCAGCCCTTCCTTGTGATTGCCGATCGGCTTGCCTTCGCGCACCACGTTGGAGAGCACGTAGATCTCCGGGTGCGGCGTGGTCAGGAACTGCTTCAGCACATGCACCTGCAGGGCGCCGAAGCGGCGGCTGAACGCCACATGGCCGGCTTCATCCAGGTGCTGGCCGCGAAACACCAGCACGCCGGCACGCTGGAAGGCATCGGCCAGGGTCGCCCACGTCGCCGCGTCCACCGGGCCGTTCAGGTCCAGGCCGCGGACTTCCAGCCCGAAGCCGGGATGCAGGGGAAGCAGTTCCAGTGCCATGAGAGGCCTCCGCGCCGGTTCGCATGCAATGCGGCTGCCGTTGTATGCAACCCGCTGGCACGGCATTAGCAAGCACCGTGCCGGAACCGCCGCAGGAGCACCTCGCCATGTTCACGCCCGACGCCGCCGGCATCATCCGGGACAGCCTCGCCGGCACCGCCAGCATGGCCGCGCGCACCGAGGCGGAGGCCCGGCTGCACCTGGCCGCCGCCTACCGGCTGCTGGCGCTGTTCGGCATGGATGACCTGATCTTCACCCACATCTCCGCCCGGATACCGGGGGAGCCGCACCACTTCCTGATCAACCCCTTTGGCCTGGGGTTCGACGAGGTGACGCCGGCCAGCCTGGTCAAGATCGACCACGAGGGCCGCAAGCTTGAGGCCAACCCCTACGACGCCAACGCCGCCGGCTTCGTCATCCATTCTGCCGTGCATATGGGCAGGCCGGAGGTGGATTGCGTGATGCACACGCACGCGCCGGCCTCGGTGGCCATTGCCGCCCGGCCGGAGGGGCTGCTGCCGCTGTCCCAATTCGCCATGCGCTTCTTCAACCGGGTGGCGACACACGACTATGAGGGGCTGGCGCTGAACCTGGGCGAGCGAGACCGGCTGGTGGCCGACCTGGGCCAGCACCACACCCTGCTGCTGCGCTACCACGGCGTGCTGACCTGCGGCCGCACCATTCCGGAAGCCTTCGTGCTGGCCTACTACTTCGAGCAGGCCGCCAAGGTGCAGTTGCAGGCGATGGCGGATGGCCGCGCCCTGCCGCTGCCGCCGCCCGAGGTGTGCGAGACGACGGCACGCCAGTTCGAAGGCCAGCCCATGGCGCAGGGCGAACGCGAATGGGCGGCGCTGCTGCGCAAGCTGGACCGCGCGGCGCCAGGCTGGCGCGGCTAGCTGGCGCGGCTAGCCGGCGCGGGCGCGGGCCCATAGCGCCGCGGCGGCCTTGGCCCCCTCGGCGCAAACCTGGTCCATGTCGCAGCGCGTCGGGCGGCCGTCGCGCACCACCACCTCGCCTTCCACCACCACATGCGCCACGTCGCGGCCATGGGCGTTGTGCACCACGGTGCCCAACGGGTCCGGGTGCGGCACCAGGTGCGGCCGTTGCAGCCCGAGCAGCACCAGGTCGGCGCGATAACCCGGGCGGATGGCGCCGAGTTCGCCAGCCATGCCCATGGCCGCGGCGCCGTTCAGCGTGGCGGCGGCCAGCATGTGTTCCGGCTGCCAGTCATCCTCGACGCGGCCATGCTGGATGCGCCCCATGTTGAGCCCCCAGCGCATCACCTCCACCATGTCGGCATGCATGTTGTCGGTGGCCAGGCACAGCTTGGCCCCGGCCGCCACCAGCGCGCGCGTCGGCGCATAGGTGCCGCCCGTGGCGTTGCCCTTGGGGATATGCGCCACATGCACGCCCGCGGCGCCGATGCGGGCGATATCGCTCTCGGTCAGGTGGATGCAATGGGCGGCCACCAGGCGGTTGTCCAGCAGGCCGACGCTGTCCAGCAGTTCGGGCGGCGTCATGCCGTCACGCTCGCGGATATGCGCCACCTCCACCTTGGACTGCGACAGGTGCGCCTGCACCGGCACGTTCAGCCGGCGGGACATCTCGCCGATGCGGCGCAGGAAGCCGGGGGTGCAGGTGTCCGGCGCATGGGCGGCGAATTGCACGCCGGTGCGCGCATCCGCCCGGCCATGGAAACGCTGCACCAGGGCCTCGGCTTCCGCCAGCCGCGCCTCGCCGCCCGCTGCGTCAACCTCCCAACGGCCATGGGCGATGCCGCTGAAGCTGACATCATGGATGCGGTTGCAGGAAAACACGCGCAGGCCGAGATCGGCCATGGCCGGCAGCGTCAGCGCCGTATGCACATAGGTGTCGTTGATGAGCGTGCTGCCGAACAGCATCGCCTCCAGCGCGCCCAGCCGGGCCAGCGCGACGGCTTCCGCCTCCGTCACCATCTGGCCCTGCGGCACGCCGGGGGTATAGGCGGGCGCGAAGCCCATGTCCTCGGCCACGCCGCGCACCATGCACAGGATGGTGTGGGTATGCACGTTCACCAGGCCGGGCAGGCACAGCTTGCCCTTCGCCTCCAGTGTCTCGGTGGCCGTGGCGCCGGGCGGCAGCGCGCCGCGCGGGCCGACGAAGACGAAGCGGCCACCGCGGATGCCGATGGCGGCATCCTCGATCGGCGAGGCGAAGGCCTCGGCGACCAGCGTGCAGCCGGTGATGAGCAGGTCATACGTCATGCGGTGGGTTCCAGGTGGCGCAGGAAGCGTTGCAGCCGCGGGTCGGTGGGGGCGTTGAACAGGGCTTCCGGCGCACCCTGCTCGGCGATCAGGCCATCGGCCATGAACACCACGCGGTCGGCCACGTGGCGGGCGAAGCGCATCTCATGCGTTACCACCAGCATGGTCATGCCCTCGGCCGCCAGGGCGCGCATGGTGTCCAGCACCTCCTGCACCAATTCGGGGTCCAGCGCGCTGGTGGGTTCGTCGAACAGCATCACCTTGGGGTCCATCGCCAGGGCGCGGGCGATGGCGACGCGCTGCTGCTGGCCGCCGGAAAGCTGGCTCGGTGGCTTGTGCATATGGTCGCCCAGTTGCACCCGGCGCAATTCCTGCTCCGCCCGGGCCTCGGCCTGCGCCCTTGGCTGGCCCAGCACGCGGCGCGGGCCCAGCGCCACGTTCTGCAGCGCGGTGAGGTGCGGGAACAGGTTGAAGCGCTGGAACACGAAGCCGAACAGCCGGCGCTGCCGGGCCAACTCGCGCTCGCCGGCCACCAGGCTGCCGCTGCGGCCCATGGTGGCGCCGGCGATGCGGATATCCCCGGCATCCGGCCGTTCCAGCCAGTTCAGGCAGCGCAGCAAGGTGGTCTTGCCGGACCCGCTGGCGCCGATGATGGTCACCGCCTCGCCCTGCCGCACCTCCAGGTCGATACCGTTCAGCACGCTGCGGCCGGCAAACGCCTTCCGGATGCCCTGCGCTGCCAGGATGGGAGGCAGCATGGGGGGGCTCACCATTGGGGCAGGCTCCGTTCCAGCCGCCGCGATGCCCAGGAGAGCACGCTGATCAGCAGGTAGTAGTACAGCGCCAGCAGCAGATAGATCTCGAACGGGGCGAAATGCGTGGCGATGATGGCCTGCCCGGCACGGGTCAGCTCGTAGACCGAAATCGCCGACAGCAGGCTGCTGTTCTTGGTCAGGGTGATCAGGTCGTTGGTCAGCGGCGGCACCATCGGGCGCCAGGCCTGCGGCAGCAGCACCCACCACAGCACGCCGGTCCGCGTCATGCCGATGGAGAGCGCCGCCTCGGACTGGCCCTTCTCCACGCTGCCGACCGAACCGCGCACGATCTCGCTGATGTAGGCGCCGCTGTTCAGAGCCAGGGCGGCGACCCCGGCCCAGTATTCCGGCAGCCGCACCCCCACCACCGGCAGGGCGAAGAACACCAGGAAGATCTGGATCAGCAGCGGCGTGCCGCGGATGAAATCGACATAGCCGCGCATCAGCCAGCGCAGCGGGCGGAAACTGCTGAGCGAGGCCAGCCCCGCCAGCAGCCCGATCGCCAGCGCCAGCACCCCGGCGACGACGCTGACCTGCAACGTCATCACCACGCCATGCGCCAGCAGCGGCACGGCATACCACACCACGTTCCAGTCGAAGATCATGGGCTTATGGCCGGCCGATTCAGACCTGCGGGCATGAACGCCCTCCGGTCATCGGGCGGCGCCTCACGCGGCGGGTTCCGGAATCGCGTCCGGCAGGTTGAACTCCAGGCCGAAATACTTCAGCTGCAACGCCTTCAGCGTGCCATCCGCCTTCAGGCGGCGCAGTTCCGTATCCATCCAGGCGTGGATCTCGGTGTCTTCCTTGCGGCAGGCGAAGCCGGCCCAATTATCGGCGCCCACTTCGCGGATCACGCCGAAGCGGCCGGCCTGGCTCTTCATCACATAGGCCAGCGTCGGCAGCGTGTTCAGCACGCCATCCACGGTGCCCTGCAACAGCGCCAGGTAGGCCGCCGGATGGTCGTCATAGGTCTTCACATCGCGGAAGCCGGCGCCCTTGGCCGCCTGCAGGCGCGCCGCCAGCCGTGGGTGCAGCGTCTCCCCGGGGCTGCCCAGCTTGATGCCGAGCACCTTGCCGGACATGTCCTCGATGCCCTTGATGCTGCCGGCATCGCGGGCGCGGATCAGCAGGGATTGCCCGGCCTCGGCATAGGGGATGGAGAAGCTGACACGCTCCATCCGAGCGCGGGTGTAGCTCATGCCGGACATGATCATGTCGAAGCGGCCGGCGTAGAGCGCCGGGATCACGCCCGACCACACCACATCGACGAATTCCGGCGTGATGCCCAGGCTGCGGCACATGATGGTGCCCAGTTCCACGTCATGCCCGACGATGACGCCGCTTTCGCGCATGGTGAAGGGCGGATAGGTCGCCTCCACGCCGATGCGCAGCTTGCCGGCGGCGCGCAGCTCCGCCAGCGTGGTGGCGCGGGCGGCCATGGGCAGCAGCCCGGCGGCCAGGCCGGCCCCCAGCAGGGCACGGCGATTGAAGGCGGAATGGGTCATGCGGCGGTCCTCCCGAAGCGGTGAGGCAGCAGCAAGCCATATGCCACCCGGCGGCCGGGCCCTGGCGCAAGCCATATGCCACCCGGCGGCCGGGCCCTGGCGCAAGCCATATGCCACCCGGCGGCCGGGCCTTGGCGCAGGCCATGGGCCACCCGGCGGCCGGGGCAGCGGGGGAATGGCGCCGCGGCCTGCCCAAGGCCCGCGCATTCCGCCCGCGCCGCAGGCTATTCCCCGGCCGGGCTACTCCAGCCGAACCGGCGTCAGGTCCTGGAACCAGGACCGCGCCTGCACGAAGCCCTTCACCTTCTTCGTCATCGCCCGCGGGTTCAGGTCATGCGCCACGAACAGGTGCAGCGCGTCGTCCACCACCTTGGCGTGCAGCTCGGCCACCAGCGCGTCCTGCTTGGCGGCATCGAACTCGGTCAGCACCTTCTCGATCAGCGCGTCGTAGTCCGGCCGGTTCAGGTAGCCCCAATTGTTGCCCGCCGGCGGCACCAGGTCGCTGCGCAGGAAGCGGATCAGCGCGGTGAAGGGGTCGATCGCGGTCAGGCTGATGTTGATGGCATGGATGCCGCGGTTGCTCGGCGCCCGGAAGCCGTCGCGCCAGATGGTCAGCAGCGTGTTCCATTCGAACACCTCGAAGGTCACCTCGATGCCGATTTCCTTCAGCATCTGCTGCAACGCCTCGTTCATCGCCATCGGCTGCATCTGGCCGGACCCGCTGGTGGAAATGCCCACCTTGGTGCGCAGCGGGTTGCGGGTGGAATAGCCGGCCTCGGCCAGCAGCTTCTTCGCTTCCGCCGGGTTGTAGGCCCATTTGAAGCTGGAAACCGGGTTCCACTTGTCGCCCAGCGGCAGCAGGCCGGCGCCTTCGTCCATCAGCCCGCCCAGCATGTCCTTCATGGCCTTGCGGTCGATCGCCAGGTTGGCGGCGCGGCGCACCCGTACATCGTGCCAGGTGCTGCCCTCGGCGGTGGCCAGCTGCCAGGTCCAGTTGTGCGGGTACTGGTTGGTGACGATCTCGAACCCCGCCGTGCGCAGCGCCGGCACCGCGTCCGAAGGCGGCGCCTCGATGAAGTCCACCTGGCCGGAACGCAGCGCGGCCACGCGGGTATTGGGCTCGCTCAGCGGCAGCAGCAGCAGCTTTTCGCACTTGGGAATGCGCGGCGCGTCCCAATAGGCGGCGTTGCGCACCAGCACGGCGCGCTCGCGCAGCGCGAAGCTTTCCAGCTTCCACGGCCCGCTGCCCACCGCCTTGGTCAGGTAGTTGTCCCAGCTGCGGCCAGCCGCTTCCCAGGCACCCTGGTGGGTGATGCCGATCCAGGCCACGCCATACGGGATGGTGCTGTCCACCGTGCGGGTTTCCAGCGTGAAGGTCGTCGCATCCGGTGCCGCCCAGCTGACCACCGTGGGCACCCGGGCGCGGGCGAAGGCGCTGGCGCGGCTGTCGAAGGCGGGGTGGTCGGTCTTCAGCGCGCGGTCGAAGCTGAAGGCGATGTCCGCCGCGGTCAGCTTCTTGCCGTCGTGGAAGGTGACGCCCTCGCGGATCTTGAAGGTCCAGCGCTTCGGGTTGGCGGGGTCCACATGCCATTCGGTGGCCAGGCCCGGGCGCAGCGTTGCCGGCTTGTCGGCATGGCCGAGGTCCCAGGTCACCAGGTGGTCGTACAGGGTGATGCCCATGAAGCGGTGCCCCTCGGCACCCTGGTCGGGCACGCCATTGGTCAGCGGCACGGCGGCGGCGGTCATGCCCACGCGCAGCGTGCCACCCCCGGCCGGGGCCTGGGCCATGGCCAGGTCCCACGGCAGGGCAGCGGCGGCGGCCGCAAGCGAGAACAGGGAGCGACGGTCGAGGCTGGGCATGGGCGCGGTCTCCGGTTAGCTGTGCCGGCCATTCATTTTGCGTGCCATTCAGGCATACTGGCCCGACGACCACCGAAGAAGGCTGCGTTCCTGGCATGCTGCACGAAATAACGGCAGGCACCGCCCTGACCGCCCGGCTGTTCGAGGCCCTGCGCCTGGCCTCCCAGGACCCGCCCGGCGTCAGCCGCGCCAGCTACGGCGCGGGCGAGGCCGCCGCCCATGCCCTGGCCCGCGCCGAAGCCCAGGCGCTGGGCCTGGAATGCCACGCCGACCCGGCCGGCAACCTGTTCATGACCCTGCCCGGCGCCGACCGTGGCCTGCCCGCCACCTTCATCGGCAGCCACCTGGACGCGGTACCGCATGCCGGCAATTTCGATGGCGCCGCCGGCGTGGTGATGGGCCTGGCCGCCTGCGCCTCGTTGCGCGCCCATGGCACCACCCTGCCGCGCGACCTGACCGTGATGGCGGTGCGGGCCGAGGAGATGTGCTGGTTCCCCGCCTTCTACCTGGGCAGCCGCGCCGCCTTCGGCCTCATCCCCGCGCAGTTGCCGGATGAGGTGCGCCGCAGCGACAGCGGCCGCACCCTGGCCGAGCACATGGCGGAACAGGGCCTCGACCCCGACTTCCTGCGCCTGGGCCAGACCAGCCTGCACCCGGCCCGGCTGCATTGCTTCATCGAGCCGCATATCGAACAGGGCCCGCAACTGGCGGCGGCGGGCATTCCGGTGGCGGTCGTCACCGGCATTCGCGGCAGCCTGCGCCACCCGCGCTGCCTGGCCCGCGGCCGCTGGGGCCATGCCGGGGCCGAGCCGCGCGCCAATCGGGCCGACGCGGTGCTGGCCGCGGCCGACCTGGCCACCGCGCTGGAAGCCTTCTGGCTGGCCGAGGAAGCCGCCGGCCGCGACCTGGTGCTGACGCTGGGCGAATTCCACACTCCCGCCGCCATGCACGGCCCGACGAAAATCCCCGGCGAACTGCGCTTCAGCCTGGACATCCGCAGCGAGGACAGGGCGGTGCTGGACGCCGCCGCCGCCCTGCTGGCCACGCGCGCCCAGAGCATCGCGGAACAACGTGGCGTCAGCCTGGACTACGGCGCCGGCATGCGGGTGGAGCCGCTGCGCATGGCGCCCTGGCTGCGCGCCGCGTTGAACGCCGGCGCTGCCACCGCCCGGGTGCCGGTGCTGGAAATGGCCTCCGGCGCCGGGCATGACGCGCTGATCTTCGGCCAGCAGGGGGTGGACTGCGCCATGCTGTTCATCCGCAACACCGGCGGCAGCCACAACCCGGACGAGGCGATGGAACCGGCCGACTTCAACGCCGCCCTGGCCGTGCTGCTGGCCGCGCTGCCCGCCATCTGCGCCGCGTGACAAGCGCGGGGCAACCGCCCTACCCTTCCCCTCCTTCAGCCGTAGCCGAGGCCCCGATGTCGCAGACCAACCAGCCTGACCCCGAAATCCGTCGCAAGGTGGTCGAGCAGGACCTGGCCAACGTGTTGCACCCGCTGGTGCAGCACAAGGCGCTGGAAGAAAAGCAGATGGTCGTCACCGGCGGCCAGGGTTCCACCATCGTGGACGCCGACGGCACCACCTACCTGGACGCCATGGCCGGGCTGTGGTGCGTCAACATCGGCTATGGCCGCACCGAACTCGCCCAGGTCGCGGCCGAGCAGATGCAGCAGATCGCCTACTACCCGCATACCGGCATGAACCTGCCGGCGGCGCAGCTGGCCGAACAGCTCAACACGCTGATGGGCGGCGGCTACCACAGCTACTTCGTCAACTCGGGCAGCGAGGCGAACGAGGCCGGCTTCAAGATCGCCCGGCAGTATGTGAAGCACGAATACCCGGGCGAGTTCCGCTTCAAGACCATCAGCCGCTACTACGCCTATCACGGCACCACGCTGGCCACGCTGGCGGCCGGCGGCATGGGCGACCGCAAGGGCAAGTTCGAGCCCTATGCCGGCGAGTTCGTGCATGTGCCGGCGCCCACCTGCTACCGCTGCCCGCTCGGCCTGGAATATCCCTCCTGCAAGGTCGCCTGCGCCCAGGCGATCGAGAACTCCATCCTCGGCGAAGGCCCGCAGAGCGTGGCGGAAGTGATCGTGGAGCCGATCATGTCCGGGGTCGGCATTGCCGTGCCGCCGGATGAATACCTGCCGATGGTCGAGGCGATCTGCCGCAAGTACGACGTGCTGCTGCACGTGGACGAGGTGATCAACGGCTTCGGCCGCACCGGCAAGATGTTCGGCCACCAGCATTGGGGCATCAGCCCCGACATCATGGCCGTGGCCAAGGGCATCGTCAGCGCCTACCTGCCCATCGCCGCCACCGTGGTGAAGAACCACGTGTTTGAGAGCTTCCTCGGCGAGGTGGCCGATGCGCGCCAGGTGATGCAGGTGAATACCTATGGCGGCCATCCGGTGGCGGCGGCGGTTGCCGTGCGCAACATCGAGATCATGCTGGAGGAAGAACTGCCGCAGCGCGCCGCGACCATGGGCGCCTACCTGATGGACGGGCTGAAGGCCACGCTGTTCAAGCACGCCATCTGCGGCGATGTGCGCGGCAAGGGCCTGCTGATCGGCATCGAGCTGGTGACCGACCGCGACAGCAAGACCCAGCTGGAAGCCAACCTGGTCGCCGGCGTGGTGGAGTTCTGCAAGGCCAATGGCGTCATCGTCGGCCGTTCCGGCGGCGGCGCGCGGCATTCCAACACCATCGCGCTCTCGCCGCCCTTGGTCATCACCCGCAGCGAATGCGACACGCTGATCGAGGTGCTGGACCGTGCGCTGGCGAATGCCGTGGCCAGGCGCGCCGGCCGGGGCTGAGCCCGGGGATGACCAACGGCAGGGCCAGCCGGCCAGCGCAACCGGGCGTGTGCAGCCGCACGCCCGGCAGCCGGCGCCCCAAGCCGGGACTGGTGCGGCGCCATCGCCACGCCTGAGCCGGGATCGCGCCCGGCATCACCGGTCGGCTATCCCCGCAACCCTGGCATTTTGGTAGACTCCCCCCTTTCCGAGGGAGGGTGTTGATGCGCTTCGGCCGCTTGCTGGCACCTTGGCTGGGGCTGTGGCTCACCGGCTGCGCCATGGTGGACTTCAGCCGCCCCGGCACCCCGGCCGGGCAGCCGCTCGCCTCCCTGGCCAGCTACTTCGCCGAGTTCTGCGCGGTTTCCCAAATTCTGCAGAAGCCGGGCTTCGGCGCCACGGTGCGCGGCGACATCGGCGGCCATTCGGTGTTCTTCCTGAATGGCGCCTGCCGGGCCGCCCACCGTGGCCAAACCACCATCCAGCTGTGCGACGAGCCAGGGGCCGAGCCGGCGGATGGCGTGGGCCTGAGCATGAACGCGCATTTCCGCAACGCCAAATGGGTGGCGACCCCGGGGCGGGACTTTTTCCTGAACGGCAACCTGGCGCCCGACCAGCCACTGACCCGCGCCGGCCACGCCGCGGTGATGGCCGAGGCGCGCCGCCTGGGGCTGTATGACGGCGTGGAGTTCCACCCCGAGGTCTTCGCCGACATGCCCGCCGGCATGCCGCGGGAGGAATGGGTGCAGCAGGTCTCGGTCTCCACCGACTATGGCATCAGCCTGGGCCGCGGCCGGTTCTGTGCCCGGGTGCCGGTGAACCGGGCACAGATGGCCAGCATGGTGACCTTCCTCAACGCCCAGAACGCGCCCTACCGGGACCATGGCGAGGTGTTCCACTGGAACCTGTTCAAGGACAATTGCATCCACCTGGCGCACAACGCCCTGGCCGCCGCCGGGCTATGGCCGGAATGGCGCACTGGCCGCCCCTGGCTGGTTTCGGTGCTGGACTTCCCGGTGCCGCGCAACGAATTCGTCAACCTGATGCAGCGCGTGGCGGATGTGGGGCTGCTGGACCCGCTGGAATTGCACAGCGACGCCGCCGCCCGGCGGGCGCTGCTGGACTACGGCCAACTGCCGGTGCGCGCCGGCGCGCTGATGGAAAGCCGCCCGCCGCAACAGCCGAACGAGGTCTATGAGACCGGGCTGAAACTGATTTTCTACGACGCCGAATTCGTCGGCCCCTACCAGGGCTGGTTCGACGCCATCCAGGCCGATCCGACCCAGTACGAACCCCAGCGCAACCGTGCCTGGGTGGCGGCGCAGCACCGGCTGGCGCTGGCCCGGCGGCAGCCGCTGGCCTGGTGGCTGCGCCAGCCCGGCATTCCGGACCGGGACCGCTTCGCGGTGACCTATCATCGCTTCTACAGTCTGCTGGAACATGCGGTGGCGGCGGCCGCGCCGGCGCCCACCGCCCTGCACACCGCCGAAGCCACCCCCTGAAGCACCCCTGCCAGGAGCCCTGCCCGTGCTGACCATCTATGGCGTCTATCGCAGCCGCGCCTCACGCAATATCTGGCTGGCCCATGAGGCCGGCCTGCCGTTCCGCCACGTGCCGGTGATCCAGGCCTATCGCCTGGCCAATCCGGAGGCGCCCGATGCGCCGCTGCACACCCGCTCCCCGGCCTTCCTGGCGGTGAACCCGAACGGTCATATCCCCTCGGTGGAGGATGGCGGGCTGGCGCTGCACGAAAGCCTGGCCATCAACCTGTACCTGGCGCGGAAATACGGCGGCGCATTGGGGCCGGCCGATGCGGCGGAGGATGGCCTGCTGGGCATGTGGGCGCTGTGGGCCGCCACCGAGGTGGAGCCGCATTCGATCCAGGTGCTGTACCACCGCGCCGGCAAGCCGCCGGCGGAACGCGACGCCGCGGTGGCCGAGGCCGCCATCGCCGCGCTGCGCGCCCCCTTCGCGGTGCTGGACCAGGCGCTGGCGGCCACCGGCTGGCTGGTGGGTGGGCGCTTCACCGTGGCGGATATCAACGTCTCCGAGGTGGTGCGCTACGCCCTGCCGGCGCCCGAACTGTTCGAGGGGCTGCCGGCGCTGCGTGGCTGGCTCACCACCTGCCACGCCCGCCCGGCCTTCCAGCGCATGATGGCCGAGCGGGAGTTGGAGCCGGCCTGAACCGCCCCGCCAGGGCCACCCCGACTGGGCTGCGCCCGGGTCATGCCCCTGGCTCGTACCCCTGGGTTGCGCCAGCCTGGGTCGTGCCGGGCCTGGGTGGCCGGCCTGGGATTCGCCGGTCGGCCGGGGCATGTTCCGCTCACCTTGGTGCGCAAAAGCGGCCCCGCCAACCCGCGCCCTATTGCTGGAAGTTCAGCCGCAGCCCCGGCTCCGGCCATTGCATCTGCGCCAGTTCGCCCACGCCGGACAGGGTGATGCTGGCGGTGCGCATGTCCGGCCCGCCGAAGCAGATATTGGTCGGGTGGGTGCAGGGCATCGCCACCTGGTGCAGCACCCGGCCATCGGGCGCGAAGGTGGTGATCTGCCCGGTCACCAGCGTGGCCACGGCGATATTGCCGGAAGCCAGCACCGCCAGGCTGTCGAAGCGGGAGAAGGTCGGCAGCCCGCCGAGGAAGCGCCCGCCATGCGGCGAGGGCGCCGGCGCCGGCTTCAGCACGCCGGGAGAGGCCAGGTCGAAGGCCCAGAGCCGGGCGGATTCGGTATCGGCCACGTAGATGGTCTGCTCATCCGGCGACAGGCCAACGCCATTGGCGCTGAGGATCGGGTAGGCCAGTGTCTGCACCGCGCCGCCGCCCGGGGCCACGTAGTACAGCCCGCCATGGTCGCGGCTGTGCGGGTAGCGCTTGCCCAGGTCGGTGAAGTAGTAGCCGCCATGGCGGTCGAACACGATGTCGTTCGGGGCGGAAAGCTTGTGGTCGCTGGCCTGGGTGAACAGGGTCTCCCGCGCGCCGCTCACCGGGTCTACCCGCTGGATGCTGCCGCTGACATAGTCCGCCGAAGGCCCCTGGCCGGCGAAGTGGCCGGGAATGTAGCGGGCGCCGCCATTGTTGCAGCAGTACAGCGCGCCGTCGGGGCCCATCGCCAGGCCGTTCGGGCCGCCGGCGGGCTGGCCCAGCCGGGTTACCGTGCCATCGGCCGCCACGCGGGTGACCCAGCCGCCATTGATCTCCACCAGGATGACCGAACCATCGGCCATCGCCACCGGGCCTTCCGGAAAGCCCAGTCCCTTCGCCACGATGCGGATCTCGCTCATGGTCGTTCCCCCTTGCCGTTTGCCCGGCCATGGTGGCCGGAACCGGCAGGCGGTCAAGCCGGCGTCGCCCGAGTGGTCACGCAATGTTGAGCAGCGCCTGGCGCCAAGGGCCGGGCCAAGCGCCGCCCCTTGGGAAACCCCATGGGAACCCCTTGGACAACCCTGGGCAGGGTAACGGATTGACGGGGAAGAATTGGAATACCTAAAAGACGGAAGCGTTTCGGGGGCATTGTCGCCACCGGCCGCCCGCCGCCCTGCCTCGAACCATCGCAATGGCTGTCCCGCCGCCCAAATCAATGACTGCCAACCCACGCAAGGAGAGCAGCATGCCCGACGATCCCAAGGCCGAGGACAACACCATGATCCGCAAGATCAAGTCCGAGAACGAGCTGGACCAGATCGACGACAGCATTCTCGACCAGGTGTCCGGCGGCATGAAGCGCAATGTCGGCAAGGACGAGGAGGAGGAGGAGCCGGAAGTGCTGCCGATCTTCGACCCGACGACCATCTTCGAATAACCCGCGGACCACGGGCGGCGCCATGCCGCGCAGGCTGCTTCTCAACCCAGGGTTGCCATTCGGCAGCGTGATCTACAGGGCCGACAGGGCGCCCCCGCCGCGCCACGCGCCGGGGCCCGCCTGCCCGGGGGTACCATGACCATGCGGCCTGCGCTGCTGACGCCGCACGAACACGCGGCCCTGCTGCCCGCCGGGCGGGTGACCGAAGCCGAGGTGGACGCGCTGGTGGCCGCCATGCGCCGCCTGGGCAGCCGTCAGGTGGAACGCGCCGAGGCCGCCACCGGCTCCACCAACTGGCGCGACTGGCACCCGCTGACCATGCGGCTGATGCTGCGCTTCGCCCGGGTGCTGGACATGTGGGCCGACCCGCGGGTGGCCCAGCTGAACGACAAGGTCGCCTTCGTCGAGCTGATGCGCGGCCTGGGCTATTATGCGCCGGAGACCATTCTGGTGCCGGCCGGCCCCTTCGACCCGGCAGCGCTGCGCCAGCGCCTGCTGGAGGGTGGCTGGACGGAATGGCTGCTGAAGCCGAAGGACGGCTCCAAGGGCATTGGCCTGGTGCGCACCTCCCGCGTGGAGGAGGTGCTGGAATACCTGCTGTTCACCCCCAACGACTACCTGGTGCAGCCCAGCCTGCCGGTGGTGCGGGACTTCCGCTACATGGTCTACACCGACACCGCCGGGCGGCAGTGGCGGGTGGTGTACGACAAGCGCTGCCCGTCCTTCGTTTCCGATGGCCGGCCGCTGTACCAGCAGGTGATGGACCGCAAGGCGCAGCTGGGCGCGCGCGGGCTGGCGGCGCTGCGCGACCGCTACCGGCACCGGGTGTGGGACGTGGTGCCGCCGGGCGAGCGGCTGTTCATCACCCTCAGCGGCAACATGGCCCAGGGCGCCGAGTACATGGCGCTGACCGCGACCGAGACCGCCAACATCGACCGCTTCATGACCCGGGTGCGCGGTGAGATGGCCGCGGCCTGTGGCCGGCCCTTCAGCTATTTCTGCGTCGACCTGGGCGCGCGCGAGATGGACCTGCTGGCGCAGCCCTATGACTATGAGGCGCTGCGGCGGCGCATGGTGTTCTTCGAATACCAGTTCTTCGCCAATGTCGTCATCGACAGCGGGGCGATGGACCCGCTGGAATTCTATCACCGCATGAAGGCGATGTATGTGCGGGACGCCCTGGTGCGCGCCGCCAGCCATGCCGCAGCCTGAGGCCCGGCGATGAGCGCACAGACCGAGCCCAACAAGCTGTACCGGCAGACCGCGCTGGACAAGCTGGCTTCCCCCGAACAGCTGGACGAGCTGGTGACGGTGGCCGACGTGAAGGGCTGGATCGCGGCGCTGGGGCTGGGGCTGGTGCTGGCCGCCTTCCTGGCCTGGGGCTTCCTCGGCACCATCCGCACCGAGGTGGAGGCCGCCGGCATATTGGTGAGCGAGAGTGGCCGGGTCATCGGCGCGCTGGCGCCCGCGGCCGGCACGGTGGACCAGCTGAAGGTGAAGCCGGGCGACACGGTGACGCGCGGCCAGGTCATCGCCACGCTGAACCAGGACGAGGCCGAGCTGAAGCTGCGCAACGCCGAGGCCGCGGCCGAGGAGCAGCGCGCCGAGCTGACCCGCCGGCAGGAGGACCTGGCCCGCCAGGACGCCGCCATGCTGAGCAACACCGAGGAACGCCGCCGCGCCTACCGCGAGATCATCAGCCTGACCACCGAGCGCATGGCCCGGTTGCAGGTGCAGTTGCGCGGCCGCGAGGGGCTGCGGCGGGAAAGCCTGGTCTCGGAGGACCAGGTCGAGGAAGTGCGGGTCAACATCTCCCAGGCGCGGCAGGACATCAGCGAGAACCGCGCCAAGTTGGCCGAGCTGGACACCACGCTGCTGCAATTCCAGGCCCAGGCCGAACGCGACCTGGCCGAGGCCCGCCGCGCCGCCGCCGAGGCCGAGCGCCTGGTGGCGGAGCTGAAGCTGACGCTGGAGAACGCCCAGCAGGTGGTGGCCCCCACCACCGGCCGGGTGACCGAACTGGCGGTGGCGGAGGGCCAGCTGCTGGCCATCAACGCGCTGGTGCTGAACGTGGAAACCGAGGGCCGCCGGTTGCAGGCGGTGGTGTACGTGCCGACCGAGCACGGCAAGAAGGTGGTCGCCGGCCTGGCCGCGCGGCTGGCACCCTCCACGGTGCGGAAGGAGGAATATGGCACGCTGCTGGGTGCGGTGGCCGATGTCTCGGCCTTTCCGTCCAGCCCGCAGGGCATGCTGGCACAGTTGCAGAACCAGAACCTGGTCAACGCCTTCGCCGGCGCCGGCGCGCCGTATGAAACCCGCATCGACCTGACCCCGGCCACCACCGCCACCGGCTATGCCTGGACCTCGGGCGCCGGGCCGCTGCTGGAGCTGACCAGCGGCACCACGCTGCGCGCCTGGATCACGGTGCGGGAAGAAGCGCCGTTCAACCTCATCCTGCCCTTCGCCCAGCGGCTGGCCGGCGCCGGCCGATGAAGCCACCGCGCTGGCTGCGCAAGCTGTGGCAACGGCGACGCACCCCCACCATCCTGCAGATGGCCGCGGTGGAATGCGGCGCCGCGGCGCTGGCCATGGTGCTGGCCTTCCATGGCCGCTGGGTGCCGCTGGAGGAATTGCGCATCCTGTGCGGGGTCAGCCGGGATGGCAGCAAGGCGTCCAACATCCTGAAGGCGGCGCGGTCCTTCGGCATGGTGGCCAAGGGCTTCCGCAAGGAACCGGAGGGCCTGCCCGACCTGCCGATGCCCTCCATCATCCACTGGAACTTCAACCACTACGTGGTGTTCGAGGGCTTTCGCGGCGACTACGCCCTCATCAACGACCCGGCGCGCGGCCGCCGCCGCTACCGCAAGGCGGAGTTCAGCCAGCACTTCACCGGCGTGGTGCTGGCGCTGACGCCCGGGGAGGACTTCACCCCCGCCGGCCACCGGCCGCAGCCCTTGCGGGAGATTTTGCGCCTGCTGCGCAACTCCCGTTCCGCCGTGGCGCTGGTGTGCGCCTTCAGCCTGATGCTGGTGGTGCCGGGGCTGCTGATCCCGGGGCTTTCCAAGCTGTTCGTCGACAAGGTGCTGCTGCAGCGGTTGCAGGACTGGCTGCTGCCGCTCTGCGCCGTGGTGGTGGCGGCGGGCGCGCTGCGGGCGCTGGTGGTGCATCTGCAACAGAAGTACCTGCTGCGGCTGGAAGGCAAGCTGGCGGCGGTGCTGTCGGCCCGGGTGATGGGCAGCCTGATGGCGCAGTCCCTCGCCTTCTTCAACCAGCGCTATGCCGGCGAACTCGCCACCCGCGTCGCCTGCGCCGACCGCGTCTCCTCCCTGCTGTCGGGCGAGGTGGCGACCACCGCGTTCAACATGATCGCGGTGCTGGTCTATGCCGTGGCGATGGCGATCTTCGACCCCATCGTGGCCGCGGTGGCGTTGCTGGTGCCGCTGACCAACCTGCTGCTGCTGCGCCTGCTGCGGCGCCGCGCGGTGGAACTGAACCGCGCCATCTCGCTGGACCAGGGCCGCATGACCGGCGCCGCCATCGGCGCCATCGTCGGCATCGAGACCATCAAGGTCTCCGGCGGCGAGGGTGAGGCGTTTGCCCGCTGGGCCGGCTACCACGCCCGCACCATGGCCGGGCAACAGGCGCTGGGGCTGCTGAACGGCGTGGTTGGCGTTGCGCCCTCGCTGCTGGGGGCCATCGGCAGTTGCGCGGTGCTGGTGGTGGGCGGCTACCGGGTGATCGATGGCGAGTTGACCATCGGCTCGCTGCTGGCGCTGCAACTGCTCATGGCCAATTTCGTCGGCCCCTTCGCCCAGTTGGTGGCGTTGGTGGAACGCGCCCGCCAGGCGCAGGGCGACCTGAACCGCATCAATGATTTGCTGGCCGGCGCGCCCCCGGCTGCCACCCCCGCATTGGCCGGCCCGGCCTTGCCGGAACAGGCGCGGCTGGACGGCAGGGTGGAGTTCCGCGACATCAGCTTCGGCTACAGCCCGGCCGACCCGCCCTTGGTGCAGGGCTTCAACCTGGTGCTGGAACCAGGCATGCGGGTGGCGCTGGTGGGCGGCTCGGGCAGTGGCAAGTCCACCATCGGCCGGCTGATGTGCGGCCTGCTGGAGCCCTGGACAGGGGAGATTCTGGTGGATGGCCGGCCGTTGCACAGCATTCCGCCGGCGCTGCGGGCGGCTTCCCTGGCCTATGTGGACCAGGACATCTTCCTGTTCGCCGGCACGGTGCGGGACAACCTGACCCTGTGGGACCGCACCCAGCCCGAAGCCGCGCTGGTGGACGCGCTGAAGGACGCCGAGATCCACGCCGAGGTGGCGGTGCGCCCGGGTGGGCTGGACACGCTGGTGGCCGAAGGCGGCGCCAACTTCTCCGGCGGCCAGCGCCAGCGGCTGGAGATTGCCCGCGCCCTGGTCGGCAGCCCCTCCGCCCTGGTGCTGGACGAAGCCACCGCCGCGCTGGACCCGGTGACCGAACAGCGCATCGACGAAGGCATCCGCCGCCGTGGCTGCACCAGCCTCATCATCGCCCATCGGCTCTCCACCGTGCGCGACGCCGACCAGATCGTGGTGCTGAACCGCGGCCAGGTGGTGGAACGCGGCACCCACCCGGAACTGATGGCGGCCGGCGGCACCTATGCCGGGCTGTTCGCCGGGGCCACGCCATGAGCGACACCCCCGGCCTGCTGCCGCTGAACGCGGATGCGCCGCGCACCCTGCACAACCTGGCCGGCATCTGGCGGGTGCAGGCCGGCTATGTGGATGTCTTCGCGGTGCAGTTGCTGGGCGGGCGGCCGGCTGGGCGGCGGCACTTCCTGCTGCGGCTGGCCCAGGGCATGCCGCTGCTGGGGCTGGACCAGCCGGTGGCGGAAGCCGGCTGGACCCTGCTGGCGGTGGGCGGCCTGGGCGCCGAGGCCGTGGCGGTGCCGGCCGGCAAGCCCAGCGCCGACGCGATCGAGGCCTGGATTTCCTGTTGCGACGAGGTGTTCCGCGACCCCCGGCTGAACTGGGGCGACGTGCAATTGGCGTTGCCCGGCAGCATGGCGCTGAAGGCCGGCAACGCACTGGCCGCGCATGGCCAGCAGGTGCTGTGGGCCAGTGTGCAGGAAGGCGGGCTGCGCACCACCGCCGGCCAGCTGGTGGTGCCGGGCGGCGCGCCGGTGCCGGTCAGCGCCTCGGCGCCGCCGCATGTGGCGGTGGACAGCCGGCTGCGCCTGGTGGCGACCCAGGCCCTGCTCGGCACGCCGGAACTGGCGGCGGGGCTGGCCGAATGGCATGCCGCGCTGCTCGCCCGCGCCGCCGCGCTGGTGGCGGCACGGGTGGCGGCGCTGGCCGGCCAACTGGCGCGCAGCGCCGCGGCCACGCGGCGCACGCTTTCCGGCGGGCTGGCGCAACTGGGCGGCTTCGCCGGGGTGGAACCCGAATTGCGCGTGGGCGAGGACAACGACCTGCGCGCCATCGCCCGCGTCGCCCTGGCCATCGGCCAGGCGCCGCTGAACCTGACCCGGCCGCTTTCCGCCCTGCCGCCCGGCCCGCAGCGGCTGGACGCGCTGATCGACGAGGCCGGGCTGCGCGCCCGCCGGGTGTTGCTGCGCGAAGCCTGGTGGCGGCAGGACCATGGCCCGTTGCTGGTGCTGCGCCAGGCGGATGCCGCGGCGGTGGCGCTGCTGCCCACCGGCCGCGGCCGCTACCGGCTGTGGGACCCGCGCGGCAATACCTCCCGCCCGGTGGATGCCGCCGCGGCGGCGGAACTCTCCACCACCGCCTGGATGCTCTATCGCACCATGCCGGAGGTGACGCCGGCGCCACTGAAGCTGATGCGCTTCGCCCTGGCCGGCGGCGGGCCGCTGCCGGCGCAGTTGCTGGTCGCCTCGCTGATCGGCTCGGTGCTGGGCCTGGGCGTGCCGCTGGCCACCGGGGTGCTGGTGGAAAGCGTCATCCCGTCCTCGGCGGTGAACCAGATCGCGGTGCTGGCGATGGGGCTGGTGGCGGCGGCGCTGGGCGCGGCGGCGGTGAACGTGGTGCGGGCGCTGCTGCTGCTGCGGCTGGAAAGCCGGTTCGACCTGAACTCCCAGCCCGCCCTGTTCGACCGGCTGCTGCGGCTGCATGCCAGCTTCTTCAAACGCTTCACCGCCGGCGACCTGGCCGACCGCGCCATGGCGGTGCAGGAAATGCGCCGCATGCTCACCGGCACCACGCTGACCGCCCTGTTCGCCGGCCTGCTGTCCCTGGTCAACCTGGCGGTGATGCTGGGGTGCAGCCGGGAATTGGCGCTGGCCGGGCTCGGCATCGCGGTGGTGCAGACCATGGTGGGCGCGGGGCTGGCGCTGGTACAGTTGCACCGCGAACGGCTGCTGGCCAACCGGCGCGGCCTGGCCGAGGGCTTCGTGCTGCAATGCATCTCCGGCGTGGCCAAGCTGAAGGTGGCGGCGGCGGCGGACCGCGCCTTCGCGCTCTGGGCCCGGCTGTTCGGCGCGCAGCGGGACGCCTTCCTGGCGGTGCGCCGGGCGGCGGTTATGCAGAGCGTGGTGCTGGCGGTGCTGCTGCCGGTGGGCATGGCCCTGCTGTTCGTCATCGGCGCCCGGCTGGCACTGCAATTGCCGCAGCCGACCACGCCGCTGGACCCGCTGGCGCCGCTGCCGGAACCGCTGGACCTGGGGCTCGGCGCCTGGGTGGCGTTCAGCGCCGCCTTCGGCCAGTTGACCGCCGGGCTCACCAGCCTGGTGCAGGCCGCCACCCAGATGCTGGGGCTGATGCCGCTGTACGAACGCGCCCGGCCGCTGCTGGAAGCCCGGCCGGAATCGGGCCCGGCGCGGGAGCCGCCGGGCGTGGTTTCCGGCGCCATCGAGTTCAGCGGCGTGACCTTCAGCTATGCCAAGGACGCACCGCCGGCGCTGAGCCAGCTTTCCTTCGGCATCCGCCCGGGCGAGTTCGTCGCCATCGTCGGGCCTTCCGGCTGCGGCAAATCCACCGTGATGCGCCTGCTGCTGGGCTTCGAGGAACCACAGGAAGGCGAGATCCGCTACGACAGCCGCAGCCTGGCGACGCTGGACACGGTGGCGCTGCGCCGGCAGGTGGGCGTGGTGCTGCAGCATGGCCGGATCCAGCCGGGCAGCATCATCGAGAATATCGGCGGCGGCCGACCGATCAGCCTGGAGGAAGCCTGGCACGCAGTGCGGCTGGCGGGCCTGGAAGCCGATGTGAAGGCCATGCCGATGGGCATGCACACCATGCTGACCGATGGCGGGGCCTCGTTTTCCGGCGGCCAGCGCCAGCGGCTGATGATCGCCCGCGCCCTGGCCCGGCAGCCGCGCGTGCTGCTGCTGGACGAAGCCACCAGCGCGCTGGACAACCGTACCCAGTCGATCGTCACCGAGGCGGTGGCGGCACTGGCCTTGACCCGGATCATCATCGCCCACCGACTTTCCACCATTGAAAAGGTCGACCGGGTCTTGGTGCTGGACCGGGGCCGCCTGGTGCAGGAAGGCAGCTTCGCGACATTGTCCACCACGCCGGGCCTGTTCCAGGACCTTGCCCGGCGCCAACTGGCCTGATGAGGTAAGCGACATGCGCAAGGTGCTCTACATGCTTGGGCAACTGGACGACCTGGATGTTCAGTGGCTGTCCCGCGTGGGCAGCAAGCGCCGGGTGGCACCGGGGGAGGCCATCATCCGCCAGGGGGAACGCAGCCCGTCGCTGTTCATCCTCATCGAGGGCAGCCTGGTGGTGGATGTGGCCGGCATCGGCCGGGTGGCCACGTTGCAGCAGGGTGAGATGCTGGGCGAGATGAGCTTCGTGGACAGCGCGCCGCCTTCCGCCACCGTGCTGGGCGCCGGCCCGGCCCTGGTGCTGGAGGTGCCGAAGGACGCGCTGAACGAGAAGATCGCCGCCGATGCCGGCTTCGGCATGCGCTTCTACCGCGCCATCGCGCTGTTCCTGGCCGACCGCCTGCGCACCGCGCAGCAGCGCAAGGCCAATGGCGGCAAGGTGGTGCTGGAGGAGGACGGCAAGGCCCAGGCGGATGAGTTGGACGACATGCTGTTGGACACCGTTTCCCTGGCCGGGGACCGCTTCGACCGGCTGTTGCGCACCTTGGCCGAAGCCCGCGGCTGAGGGCACCAGGGCGGCATTGCCCAGATAAAGGGCAATAGCCGCGCAAATGGGCCGCGGCCCTCGAACCGTTTCGCCCAGCCATGCATCCCCGGCGGGGCGCGGCTGGCGTTAACCGTGGACTTGTCCGGCTTGCTGCCCTATCCGCCGCCTCAGGCCGCGGGTGCGCTTCTTGCTAGCCTGCCAGCCTGTTCAGCCCAAACCGCATCCAGGCCACCATGTCCCTGCACGTCGCCCTGCACCATCGCACCTCCTACAAGTACGAGCGCGCTGTCTCGCTGGGGCCGCAGACCATTCGGTTGCGCCCGGCGCCGCACGCCCGCACGCCCATCATCAGCTACGCGCTGAAGATCGAGCCGCAGCCGCACTTCCTGAACTGGATGCAGGACCCGCAGGGCAATTTCCTTGCCCGCGTGGTGTTCCCGGAACGGGTGACCCATTTCGATGTCACGGTGGACCTGGTGGCCGACATGGCCACCATCAACCCGTTCGACTTCTTCCTGGAACCGGAAGCCGAGACCTTCCCCTTCACCTACGACCCGGTGCTGGAGGAAGAACTCGCCCCGTTCCGCAAATGCGCCCCGGTCGGGCCGCTGCTGAAGGGCTTCCTCGCCGGCATCCCGCGCGAGGCCAAGCGCACGATCGACCTGCTGATCGACCTGAACCGGCAGATTCAGGAACGCACGGAATACGTGGTGCGGCTGGAGCCCGGCGTGTGGACGCCGGAGGAAGTGCTGGGCAAGCAGAAGGGCAGTTGCCGCGACAGCGCCTGGCTGCTGGTGCAGGTGCTGCGCAACCTGGGCCTGGCGGCGCGCTTCGTCTCTGGCTACCTGATCCAGCTGGTGCCGGATGTGAAGCCGATCGAGGGCGCCGAGGGCCCCTCCGCCGACTTCACCGACCTGCACGCCTGGGCCGAGGTGTACCTGCCCGGCGCCGGTTGGGTGGGGCTGGACGCGACCAGCGGCCTGCTGACCGGCGAGGGGCATATCCCGCTGGCAGCCAGCCCGGAGCCGGCCTCGGCCGCCGCCATCACCGGCATGGCCGAACCGGCCGAGACCGAATTCGACTTCGCCATGACCGTGACCCGGGTGAAGGAAACCCCGCGCGTCACCAAGCCCTACACCGAACGGCAGTGGCAGGACATCCTGGCCACCGGCCACAAGGTGGACGTGGCGCTGAAGCGCGGCGACGTGCGGCTGACCATGGGCGGCGAGCCCACCTTCATCGCCGCCGACGACATGGACGCGGCGGAATGGAATACCGACGCGCTGGGCCCGACCAAGCGCGCCTATGCTGGCCGCCTGCTGCGCCGGCTGGTGCCGCACTGGTCGCCGGGCGCCGCGCTGCAATACGCCATGGGCAAGCACTACCCCGGCGAGCAACTGCCGCGCTGGGCGCTGTATTCCCATTGGCGGACGGATGGCGAGGCGGTGTGGCGCAACCCCGCCCTGCTGGCTTCCGACGACGACAAGGACACCGCCACCGCCACCGAGGCCGCCCGCTTCGCCGCCCTGCTGGCCGAGCGGTTGCAGTTGGACCCCGGCCTGGTGAACCCGGCCTATGAGGACATCCACTACTACCTGTGGAAGGAACACCGGCTGCCGGCCAATGTGGTGGTCGAGGACGCCCGGCTGCGCGACCCGCTGGAGCGGGAACGCATGGCCAAGGTCTTCGCCCAGGGGCTGGCCAGCCCGGTGGGCAGCGTGTTGCCGCTGCAACGCGTGATGCAGGACGGCGTGCGCCGCTGGCGCTCGGGCAAATGGTTCTTCCGCGGCAACCATATGTTCCTGATCCCCGGCGACAGCCCGGTGGGCCTGCGCCTGCCGCTGGAAAGCCTGCCCTGGGCGGACCCGGCCAGCATCCAGGCCGAATACGAGCGCGACCCGTTCGAGAGCCTGCCGCCGCTGCCGCCGCGCCAGGCCTTCCGCCGCGCGCCTTCGCCGAGCGAGGGCGAGAACCCCTATGCCCGCACCCATGCGCTGCGTGGCCCGCAGGGCCAGGGCGGCGCCGGCATGGGCGAGGGGCTGGACGCCTTCCGCCCGCGCGCACAGGACCTGCCGGTGGTGGGCCGGGGCGAGCCCGGGCTGGTGCGCACCGCGCTGGCGGTGGAGGCGCGTGGCGGCCTGCTGCACATCTTCTTCCCGCCATTGATGCAGGCCGAGGACTGGCTGGACCTGACCGCCGCGGTGGAGGACACCGCCGAGGAGATGGGCCGCAAGGTGATCCTTGAAGGCTACCTGCCGCCGCGCGACCCGCGGCTGACGCATTTCTCGGTTACGCCCGACCCGGGCGTCATCGAGGTGAACATCCACCCCTCGGCCAGCTGGGCCGAGCATGTGGAGCGCACCGAAACGCTGTACGAGGAAGCCCGCCAGGTTGGCCTGGCAGCCGAGAAGTTCATGCTGGATGGCCGGCATGTCGGCACCGGCGGCGGCAACCATATCGTCATGGGCGCGGCCCAGGCCAGCGACAGCCCCTTCCTGCGCCGGCCGGACCTGCTGAAGAGCCTGCTTGGCTTCTGGCACAACCACCCGAGCATGTCCTACCTGTTCAGCGGGCTGTTCATCGGGCCTTCCAGCCAGCACCCGCGCATCGACGAGGCGCGGATGGACAGCGTGGCGGAGCTGGAGTTCGCCTTCACCCAGATCCGGCGCGACCAGCCCAGCCCGCCCTGGCTGGTGGACCGGGTGTTCCGCAACATCCTGGCGGATGTCACCGGCAACACCCACCGCACCGAGTTCTGCATCGACAAGATGTACTCGCCGGACAGCTCCAGCGGCCGGCTCGGGCTGGTGGAATACCGCGCGGCGGAAATGCCGCCGCATGCCCGCATGTCGGCAGCGCAGACGCTGCTGATGCGCGCCGCCGTCGCCGCCTTCTGGCAGCGCCCGTATGAGCGCAAGCTGGTGCGCTGGGGCACCCGCATCCACGACGACTTCCTGATGCCGCACTACAACAACCAGGACTTCCAGGACGTGCTGGCCGAACTGGGCGACCACGGCTTCGCCCTGGACCCGGCCTGGTTCGTGCCGCACCAGGAATTCCGCTTCCCGAAGATCGGCGAGGTGACGGTGCGCGGCACCGGGCTGGAGTTGCGCCACGCGCTGGAACCCTGGCACGTGCTGGGCGAGGAAGCCGCCGCCGGCGGCACTGCCCGCTATGTCGACAGTTCCTGCGAACGGGTCCAGGCCAAGGTCTCCGGCTGGGTGGAGGAGCGCTACATCCTGGCCTGCAACGGCCAGGCCGTGCCGCTGACCCGCACCGAGCGCGAGGGCGAGTTCGTCGGCGGCGTGCGCTTCAAGGCCTGGGCCCCGCCCTCTGCCCTGCACCCCACCGTGCCGGCGCAAACCCCGCTGACCTTCGACGTGTATGACCGCTGGACCGGGCGCAGCCTGGGCGGGCTGACCCATCATGTGGCCCACCCCGGCGGGCGCAACTACGAAACCCTGCCGGTGAACGCCAACGAAGCCGAGGCGCGGCGCCGGATTCGCTTCTTCCCGTTCGGCCATACCCCGGGCCCGATGGAAGCGCCGGAGCCGGTTGTATCGCTGGAAATGCCACGCACCCTTGACCTGCGCCGGGGTGCGGTGGTCTAGCATCCCGGTTCAATGAACGAACCCCGGGATGAAATGGTGGATGGCAGCGGCGGGCTGCGTCCACCCTGGCGCCTGCTGCACGCGACGCTGACCGGACTGGGTCGTGACGTGCTGGCGGAGCGTGGCCAGCAGTTGGACCGCATCTTCCAGGATGAGGGGCTGACCAGCCTGCTGCCTGGCGCCGCGCCGGTGGGCTGGCGCTGCGACCCGATTCCGCTGCCGCTGGGCGCCGCCGAATTCGCCACCCTGGCCGCGGGGCTGGCGCAGCGTGCCCGGCTGCTGGCCGCGGTGCTGGCCGATGTCTACGGCCCGCAGACCTTGCTGGCCGAGGGCCTGCTGCCGCCGGCGCTGGTCTATGCCAACCCGGCCTTCCTGCGGCCCTGTCAGGTCACCGACGGCACCAGCCCCGGCCCCCGGCTGCAACTCTATTCCGCCGAGCTGATGCGCGACGCGGACGGCCAGTGGCAGGTGCTGGCGGACCGCACCGCGGATGCCGCCGGCGTGGCCTATGCGCTGGAAAACCGCCGCGCCCTGGCCCGCGTGGTGCCGGAGCTGTTCCGCTCCACCCAATTGCGCCGGCTGAAGCCGTTCTTCGAGACCTGGCAGGACGCCATGCAGCGCCTGGCGCCGCAGCCCGGCGGCAATCCCGGCCTGGCGCTGTTGACCGCCGGCCCCAGCGACAAGCTGTGGTTCGAACATGTGGTGCTGGCGCGCGAGCTGAGTTGCAGCCTGGTGGAAGGCGGCGACCTGACGGTGCGCGACGGCCTGCTGTTCCTGAAGACCCTGCGCGGGCTGCAACGGGTGGATGTGCTGCTGCGCCGGCAGGACGGCCGCACGCTGGACCCGCTGGAGTTGGAATCAGGCGCCGCCGATGGCATCCCCGGCCTGCTGGACGCGATGCGCGAAGGCAATGTGCGGGTGGTGAACGACCCCGGCGCCGGCTTTGCCGAAGCGCCCGCCCTGGCGCCCTTCCTGCCCGCCCTGGCCCGCCGCCTGCTGGGGGAGGAACTGTTGCTGCCCAGCCTGCCGGCGCTGTGGCTGGGCCAGGCCGCGGCGGCCGAAACGGTGCTGGCGGACCTGCCGGCCTGGCGCATCCGTTCCGCCTTCGACGGCACCGAGAACCCGGTGGCCGCCAGCCAGCTGGACCTGGCGGCGCGGGCCGAACTGGCCGGCCGCATCGCCAGCAGTGGCGAGGAATACGTCGCCCTGCCGCCGATCCGGCCTTCCGTGGCGCCGTGCGTCGGCCCCGAGGGCATGGTGCCGCGCCCGGTGGTGGTGCGGCTGTTCCTGGTGTTCGATGGCAGCCAGTGGCAGGCCATGCCCGGCGGCCTCGCCCGGGTGCTGTCGGAACAGGACCTGGTGGTGGGCCGGCTGCCGCTGCATGCGCTCTCCAAGGATGTCTGGGTGGCGGCGGAGGAGGAGACCGAACTCCTCGGCCCGGCCAATCTGGGGGTCTCGGCACTGCCGATCCGCCGCACCACCGGCGACCTGCCCAGCCGGGTGGGGGACAACTTCTTCTGGCTCGGCCGCTACCTGGAACGGCTGGAAGGCGCGGCGCGGCTGCTGCGGCTGGCCATCGCCTGGGTCGAACGGCCAACGCCGACGCCGCGCGAAGTGGCGGAACTGCACAGCCTGACCGAATGCCTCATCGCCGCCCGGCTGGTGAAGGCGGAAGCGGTGCGGGGCCTGGGCGTGGCCGCGCTGGGCGCCGAGTTGCGCCAGGTGGCCGGCCCTGAAGGTCCGCTGGCCGGCCTGCTGAGCGAGGTTCACCGCCTGGCCGAACTGCTGCGGGACCGCCTGACCGGGGAGGTCTATGGCACGCTGCACCATTCGCTGCGCACGCTCACCGCTTCCCTGCATCGGGTGCGGGAAGGCCGGTCCGGCGCCAAGGGGCTGGACACGCTGTCCCAGGCGATGACCGGGGTGCTGCAATTCTCCGCCACCGTCGCCGGGCTGGCGGCGGAAAACATGGTGCGCGGTGGTGGCCGGCTGTTCCTCGACCTGGGCCGCCGGGTGGAACGCGCCCGCGCCATCGCCAATGAACTGGCCTGCGTGCTGGACCAGCCCGGCGCGCTCGGCCGGCCGAGCCGGCTGGAGCCGGGGCTGCGGCTGGCGCTGGAGTTGCGCGACAGCGTCATCACCTATCGCACCCGCTATTTGTCGGTGCTGCAGGCCGGCCCGGTGCTGGACCTGGTGATGGCGGATGAATCCAACCCGCGCGGCCTGGCCTTCCAGTTGGCCGCCACCCGCGACCTGCTGGCCGAACTGGGCGGCCGCGCCGACAGCCCGCTGGCCAGTGCCGCGGCGCAGATGCTGGACGAGGTGCAGGCCATGACCCGCGACGTGCTGGCCGCGCCGCAGCAGGCCGGCGCCGCGGTGAAGCTGGCGCCCCGGCTGAAGGCCCTGGCGGAGACCGTGGCGCAATTGTCCAACCGCATCACCCGGCGCTACTTCGCCCTGCTGCCGGCGGTGCGCAGCCTGGGCGTGGAGGCCGAGGGCCGCCCGCTGCGGGGAATGGCCTGATGATCTTCAAGGTACGTCACACCACCCGCTACAGCTACGCCAGCCCGGTGGACCTGGCCGCGCACATGGTGCATCTGCGCCCGCGTGCCCTGCCCTGGCAGCAGGTGCTGGACACCACCCTCACCGTCACCCCCCGCGCGGCGCGGCGGCGTGACGGCGTGGACCATTTCGGCAACCAGGTCACCTGGCTGTTCCTCGACCTGCCGCATCCGGAATTCGAGGTGACCACCGAGGCCACGGTGGCGGTGCGCTTCCCCGCGCCCCCGGCCGCCGCGGCGACGCCGCCCTGGGAACAGGTCGCCATCCAGGCCCGCGCCGGTGGCCCCGGGGCCTGGCAGGCGGCCGAGTACGTCTTCGGCAGCCGCATGGCCCCGGCCCATGCCGGCGCCGGCGCCTATGCCCGGGCCAGCTTCCCGCCCGGCCGGCCGGTGCTGGAGGGATTGCTGGAGCTCAACAACCGTATCCGCACCGAATTCCGCTTCCGCGCCGGCGTCACCACGCTGAGCACGCCGATCAGCGAAGTGCTGGAACGCCGCGAAGGCGTCTGCCAGGACTTCACCCACCTGATGATCGGCGCGCTGCGGCATCTGGGCCTGCCGGCGCGCTACACCAGCGGCTACATCCGCACCAGGCCGCCCGCCGGCCAGGTGCGCCGCCGTGGCGCCGACCAATCCCATGCCTGGGTGGGCTGCTGGCTGGGCGCCGAGCATGGCTGGGTGGACCTGGACCCGACCAACGGCATCGTGGTGCATGAGGAGCATGTCGTGCTCGGCTGGGGCCGCGACTATGCCGATGTCAGCCCGGTGCTGGGCGTCATCCTGGGTGGCGGCGCGCATCGGCTGGAGGTGGGCGTGGACCTGGAGCCACTGGAAGCCGATTGAGGCCACCCCGCCCGCCAGGCTGACCCTGCTGCGGTCGTGCGCTGACGCATTCGTGCGCGCGGCCAGGGGTCGCCGCCGGCGTTGGCTGCCGCATGAAACTCTTCCGCTGCCAGGCCTGCGGCCAACTCCTCTATTTCGAGAACACCCTCTGCGAGCGCTGCCAGCATCAACTGGGCTACAGCGCCGCCAGCGGCCGGCTGCATGCGCTGGAGCCGGCCGGCGGCGAGGCGTTCAAGGCCCTGGGCCAGGCAGGAGGCCAGGCCGGAGAACAGCCGGGCCAATGGCGCTTCTGCGACAACGCGGCCCGGCAGGCCTGCAACTGGCTGGTGCCGGCGGCAGCGGCGGACCGCTTCTGCCTGGCCTGCCGCCTGAACCACCTGGTGCCCGACCTGAGCGTGCCGGCCAACCTGCCGCCCTGGCGGCTGATCGAGGCCGCCAAGCGCCGGCTGATCTATTCCCTGCTGCGCCTTGGCCTGGCAGTGCCCAGCCGGGCGGAACAGCCCGACACCGGCCTGGCCTTCGACATCCTGGCCGACCCGCCCACCCCGACGGCGCCCAAGGTGATGACCGGGCACGACAACGGCCTCATCACCCTGGCGCTGGCCGAAGCCGATGACGCCGAGCGCGAGCAGCGCCGCACCGCGATGGGCGAGCCCTATCGCACCCTGCTCGGCCATTTCCGCCACGAGAGCGGGCATTACTACTGGGACCGGCTGGTGCGGGATGGCGGCCAACTGGAAGCCTGCCGGGCGCTGTTCGGCGACGAGAGCGCCGACTACGACGCGGCGTTGCAGCGGCACTACGCCCAGGGCGCGCCACCGGCCTGGCAGGACAGCTACGTCAGCAGCTACGCCAGCGCCCACCCGTGGGAGGATTTCGCCGAGACCTGGGCGCACTACCTGCACATGGTGGACACGCTGGAAATGGCCGCCGCCTTCGGCCTGAGCCTGCAACCGAAGCTGGACCGGCGGGACGAATTGACCGCCGAGATCGACTTCGACAGCTACGCCGCGCCCGATATCGCAACCTTGACGGCGGCCTGGCTGCCGCTGACCTCGGCGATGAATGAGTTGAGCCGCAGCATGGGCGCACGGGACCTGTACCCGTTCATCCTCAGCCCGGCGGTGATCGCCAAGCTGGGCTTCGTGCATGGCCTGGTGCGCGGCGGTTCAGCCCGGGGCACGTAGCCGCGCCGGATTGCCGAAGGCGGTGGCGCCGGCGGGCACGTTCCGCGTCACCACGCTGCCGGCACCGATGATGGCGTCCTCGCCAATGCTGACCCCGGGCAGGATGATGGCGCCGGCCCCGACCCAGGCGTTGCGGCCGATATGGACCGGGCGGCCGAATTCCAGCCCGGCGCGGCGGCTTTCGGCGTCTCGTGGGTGGTCGGCGGCGATGATCTGCACGCCGGGGCCGATCTGGGCGCCATCGCCGATGGTCACGGCGACCACGTCCAGCACCACGCAGTTGAAGTTCAGGAAGGCGCCATTGCCCAGGGTGATGTTGCCGCCATAATCGCAATGGAAGGGCGGGCGCACCACGGCGCCGTCCCCCACCGCGGCCAGTTGTTGCCGCAACAGGGCGCGGCGTTCAGCCGGCGGGGCGGCCAGGGCGGCGTTGTAGCGCACCATCCAGTGCTTGGCGGCCGCTTGCAGCGCCTGCAATTCCGGGTCGCCGGGGCGGTAGGGCAGCCCGGCCAGCATCTTTTCGCGTTCGGTCATGGCCGCAGCCTAAGGCGGGATCGCCCGCGGTACAGCCGGAATGGGTGGCGCCCGTCGCGCGCTCACCCAGATGTTCCGGCCAAGCCGGCCGTCCTGGGTTCAGCCGGGGCGGCGGTCCAGGTACAGGCCGCGCAGGTGGCTGATGCGCTCCAGCGCCGGGGTGAAGCCCAGCCCCGGGCCTTCCGGCAGCGCCACCATGCCCTCCTCCACCCGCAGCACATCCTCCAGCAGGGCTTCGCGCAGCGGGTTGGGGTTGGCGTCCCATTCCAGCAGGCCCTGGTTGCCGGCCGGGCCGCGCACGGCGGCGAGCAGGTGCAGGCTGTGCATCAGCCCCACCGCGCCGCCGAGGAAGTGCGGGCAATACACCTTGCCGGCGCCCACGATGGCCTGGGCCACCGGCAGTGTGGCGGTATGGCCGCCCCATTTGGCGCAGTCCGGCTGCATCACGCCGAAATGGCCATCTGCGATGGCCTGCTGGAACGGCAGGAAGCCACGGATATTCTCACCCGCGGCGATGGGGCTGCGGGCGGCGGCGCGCACCGCGGCCCATTCCCAGGCCGGGCGGTCGCAGGTCAGCGGCTCCTCGATCCAGGCCAGCGGGAATTGGCGCAGCACCTCCACCATGCGCACCGCGCGGTCGAAGTCCCAGCCCTGGTTGATGTCCACCATGCAGCGCTCACCGGGGCGCAGGCCGGCGAAGACCGGGGCCAGGGTGGCGACGTCGCGGGCTTCGCCGAAGCCGATCTTGATCTTGAAGGCGCGGTAGCCCTTGGCGCGCGCGGCGGTGACCTGGGCCAGGGCCTGCTCATCGGGGTTCAGGCCGCTGGCGTAGCAGGGCAGCGGCGAGGCATCGGTGCCGCCCAGGTAGCGCCACAGCGGCAGCCCGGCCTTGCGCGCGGCCAGGTCGTGCAGCGCCAGGTCGGCCCCGGCCAGGGCGGCGGCATAGGCACCGGGCTCGCCGGCCTGCAGGCCCCAGACGTGCAGGCGGCGGTCCATCTCATGCCAGAAGGCGCGCACGTCATGCACCGGCTCGGCCAGCAGGCGGGGGGCGATGAAGGCGTCGAACAGTCGGGCCCGATGGTCGGCGGTGAGGGTGGGGAAGTTGCCCCAGACCTCGGCCCAGCCTTCGGTGCCGTCGGCGTCGGTCAGCTTGATGTACAGCGCCACCCGTTCGGTCATGGCGCCGAAGGCATTGACCACCGGCACGGCGATGGGGGCACGGAAGACGAAGGCCTCGGTGCGGACAACCTGGATGCTCACCCGGGCTATTCCTTCCACGGGTGTTGCGCCCATAGCCGGCTGTAATTGGCGCGCAGGGCGTGCAGTTCGCGGGTGTAGTCCTCCGGCCCCAGGAAGCGCAGCGGCAGTTGCTGCTGCTGGGCGCCGGCGATGAACTCCGGCGTGGCCACGGCCCGGCGCACCGCCAGCGCCAGGCGCGCCAGTACCTCTGGCGGCAGCCCGGCCGGGGCGGCGACGCCGCGCATGCTGCCTTCCACCACGTCGTGGCCCAGTTCGCGCAGCGTCGGCACCTCGGCCGCGGCGGACCAGCGGCTGGTGGCCAACTGGCCGAGCGGGCGGACGGCGCCCTGGCGCCAGTCGGTCAGGCCCTCGCCCATGTTCACCACCGCCAGTTCCACCGTGCGGCCGAACAGCGCGGTACGCACCTGGGAGGAACCGCCGAACGGCACATGCAGGAAGCTGGTGCCCGTCGCGCGTTCCAGCGCCAGCATGGCCAGGTGGTCGTCGCTGCCGATGCCGGTGGTGCCGTAGCTGACCTGGCCGGGACGGCGGCGGGCCTCCGCCAGCAGGTCATCCAGGGATTTGATCGGCGAGGCGGTCAGCACCCACAGCCCGCCCGGGTCATCCACGATGTTGGCGATGAAGCTGAAGCTTTCCAGGCTGAAGCGGGCCTGCCGCTCGATCGGCACCGTCACGATGGTGGGGGTGTTGGTGAAGCCGAGGGTGTAGCCATCCGGCTTGGCGCGGGCCAGTTCGGTGAAGCCGATCTCACCGCCGGCACCGGCCCGGTTCACCACCACCACCGGCTGGCCCAGGTCCTTCTCCAGCACCCGGGCCAGCAGCCGGGCGGCGGTGTCGGTGCCACCGCCGGCGGCATAGGCGACGATCATGCTGAGCGGACGGTCGGGTTCCCAGGCCCGGGCCGGGCGCCCGGCCAAGGGCGCAAGGGCAGCGGCGGCCAACAGGCGGCGACGCGTGAACATGGACATTCCTCGGGCTTTGATTGGTGGCAATGGCAGCATGCCACGCCAGCGCGGACAAGCCGGGGTGGTATTACAGCGCCGCCTGTGGCGCCAGCAGCGGCCCCAATTGCGCCGCCGGCAGCGGGCGGCTGAACAGGTAGCCCTGCGCCTCGGTGCAGCCCAGGTGATGCAGCGCCAGGCATTGCGCCTCGGTCTCCACGCCCTCGGCGATGGTGGCCATGCCCAGGGCGCGGCACAGCTCCGTCACCGCCCGCACGATGGCCACGCTGGCGCGGGAGTGGTCCAGGTTGCGGATGAAGCCGCCATCGATCTTGACCACGTCGAACGGAAAGCGTTGCAGGTAGCTGAGCGAGGAATAGCCGGTCCCGAAATCATCCAGCGCGATGGAAACCCCCAGCGCCTTCAGCCGGTGCAGCGTGGCCAGGGTGGCTTCGGTGTTCTGCAGCATCACCGTCTCGGTGATCTCCAGCTCCAGCCGGGCCGGGTCCAGGCCGGAACTGGCCAGCGCCGCTTCCACCGCCCCCACCAGCCGGCTGCTGGCGAACTGCACCGGGGAGAGGTTGACCGCCACCTTCAGCCCGGTGCCCGGCCCCTCGGGCCAGCCGGCGGCGGTGCGGCAGGCGTCCTGCAACACCCATTCGCCCAGCGGCACGATCAGCCCCATCTCCTCCGCCTGGGGGATGAAGCGGTCCGGCGGCACCAGGCCGCGTTCCGGGTGGCGCCAGCGCAACAGCGCCTCGAAGCCGCAGGGCCGGCGGTCCGGCAGCCGTACCTGGCTTTGGTAGAACAGCTCGAACTCGCCGGCCTCCAGCGCGCGCTGCAGGTCCACTTGCAGGCTGCGGCGCAGCTGCGCCCGGGCGTTCATCTCCGGCTCGAAGAAGCGCAGGCAGCCGCGGCCATCGGCCTTGGCGCGGTACAGCGCCAGGTCGGCGTTGCGCAGCAGCTGGTCGGCCTCCGCCCCATCCCCCGGCGCCAGGGCAATGCCGACGCTGGCGCCGATGCTGACGCTGTGGCCTTCCAGGGTGAACGGCACCGCCAGCGCCTCCACCAGCCGCTGGGCCAGGATATGCGCCTCCGCCGCGATGGCGACGCCGGCCTGCACCACGGCGAACTCGTCGCCACCCAGCCGGGCGATGGTATCCGTCTCCCGCACCTGGCAGCGCAGCCGCTCGGTCACCGCCTGCAGCAGCAGGTCGCCCACCGGGTGGCCCAGGCTGTCGTTCACGTCCTTGAAGTGGTCCAGGTCCACGCACAGCACGGCGAAGCCCTCGCCCCGGCGCAGCCGCGCCACCGCGTCGTCCAGCCGGCTGTGGAACAGGGTCCGGTTGGCCAGGCCGGTCAGCGCGTCATGATGCGCCAGATGGGCGATCTGGGCCGCGGCGCGGTGCTGTTCCGCCAGCACCCGCATTTCGATGCGCGACCGCTCCAGCATCTCCCGATGGTGCAACTGGCGAATGCCCAGCAGCACCGCGCCCAGCACGATGGCCACCAGCACCAGGAAGGCCGCGGCGGTGTAGCGGGCCTGCTGGCGCCACAGGTGCAGGATGTCCGAATCGCGCTGGGTTACCACCACCGCCGCCGGATAGCCGGCCAGCGCCCGCACCGCGAAGCTGCGCTGGATGCCGTCCACCGCGCTTTCGGTATGGCCGGTGCCGGCCTCGGCGTGTTCCAGGGCGCGCTGGAACGGCAGCAGCGGGCCTTGCAGCCGGCGGCCGATCGCCTCCGCCGCATGCGGGTAACGCGCCATGAGGATGCCGTCGCGCCGCCACAACCCGATGGAGCTGCCACCGCCCAACGCGATGCGACTGAGGAATTCCTCGAAGTAGGTCAGGCTGAGCGCCACCCCGACAATGCCGAGGAAGCGCCCCTCCGGCGTGCTCAGCCGCCGGGTGAGGTAGATGTTCCAGGTGCCGGTCTGCACGTTGCGCGCCGGCGGGGCCAGGTAGTTGTCCACCTCCGGGTCGTCCCGCAGCACGCTGAAATGCGGCCGGTCGGCGATGGAAAACGCCCGGGTCGGCCAGGTGCGGGTGGAGGTGACGGTCAGCCCGGCGGCATTGGTCAGGAATACCGCTTCCACCTGGGGCGCGGCGGCAATGCGGCCCAGCATGTCCCGGTACACCGATTGCTCGGCCAGCCGGGCGTTGAAATCCTCCATCGAGGTGATCTGCATGGCGTCGATCATCGCCACCAGGCCGTCCTGCAGCAGCGCCACGGCGTGGAAGCTGTTCTGCATGTCGCTGGCCAGCACCAGCGCCAGGTTGCTCAACTCGCGTTCGGCGTTGCGCAGGGTCTGGCGGTGCAGTTGCGCCACCAGCAGGCTGGCGATGAGCCCGGCCAGGGCGAGGAAACCGGCGCCGGCCAGCATCAGCCAGCGCGCACCCCGGCCCAGCCGCCCGCCGGGCCGCGTGCGAGGCGACGGGTCCTGGCCGCTGGAGGCAGCGGTCGGGGTGGGCGCGGCATGACCGAGGAAAGGGCCCATGGCGTGGCGGTTCTTCTTCGTCCGGGAAGGCTGGGCCGCGAATGCGACTTCCCCGGTTAAAGCGGAAGAAAGCTAACGCTCTGCTGCCAGCGTGCCGGCCAGGCAGAAGAAAAAGCCCGGCAAAACAAAAGGCGGCGGACCTGCGCCCGCCGCCTTCATCCCCGTTGTCCCAGGCCCAGGCCATTGCGGGCCGCCAGCCTGGGGGTGAGCGTGCCCTGCCCCCAGGCAGGGCGGTGCCTCAGTCGGCGGCCAGCGCCATGCGGCTGCCGTTCAGCTTGGTCATCACATGGTCCTCGGCCGCATCCACCACCCGTTCGGTCTGTTCCGGGTTGAAGACATGGCCGGCGCCCTGCATCACCCGATAGTCGATGGTGATGCCCTTCTGGGTGTTCAGCTTGTCCACCAGCTTCCGCACGCTGCCTTCCGGCACCAACTCGTCATCCGCGCCATGCAGGATGAGGCCGTTGCACGGGCAAGGGGCGAGGAAGCCGAAGTCGTAGTGGCTGGCCGGCGCGCTGATGGAGACGAAGCCGCCCATTTCGGGGCGGCGCATCAGCACCTGCATGCCGACATAGCTGCCGAAGGAATAGCCGGCGGCCCACAGGCTGTGGGCGTTCGGGTTCACCGCCTGCAGGAAGTCCAGCGCCGAACAGGCGTCGGAGATTTCGCCGATGCCGCCATCATAGCGGCCCTGGCTGCGGCCTACGCCGCGGAAGTTGAACCGGAGGATGGAAAAACCGAGCGACTGAAATCGCTGATAGAGCGAATATACCACCCGGTTGTTCATGGTACCGCCGTGCAGGGGATGCGGATGCAGCAGCAGCATCACCGGCGCGTTCGGCTTCTTGGAGTGGTGGTACCGACCCTCAAGCCGGCCGTCGGGGCCAGCAAACATGACCTCAGGCATCTTCCCGTGGGTCCAATTCGTGTTGTGCCGTGCACGCCAGGCTTGCCGGGGGCATTCCGCGGAATGCCAGCCGACACGCCAAGCGCGCACCGTCGCCTGGTGGGGGTGTCCTAAGCGCCTCAGTCAAAATCGTATACCGTACATCCCAATGGTTGACTGGGATGGTCGGGTAAAATAGCCTGGAGCCGTCGACGCCCGCTGCCGGGGCTGCCTGTCGCGGTCCTGGACTCCGATCTTTACTAGGGCGCCCCCGGACGGGCTCCCGGTTCCGGGGGTGGGGCGAATATAGGCATTCGGCGCTGGGTTTTCATAACGGATTCACGGTACGGACCCCATGTTCCCAGGTATGTTCCGCCATGCTCGCCCCGCGGGGCAGTTGCTGCCGAAACCCTTGCGATCCGCCGTAGGCCACGGCGCGTGAGGCTTTCAACCCGTGGGCGCTATGCCGTCATGGCCATGGTTGAAATGGCCGTGCGCCAGCGCGGCGGCGATCTGACCAGCATGCAGGAACGCCCGGTGAGCCTGGCCGACATCGCCGGCGCCCAGCAACTCTCCCTCGCCTACCTGGAACAGTTGTTCGGCCGGCTGCGCCGCGCCGGCCTGGTGGCCTCCGCCCGTGGTCCTGGCGGCGGCTATCGGCTGGCCCGCGCCCCGGAAGCCATCGCCGTGGCGGAGATCGTCGACGCGGTGGACGAACCCATCCGTGCCACCCGCTGCGAGGAAGGCTCCCCCGGCTGCCTGGCTGCCGGGGGCAAATGCGTCACCCATGACCTGTGGTCGGAACTGGGCGAGCAGATCCGGCTGTTCCTGGCCAACATGACCCTGGCGGATATCGTCGGCGGCACGGTGCGCGGCCGCGCCGCCCCGCCGCTGCTGGCCGGGGCGCCGCAGGCCGCCGAATGAACCCGGCCCTGTACCTGGACGCCAACGCCACCGAGCCGTTGCGCCCGGCGGCCCGTGCCGCGGCGCTGGCGGCGATGGACCTGGGCGGCAACCCTTCCAGCGTGCATGCCGCCGGCCGCGCCGCCCGTCGCCTGCTGGAGGAAGCCCGCGAGGCCCTGGCCGCCCGCTTCGGTGCCCGGCCGCAGGATGTGGTGTTCACCAGCGGCGGCACCGAGGCGAATGCGCTGGCGCTGCGCGGCCTGGCCGCCGGCCGCCGCCTGCTGGTGGGCGCCACCGAGCACCCGGCGGTGCGCGCCGCGGCGCCCGATGCCGGCCTGCTGCCGGTACTGGCCGACGGCACGCTGGACCTGGCGGCGCTGGCAGCCGCGCTGGCCGCCGGCCCGCCCGCGTTGGTGGCGCTGATGGCCGCCAACAACGAAACCGGCGTGCTGCACCCGCTGGAGGCCGCCGCTGCCCTCTGCCGCCAGCATGGCGCGCTGCTGCATGTGGATGCGGTGCAGGCCGCCGGCCGGGTGCGGGTGACACTGCTGGGCGATTCGCTGGCCGTTTCCGGCCACAAGCTGGGCGGCCCGCCCGGCGCCGGGGCGCTGCTGCTGCGCCCGGGGCTGGACCTGGCGCCGCTGATCGCCGGGGGTGGCCAGGAACGCGGCCGCCGCGGCGGCACCGAGGCGCTGCCGGCCATCGCCGGCATGGCCGCCGCGCTGGCCGAGGCGACGCCGGCCGCCGCTGCCCGGCTGGCCGTGCTGCGTGATGCGATCGAGGCCGGGGCCGCGGGCGCCCGGGTGGCCGGGGCCGGGGCGCCGCGCCTGCCCAACACCACCTGCCTGGTGCTGCCGGGCGTGGCCGCCGAGACCCAGGTGATCGCGCTGGACCTGGCCGGCATGCGGGTTTCCGCTGGCGCCGCCTGTTCCTCCGGCAAGGTCGGCCGCAGCCCGGTGCTGGACGCCATGGGGTTGGGCGAAGCCGCCGGCTGCGGCATTCGCGTCTCGCTGCCCTGGAACGCGCCGGAGGATACGGCCGAGCGTTTCCTCGCCGCCTGGGCTGCCATGCGGGATCGCCTCTCGCGCCGCGCCGCCTGACGCCCCATCTTGGCCCCGATGCGCCCGAACCGCCCGATCTACCTCGACAACCACGCCACCACGCCGGTGGACCCCCGCGTGCTGGCCGCGATGCGACCGTGGTGGGAGGACAACTTCGCCAATCCGCACAGCGTGGAACACGCCCTGGGCCGGGCGGCGGAAGCCGCGGTGGAACAGGCCCGCGACCAAGTGGCGGAACTGATCGGCGCCAGCGCGGCCGAGATCATCCTGACCAGCGGCGCCACCGAGGCGAACAACATCGCCATCAAGGGCGCCGCCCGCTTCGCCGCCAGCCAGGGCAGCGACCGCCGCCGCATCATCACCGTGGCCACCGAACATAAATGCGTGCTGGAAAGCGTACGCGACCTGGCGGCCGAGGGCTTCGAGCCGGTGGTGCTGCCGGTGCAGCCGGACGGGCTGCTGGACCTCGGCCTGCTGCGGGAAGCGTTGGAGATCCCGACGCTGCTGGTTTCCGTGATGGCGGTGAACAACGAGATCGGCGTGATCCAGCCGCTGGCCGAGATCGGCGCGCTGGCCAAGGCCGCCGGGGCGCTGTTCCATTCCGACGCCGCCCAGGGCTGCGGCCGCATGCCGCTGGATGTCGGCGAGCTGAAGCTCGACCTGCTGAGCATCAGCGGCCACAAGATCTATGGCCCCAAGGGCATCGGCGCGCTGTATGTGCGGCGCCGGCCGCGGGTGCGCCTGGCGCCGCTGTTCTCCGGCGGCGGGCAGGAACGCGGCCTGCGCTCCGGCACCCTGGCGACGCCGTTGATCGTGGGGTTCGGCGAAGCGGCCCGGATCGCCGCGATCGAGGGGCTGCTGGATGCCGGGCGCATCGCCGGCCAGCGGGAGGTATTCCTGAACCGGCTGCGGGCCGACGTGCCGGGCCTCCACATCAATGGCAGCGAAACCCAGCGGGTGGCCGGCAACACGAACATCACCTTCCCCGGCGGCATCGACGCCCAGGCGCTGATGGCGGCGGCGCCGGAGGTGTGCGTCTCCACCGGCTCGGCCTGTTCCTCGGCGGCGGTGGAGCCTTCCTATGTGCTGCGGGCGCTGGGAATCCCGGAGGCCGAGGCGCGTGCCACCTTGCGCGTGGGGATTGGCCGCTTTACCTCCCCGGCCGAAGCCGAACAGGGGGCCGCGCTGCTGGCCGCCGCCTGGCGTACCCTAGCGAAACAGGAATAGCCCATGCCCAGCATGACCTTCATCGAGCGCGATGGCAGCCGCCGCACCGTGGAGGCGCCGCTCGGCCTTTCCGTGCTGGAGATTGCCCACAAGCATGGCGTGGACATCGAAGGCGCCTGCGAAGGCTCGCTGGCCTGCTCCACCTGCCATGTGATCGTGGATGACGGCTGGTTCCCCAAGCTGGCCGAGCCGACCGAGGACGAGGAGGACATGCTGGACCTGGCCTTCGACCTGCAGGAAACCAGCCGCCTGGGCTGCCAGCTCATCATGACCGACGCCCTGGACGGGCTGGTGGTGAAGCTGCCCACCGGCAGCCGGAACGCCGGCGGGTGAGCCAGCCTCTCGCCCTGCCCCGCTGGGAAACCGACTTCGGCGCCGAGGGCGGGCTGTTCCGCCAGCTGCGGGCGGCCTGCGCCACCGATTGGGCGGACTACACCTGGCATGCGTTCTGCCGCCGGCTCAGCGACGGCACGCTGCCGCTGGAGGCGTTCCGCCGCTACCTGGTGCAGGACTACCTGTTCCTGATCCACTTCGCCCGGGCCAAGGCGCTGGCGGTGTTCAAGGCGGAAAGCATCCAGGCGATGGTGGACAAGACCAACGCCATCAGCGCCATCCTGGCCGAAACCAGCATGCACCTGAAGTACTGCGAGGGCTGGGGCCTGAGCCAGGAGCGGGTGCTGGGCACGCCGGAAAGCGCCGAGACCGTCAGCTACACCCGCTACGTCATCGACCGCGGCCTGGCCGGCGACATCCTGGACCTGGAAGTGGCGCTGGTGCCGTGCAGCGTCGGCTATGCCGAGGTGGCGCTGCGCGTGCTGGCGGACCCGAACCGCATGGTGGTGGGCAACCCCTACCAGAGCTGGATCGAGACCTACGGCGCCGAGGGCTACCAGAAGCTGGCCCGGGCGGCGGCGCTGCGGATCGACGCGCTGGGCGTCTCCCACGGCGGCACGGCGCGCTTCGCCATGCTGAGCGCCACCTTCAGCGAGGCGGCGCGGCTGGAACAGCGGTTCTGGCAGCAGGGGCTGGACGCGGCCCGATGAGCATTTCCCCCGCCAGCGGTCGCGGATGCCCGCAGCCGCCGGCGCGGGGCGGAGCATGAGGCGGATGCGCATACTGGTTGCGATGTCTGGCGGCGTGGACAGTTCGGTGGTGGCCGGGCTGCTGGCCGAACAGGGCCATGAGGTCATCGGCGCCACG
>CANBXZ010000005.1 GCA_947373495.1 Acetobacteraceae bacterium
AGGACGGCGTGAACAACCGCTTCCTGACCGATGGCAGCTTCCAGGTGCTGACCCCGCGCTTCCACCCGAATGCGCGGCAGATCGCGTTCATGAGCTACCAGCGCAACGAACCCAAGGTCTACCTGTTCAACCTGGACAGTGGCCGGCAGGAGGCGCTGGGCAGCTTTTCCGGCATGACCCTGTCGCCCCGCTTCAGCCCGGACGGCCGCAGCGTCATCCTGTCCTCCACCCGCGGCGGCGATGCCAATGTGTTCATCGTGGACCTGGCCAGCCGGCGCGAACGCCAGTTGACCAGCGGCGGCGGGCTGGATGTTTCGCCCTGCTTCAGCCCGGACGGCCAGCAGGTGGTGTTCAACTCGGACCGCGGCGGCGACCAGCAGCTTTATGTGATGAGCGCGGATGGCGGCAATATCCGCCGGATCAGCTTCGGCAATGGGCGCTACGCCACGCCGGTATGGTCGCCGCGCGGCGACCTGATTGCCTTCACCCGCTTCGGGCGGGGCAATTTCAGCATCGGCGTGATGCGGCCGGACGGCTCCGGCGAACGCATCCTGACCGAGGGCTGGCAGATGGAAGGCCCCACCTTCGCCCCGAACGGCCGGGTGATGATGTACTTCCGCGAAACCCCCAGCCGCGACGCCCGCGGCAATGGCTACAGCTCTCGCCTGTCGTCCATCGACATCGCCGGCTTCAATGAGAAGCAGGTGCTGACCCCGACGGATGCATCCGACCCGGCCTGGTCGCCGCTGCTGTCCTGACGCGAGGGTGGAATGCCGGGCCAGCATGGGTGTGGCCGTAGTTTTGCTTGACCCTCCCCGGAGGCGGCGTTAACCGCCGCGTCCGGGTTCCGCGGCTTGGGGCCGCAGTTGCCTCGGAAGGATCGTAGATTATGAACGTGAAGATTCTCGGCCTGTTTGCGGCCGTGGCCCTGCTCGGCGCCTGCGCCGATACCGACCAGAACGCGGCGGCCACCGGTGGCGGCGCTGGCGTGGCCCCGGGTGCCGGCCCGCGCCCGGGCAGCCAGGAAGACCTGGTGGCCAATGTCGGCGACCGCGTTCTGTTCGGCTACGACAGCGCCACGCTGAGCGGCGAGGCCCGTGGCATTTCCGGCCGTCAGGCGGCCTGGCTGAAGCAGTACCCGCAGGTGCAGGTGCAGCTTGAAGGCCATGCCGACGAACGCGGCACCCGCGAATACAACCTGGCCCTGGGCCAGCGCCGCGCCAATGCGGCGCGCGATGCGCTGGTGGCCGGCGGCATCGCCGGTTCGCGCGTCAGCACCATCAGCTACGGCAAGGACCGCCCGGCCGCGCTGGGTTCGGACGAAGCCGCCTGGGCGCAGAACCGCCGCGCCGTGACGGTCGTGCGCTGAGCACGCTGGATTTGGCGTTGCGACGAGTACCCTCAGCGCCGGCTGAACCGGCGCTGAGCGGAAGGTGAAGCGGGGAGGGCGGCCATGGCCGCCTTCTTCCGGTTAAGTTGCCCGTCCTGCCCGGAGGTTCCGCCATGCATCGCCCTTCGCTGCTGTCGGCCCTGCCGGCCGGCCTTCTCGCCGCCGGCCTGCTGTTCGCCCCAGCCCAGGTTCAGGCCCAGGCGGAAAGCCGCGAGGGCATTTACCTGCAAAACCAGATCCTTGAACTCCGCCAGGAGTTGGAGCAGTTCCGCGCCGGCGGTGGCGGGCGCTCGGCGCCGCCGATGGCCGCGCCGCGTGGTGGCGCCCCGGTGGCGGGCCAGAACGAGCTGGTTGCGCAGATGCTGGACCGGTTGAACCAGCTGGAGGAGGAAACCCGCCGCCTGCGCGGCCGGGTGGACCAGGCCGAGTTCCGCGGCAACCAGTTGCAGCAGACCGTGGAAAAGCTGCAGGGCGACCTGGATTATCGCCTGGGCCAGTTGGAAGGCCGCCCGGCCGGCGCCGCCCCGCCCGCGGGCCGCCCGCCGGTGGCCCCGGCTGGGGGCAACCTGGCTCCGCCGGCCGGTGCCCTGCCGGTACCGCCCGGCCATTCCCCCGCCGCGGCCGCGCCGCGCCCGCCGGAACGCGCCATCGCCGAAGGCCAGGCCGCGCTGGGGCGGCGCGAATTCGCCACCGCCGAAGCCGCCGCGCGGGAAGTGCTGGCGGTGCGCAACAGCCCCCGCGCCGCCGACGCGCAACTGCTGCTGGCCGATGCGCTGCTGGGCAAGCGCGAATTCGGCGCCGCCGCGGTGGCGTTCGACGACGCCTTCAAGCGCAGCCGCACCGGCCCGCGCGCGCCGGAGGCGCTGCTGGGCCTGGCCAATGCCTTCATCGGCATGGGCAACAAGCGCGAAGCCTGCGAGACCCTGGACGACCTGCGCAGCAACCACGGCCAGCAACTGCGTGGCCCGCTGGTGGAACGCAATGCCGAGGCGCGGCGTCGCGCGGGTTGCCGCTAGGGCGTGACCGCCGCCGCTGTCCCCGCCGGGGCGGCCTTGATATCGGCCGCCGAATTCGCGGCGTTGATGGCGCCGCTCGGCCCGTTCGGGGCGGCGCCGCGGCTGGCGGCCGGGGTTTCCGGCGGCCCGCATAGCCTGGCCTTGGCGCTGCTGGCGCAGCATTGGGCGCGGGCCCGGGGCGGCGACCTGCTGGCCCTGGTGGCAGACCACGGCCTGCGCGCCGAAAGCGCCGCCGAGGCCGCGCATGTGGTGGCGCTGCTCGCCGGCCAGGGCATTGCCGCCCGCATCCTGTCGCTGCGCCTGCCCAGCGGCCCCGCCATGCAGGAACGTGCCCGCGCCGCCCGGCTGGCGGCGCTGCTGGCGGCATGCCGGGAGGATGGCCGGCCCTGGCTGCTGCTGGGGCAGCATCGGCTGGACCAGGCCGAAACCCTGCTGTTCCGGGCCCTGCGCGGCAGCGGGCCGGATGGCCTGGCCGCCATGGCGCCGCTGCGAGCCACGCCGGAAGCCCTGCTGCTGCGCCCGCTGCTGAACGAACCACCGGGCCGGCTGGAAGCGGTGCTGGCCGCGGCGGGTCTCGACCCGGTGCGCGACCCTTCCAACCTCAACCCCCGCTTCGCCCGCATCCGGCTGCGCCAGGCGCTGGACGACCCGGCGGGCACCGGGCCGGGCGTGGCGGCGCTGGCCGAGGCCGCGGCCGCCTTCGCCCGGCGCCGCGCCCGGCGGGAAGCGGCGCTGGCGGCGCGGCTGGCCGGCTGCGCCACGCTGTACCCGGAAGGCTATGCCGAGATCGACCCGGCGGCGCTGGGCGAGGATGCGCTGGCCGAGTTGGCGCTGGCGCGGCTGGTGCGGGTGGTTGCGGGCGCCAGCCACGCGCCGGCGCGGGCGGAGGTGGCGGCGCTGCGCCGGCGCGGGCAGGGCACCCTGGCCGGGGCCTGGCTGCGCGGTGGCCGGCACTGGCGCCTGCTGCGGGAAGCCGCGGCCATGGCCGGCCCGGTGCCCGCCACCACGGGCGCTTGCTGGGATGGCCGGTTCCGGCTGGGTGGCCCCGGGGCGGCGGGGCATGTCCTCGGGCCGCTCGGCCAGGCGGCGCCGGCGGTGCGCGCCGCGGCGCGGCATCTGGCCCGCGTGGTTGTGCCCACCTTGCCGGCGATCTTTCGTGACGGATCGCTGGTCGCCGTGCCCGGCCTGCTCTATCCTACCGTTGAAGCCTGTGCCCCCTTCGGGCTGGTCTTTGCCCCGGCGGGCGGTCCCGCCACCGGGCAGGAGCCGGTATTTGAGGAGGTACTTGCAGCCAATAGTGGTAGCGGCCATTCAAGTAGCGGGTCCGCAACCCTATCTTGACCAGGATCGGGGTTAAGGGTGTGGCACCGCAAGGCGCCTGACCCGTTCAGGCCTCGGCGAAGACGGGAAAAGCATCGGTGAACAATTTCGGCCGCAACCTGGCACTTTGGGTGATCGTGGCGCTGCTACTGGTGGCGCTGTTCAACCTGTTCCAGCCCAGCGGCAGCAGCAGTCGCAGTGCGCAACAGGTGGCCTACAGCGACTTCCTCAATGAGGTTGGCGCGGGCCACGTTCGCGATGTCGTGATCCAGGGGCGCACCGTCACCGGCCAGCTGACGGATGGCCGCACCTTCCAGACCTACACCCCGGAAGACCCGCAACTGGTCTCTCGCCTGACCGACAAGGGCGTGCGCGTGGTGGCCCGGGCGGAGGAGAGCGACGTCAACCCGCTGTTCCACTACCTGCTCAGCTGGTTCCCCATGCTGCTGCTGATCGGCGTGTGGGTGTTCTTCATGCGCCAGATGCAGTCTGGCGGTGGCCGCGCCATGGGCTTCGGCAAGTCCAAGGCCAAGCTGCTGACCGAGAAGCAGGGCCGCGTGACCTTCGAGGACGTGGCCGGGATCGACGAGGCCAAGTCCGAGCTTGAGGAGATCGTGGACTTCCTGCGCGACCCGCAGAAGTTCCAGCGCCTGGGCGGCAAGATCCCGAAGGGCGTGCTGCTGGTGGGCCCGCCGGGCACCGGCAAGACCCTGTTGGCGCGCTCCATCGCCGGCGAGGCGAATGTGCCGTTCTTCACCATCTCGGGTTCCGACTTCGTCGAGATGTTCGTCGGCGTCGGCGCCAGCCGCGTGCGCGACATGTTCGAACAGGGCAAGAAGAACGCCCCCTGCATCATCTTCATCGACGAGATCGACGCGGTTGGCCGGCATCGTGGCGCCGGCCTGGGCGGCGGCAATGATGAGCGCGAGCAGACGCTGAACCAGATGCTGGTGGAGATGGACGGCTTCGAGAGCAACGAAGGCGTCATCATCATCGCCGCCACCAACCGGCCGGACGTGCTGGACCCGGCGCTGCTGCGCCCGGGCCGCTTCGACCGCCAGGTGATGGTGCCGAACCCGGACGTGATGGGCCGCGAGAAGATCCTGCGCGTCCACATGCGCAAGGTGCCGCTGGCCTCCGACGTGGACCCGAAGGTGATCGCGCGCGGCACGCCGGGCTTCTCGGGCGCCGACCTGGCCAACCTGGTGAACGAGGCGGCGCTGCTGGCCGCCCGTACCGGCCGCCGTACCGTGGGCATGTTCGAGTTCGAGCAGGCCAAGGACAAGGTGCTGATGGGCGCCGAGCGCCGCAGCCTGGTGATGTCCGAGGACGAGAAGCGGATGACCGCCTACCATGAGGGCGGCCATGCCCTGGTGGCGCTGCATTCCACCGAATGCGACCCGGTGCACAAGGCCACCATCATCCCGCGCGGCCGCGCGCTGGGCCTGGTGATGAGCCTGCCGGAGGGCGACCGCTAGTCCAAGCACAAGTCCAAGCTGCTGCAGGAACTGGCCATGGCCATGGGTGGCCGTGTGGCGGAGGAACTGATCTTCGGTGCCGACAAGGTCTCCAACGGCGCCAGCGGTGACATCAAGATGGCCACCGACCAGGCCCGCCGCATGGTGACCGAATGGGGCATGAGCGAGGCGCTGGGCATGATCGCCTATGGCGACAACAGCCAGGAAGTGTTCCTGGGCCACAGCGTCACCCAGTCCAAGCACCTGTCCGAGGAGACGGCGCGGCTGATCGACATCGAGATCCGCCGCATCATCGACGAGGCCTATGCCCGGGCGAAGCAGATCCTGAGCGAGAACATCGACGAGCTGCACCTGCTGGCCAAGGGCCTGCTGGAGCACGAGACGCTGTCCGGCGACGAGATCCGCCTGATCATCCGCGGCGAGCCGATCGTGCGGAACCGCCCGGACGAGCCGACCAACCCGCGCGGCAGCGTGCCCAGCAGCGGCCGCCCGGCGGCCCCCCGCCCCGGCCCGCTGAACCCCGGGCCCGCCGCGGCCACTTGACCAGCGAGGGCGGGGGCATCACCCCCGCCCTTTCCAATTCTGCGGTGCGACTCCATGACCGAACGCTGGCTTGAACCGTTGGGGCTGGTCTCTGGCCCGGCGGCGTTCCACGCGGTGCGCGCGGGCTTCGGCCTGCCGCTGCTGGGTGGTCCCGCCGCCTTCCTGATGGCCCGCCGGATCGAGGCCGGGCAGGACCTGGGCGTGGCCCGCGTGGCCGACCTGGCCGGGGAATGGGACTCGGCGCTGGACCGCCTGACCCGCCGCCCACCGGATTTCGCCGGGTTGGCGGCGCCGGAAGGCCGCCCGCTGGTTATGGGCATCGTCAACGTCACCCCCGACAGTTTCTCCGGCGACGGCCTGGCGGCGGACCTGGATGCCGCCATCGCCCGCGGCCATGCGCTGCTGGAAGCCGGCGCCGACCTGCTGGACGTGGGCGGCGAATCCACCCGGCCCGGTTCGGCCGCGGTGCCGGTGGAGGAGGAGATGCGCCGCCTGTTGCCGGTGGTGCGGGACCTGGCCAAGGCCGCCACCGTCTCGGTGGACACGCGCAACGCCGCCACCATGGCCGCCTGCCTCGAAGCCGGCGCCGAGATCGTCAACGACATCACCGCCCTGCGGCATGACCGGGACGCGCTGCGCGTGGTGCAGCAGGCCAAGGCGCCGGTGGTGCTGATGCACATGCTGGGCATGGACCCCCGCACCATGCAGCAGAATCCGCAATATGCGGATGTGGCGCTGGACGTGGCGCGCTTTCTGCGGGACCGGGTGGACACGCTGGAGCAACTGGGCATTCCGCGCGGCCGCATTGCGGTGGACCCGGGCATCGGCTTCGGCAAGACCATGGCGCACAACCTGGCCCTGCTGGAACGGTTGCCGCTGCTGGCGGGCCTGGGCTGCCGCATTCTGGTCGGGGCTTCGCGCAAGGCGTTCATCGGCCGCGTCGCCGGGGAATCCGCGGCTTCCCGCCGCGCCGCCGGCAGCGTGGCCGCCGCCCTGGCCGCCACCGCGCGGGGCGCCGGCATCCTGCGCGTGCATGATGTGGCGGAAACCGTGCAGGCGCTTAAGGTGTGGGCCGCCTGCGAAGCCGGAATCATACCGGAATGATGGCTTTTGGCATGGCGCTTGATTAGTCATGGCAAACCCGTGCGCTTAGGCTGCTCAGATGACCCAGACCGTTGCTCCCTCCTCGACCCCGGCCCGCCGCCTGTTCGGCACCGATGGCATTCGCGGCAAGGCCAATACGGCGCCGCTGGATGCCGCCACCGCGCTGCGGCTGGGCCAGGCCGCCGGCACCTTCTTCAACCGCGGCAGCCATCGGCACCGGGTGGTGATAGGCAAGGATACCCGGCTTTCCGGCTATCTGATGGAAGCGGCGCTGACCGCCGGCTTCATCGGCGCCGGCATGGACGTGGTGCTGCTGGGCCCGCTGCCCACCCCTGCCGTGGCGCTGCTGACCCGCAGCATGCGCGCCGACCTGGGGGTGATGATCAGCGCCAGCCACAACCCCTACGAGGATAACGGCATCAAGTTGTTCGGGCCCGATGGCCTGAAGCTGAGCGACACCCAGGAAGCCGAGATCGAGGCGCTGATGGCCGGCGACCTGTCCTCGGCGCTGGTGGCCTCCGCCAAGCTCGGCCGCGCCAGCCGGATGGACGACAGCGCCGGCCGCTACATCGAGGCGGTGAAGGCGGCGCTGCCGCGGGGGCTGACGCTGGAAGGGCTGCGCATCGTGGTCGATTGCGCCAATGGCGCGGCCTACAAGGTGGCGCCGACGGTGCTGTGGGAATTGGGTGCCGAGGTGGTCTCCATCGGCGTGTCGCCGGATGGCTTCAACATCAACAAGGCGGTCGGCTCCACCGCGCCGGGGCGCCTGGCGGAAGTGGTGCGGGAACGCCGCGCCGACCTGGGCATTGCGCTGGATGGCGACGCCGACCGACTGGTGCTGGTGGATGAGGAAGGCACCGTGATCGACGGCGACCAGATTCTGGCGCTGATCGCCAATAGCTGGCACGGCCGCGGCACGCTGCGCGGCGGCGCGGTGGTGGCCACCGTGATGTCCAACATGGGGCTGGAACGCTACCTGAAGCACCGCGGGCTGGAATTGCAGCGCACCCCGGTGGGCGACCGCTATGTGGGTGAACGCATGCGCGAACGCGGCTGCAACCTGGGCGGCGAGCAGTCCGGCCACGTCATCATGAGCGATTTCGGCACCACCGGAGACGGCTTGATCGCCGCCCTGCAGGTGTTGGCCGTGCTGGTGGAACGCAAGGAACCCGCCAGCCAGGTGATGCGCTGCTTCACCCCGCTGCCGCAGCGCCTGGTGAACATCCGCTTCGCCGGCCCCAGCCCGTTGAAGGACCCGGCGGTGCAGGCCGCGATCCAGGAGCAGGAGGCAGCGCTGGGCGACCGTGGCCGCGTGCTGATCCGCGCCAGCGGCACCGAACCGCTGATCCGGGTGATGGTGGAAGCCGAGGACCGGGCGCTGATGGACCAGACGGTGGACCTGCTGGCGGACCTGATCCGCAGCAAGACCCGGGCATGAGGATGCCGGCATGAAAGGTCGCGTGCTGATTGTCGCCGGCAGTGACTCCGGCGGCGGCGCGGGCATTCAGGCCGACATCAAGGCGGTGACGGCGCTGGGTGGCTTTGCCGCCACCGCCATTACCGCGCTGACGGCGCAGAACACCCTGGGCGTGCAGGGCGTGCTGCCGATTCCACTGGATTTCATCCGCCAGCAGATGCGCGTGGTGCTGGAGGATATCGGCGCCGACGCCATCAAGACCGGCATGCTGCACGACGCGGCGACGATCGAGGCGGTGTGCGCCGAACTGCCCGCCGGCATCGCCCTGGTGGCGGACCCGGTGATGGTGGCCAAGGGCGGCCATGCGCTGTTGCAGGACCAGGCGGTGGCGACGTTGAAGCGGGTGCTGCTGCCGCGCGCCGCGGTGCTGACGCCGAACCTGCCGGAAGCCGAGGCGCTGGTCGGCCTGCGCATCCGCTCCGCCGCCGACATGCCCGCCGCCGCCCGTGCCCTGCTGGCGCTGGGCCCCCGGGCGGTGCTGCTGAAGGGCGGCCATCTGGAAGGCCCCAGGGTGCTGGACCTGTTGGCAACGGCCGAGGGGCTGTGGGGCTTCGAGGGCGAGCGGGTGGCGACCCGTCACACCCACGGCACCGGTTGCACCCTGGCCAGCGCCCTGGCGGCCGGGCTGGCCCAGGGCCTGGAATTGCGCGCGGCGGTGGCGCGTGCCCGGGCCTATGTGTTGGCGGCCATCAAGGCGGCGCCGGGCTTCGGCGCCGGGCATGGCCCGCTGGACCACGGCGTTACCTGCGACCCGGCGCGGCTGCCCGCGCCCGACATGGGCTTTTCGGCATGAGGCGGTTTGAGTTCCAGACGCTGGATGTGTTCACCACCCGGCGCTTCGGTGGCAACCAACTGGCGGTATTCCCGGATGCGCGCGGCATCGGCGACGCCGAGATGCAGGCGCTGGCCAGCGAGTTCAACTACAGCGAAACCACCTTCGTGCTGCCGCCGGCGGACCCGGCGAATACCGCCCGGGTGCGGATCTTCAACCGCACCGCCGAAATGCCCTTCGCCGGCCATCCCAATGTCGGCACCGGCTTCGCCCTGGCCGGGCGGGCGGTGGGCAACCTGCTGCGGTTCGAGCAATTGGCCGGGCTGGTCGAGGTGGAATTGGCGCGCGACGCCGCCGGTGCGGTCACCGGCGCCACCATCGCCGCGCCGCAGCCCCTCAGCGTCGGGCCCGAGTTCACCGCGGCCGAAGCCGCCGCCTGCGCCGGGTTGCAGCCGGCCGATGTGGTGCTGGGCCACCACGCGCCAACCATTGCGGCCGATGGCGGCAATCCCCGCCTGCTGGTGGAGGTAACCCCGGCGGCGCTGGCCCGCGCCACGCCGGAGCTCGCCGGCTTCCGCCAGGCGGTGGCGGCCTACCCGGTGCTGGCCGGCAAGCTGTCGCTGTACCTGTATGTGCGGGATGGCGGCCAGGTGCGGGCGCGGATGTTCTCGCCCTTGGCCGGCACGCCGGAGGACCCCGCCACCGGCAGCGCCGCCACGCCCCTGGCCGGGTTTCTGCTGCGGCTGGACGGCGGCGAGGCCGCGGCGTTCGAGATTGCCCAGGGTGTCGAGATGGGCCGGCCCAGCCTGTTGCTGGCCAGTGCGCGGCGCACGGCGGATGGCATTCGCGCCAAGGTCGGCGGCGGCTGCGTGCCGGTGCTGCGGGGCGAAGCGCGGCTGGATTAACCGCGCCTTCATCGCGGGCGTGCTGTGGTGCCCGCAACCATGAGCCTCAACCCCTCCCTGGCGTCCGGCCTGTTCGGCTACAGCGCCCTGCCCACCGGCAGCGACCCCGCGGCGGCCATCGCCATGCTCAAGCGCGCCACCGCGCCGGGGGCGGCGGAAAAGGGCGTGGTGCAGGAACGCAAGGACCCGGTGGTGATCTCCGCCCTGGCGCAGTTCGACAAGGCGCTGGGCAAGGCGAAGGACCTTAAATCCGCCCTGGCGGACCCGCGGGTGATGGCGGTGCTGCTGCCGGCGGTGGGCCTGGCGGACCAGTTGGACCGCCCCGGCCTGGCGCAGCGCGCGCTGCTGGCAGACCCCAGCGCCAGGGACGGCCTGCTGAACAAGATCGACCAACGCTGGAAGGCGGCGGCCAAGACGCTGGGCCTGTTCGGCAAGGACCTTGCCGCGCTGCGCGACCCGGCGCTGCTGAAGACGCTGAAGGACAACTTCGTCGGCTTCCAGTACCAAAAAAGCCTGGACGCCACCCAGCCGGGCATGTCCGACGCGCTGTATTTCATCAACCAGGCGGCCGGTAAGTCCGACAATGTCTACAACGTGCTGGGCGACGCCATTCTGCGCCGGGTGGTGACCGGGGCGCTGGGGCTGCCGCGGGAACTGGCGATACAGACGGTGGAGGGCCAGGCCAAGGCGGTGACCACCCGCCTGCCGATGAGCCGGCTGAACGACCCGCAGCAGGTGTACAAGCTGGCGCAGCGCTATCTGATGACCACCGCCAGCAGCGCCACCACGGCCACGCCACCCGACATGACCACGCTGGCGATGTCACTGCGGGTCTAGAGCGTGATCGCCTGAGGTGTCCTCACCGAAAGGCGTGAATCACGCGACAGGCCAAGCCGGCTGGTGATCGCCTGAGGTGTGCTCACCGCAAGGCGTGAATCACGCGGCAGGCCAATAAGCTGCCGCCTGATGCGGTCGCGGTGTTTGCTGCGGCATTCCGCATGGCTTATCTGGCGGCAAACCTGCACCGGATGCGTCGCATGCCGAATATCGAGTGGAACCTGGCCGCCTGGTCCAGCGGCCGAGATTGGAGCGGCGAAGGCGAAGCCTGGAGCGCACCCTGGGGCAGCAGCGAGGCGCAGTGGTTCGGCATGCTCTACCCGCGGCTGCACCGCTGGCTGCCGGCCCGCAGCGTCATGGAGATTGCGCCGGGCTATGGCCGCTGGACGCGCTTCCTGGTGCCCAACTGCGCCGCCTTCGTGGGCGTGGACCTCTCGGCCACCGCCATCCAGGCCTGCCAGCAAAGCTTTGCCGCGGCCGAGCACGCCCGGTTCCACCGCAATGATGGGCTGACCCTGCCGCCGGGTGGCCCGTTCGACCTGGTGTTCTCCTTCGATTCGCTGGTGCATGCCGAACTGGAGGTCTTCGAGGCCTATGTGCCGCAGATCCTGGCCAACCTGGCACCCGGCGGGGTTGCCTTCCTGCATCATTCCAACCTGGCGGCCCTGGACCCGGCGATGGACAATCCGCATCACCGTGCCCGGTCCGTCTCGGCGGTGAAACTGCGGCAGTTGGTTGAAGCCAGCGGCGGCGCGGTCCTGGTGCAGGAGGTCATCTCCTGGGGGGCGATCGTGCAGCATGACTGCATGACGCTGTTTGGCCGGCAGGACAGCTTTCCGCAATCGCAGCCTGTCTTGCTGGACAACCCGGAAACCTGGCGCGAGGCCCGGATGATCCAGCAGTTCCAGGCGCCCTGGAACCGGTAACTGCCGGCTCCTTCCAGGCCGCGGCCACAGGCGCCGCCTGCCCGCACCCCGGCCGCTTGTCCCGGCCCCGCCGGCCTGGTTGCCGGCGGCCGGGTCCGGGGCTATAGCGGCCCTGGGCCACGCCCCCCCACCGGGGCGCATTTGCTTCTGTAAGGGAGCCACACAGCAATGAACGCCATCACCAAGCCGGCAATTCGCCCGGCGAACCCCCGTTTTTCCTCCGGCCCCTGCGCCAAGCGCCCGGGCTGGACCCTGGACGTGCTGGCCGGCGCCTTCACCGGTCGCAGCCACCGTGCCGCCGCGCCGAAGGCCCGCCTGGCCGAGGTGATCGAGCGCAGCAAGGCCGTGCTGGGCATGCCTGCCGGCTGGCGCCTGGGCATCGTGCCCGCCAGCGACACCGGCGCGGTTGAGATGGCGCTGTGGAGCCTGCTGGGCGAACGCGGCGTGGACGTGCTGGCCTGGGAGAGCTTCTCGGCCGACTGGGCCACCGACATCACCAAGCAGCTGAAGCTGGCCGATGTGCGCACGCTGAAGGCCGAGTACGGCCGCCTGCCGGACCTCAACGCCGTGGATTGGAAGCGCGACGTGGTGTTCGTGTGGAACGGCACCACCAGCGGCGTGCGGGTGCCGAATGGCGACTGGATTCCGGCCGACCGCGAGGGCCTGGCCATCTGCGACGCGACCAGCGCCGCCTTCGCCATGGACCTGGCCTGGGACAAGCTGGATGTGGTGACCTGGTCCTGGCAGAAGGTGCTGGGTGGTGAGGCCGCGCACGGCATGCTGGCGCTGTCGCCGCGCGCCGTGGCCCGGCTGGAAAGCTATACCCCGGCCTGGCCGATGCCGAAGATCTTCCGCCTGACCAAGGGGGCGAAGCTCAACGAGGGCATCTTCAAGGGCGAGACCATCAACACCCCGTCCATGATCTGCGTGGAAGACGCGGTGGATGGCCTGGAATGGGCCGCGAGCGTCGGCAACCTGGCCGGGCTGGTGAAGCGCAGCGAAGCCAACCTGGCGGCCATCGCCGGCTTCGTCGGCAACGGGGAAGAGTTCGGCTTCCTGGCCGAGGACGCCGCCACCCGTTCCTGCACCAGCATCTGCCTGAAGGTGACGGCGCCGTGGTTCGTGGCGCTGGAGGCCGACAAGCAGGCCGCCGCCGCCAAGAAGCTGTCGGGCCTGCTCGACAAGGAAGGCGTGGCGCTGGACGCCGCCAATTACCGCGACGCCCCCCCGGGCCTGCGCATCTGGGGCGGTGCCACGGTGGAGACGAGTGACATTGAAGCCCTGCTGCCCTGGCTTTCCTGGGCGCTGGCGCAGGTGAAGGCGGAGTTCGCGTGATGCCGAAGGTTCTGATCAGCGACAAGCTGTCGCCCGCCGCCATCGAGATCTTCAAGCGCCGCGGCCTGGAAGTGGACTTCAAGCCGGGCCTGACCCCGGCCGAGCTGCGCGCCATCATCGGCGAGTATGACGGCCTGGCCATTCGCAGCGCCACCAAGGTGACGCGCGAAGTGCTGGACGCGGCGACGAAGCTGAAGGTCGTGGGCCGCGCCGGCATCGGCGTGGACAATGTGGATGTCAGCAGCGCCAGCGCCCGTGGCGTGGTGGTGATGAACACCCCGCACGGCAACGCCATCACCACGGCGGAACACGCCATCGCCATGATGTTCGCGCTGGCCCGGCAGATTCCGGAAGCCACCGCCAGCACCAAGGCCGGGAAGTGGGAAAAGAACCGCTTCATGGGCGTTGAACTGTACGGCAAGACGCTCGGGCTGATCGGCTGCGGCAACATCGGCAGCATCGTGGCCAACCGCGCCGTGGGGCTGCACATGAAGGTCGCCGCCTTCGACCCGTTCCTGTCTGAAAAGCGCGCCGTTGAACTGGGCGTGGAGAAGGTGGAACTGGAGGCGCTGCTGGCCCGCGCCGACTTCGTCACGCTGCATGCGCCGCTGACCGAGAGCACGCGCAACATCCTCAGCCGCGAGAACCTGGGCAAGCTGAAGAAGGGCGTGCGCGTCATCAACTGCGCCCGCGGCGGCTTGTTGGACGAAGCGGCGCTGTACGACCTGGTGAAGTCCGGCCACATCGCCGGCGCGGCGCTGGACGTGTTCGAGGTGGAGCCCGCCACCGACAGCCCGCTGTTCACGCTGGAAAACGTGGTCTGCACCCCGCATCTGGGCGCAGCCACGGCGGAAGCACAGGAAAACGTGGCGTTGCAGGTGGCCGACCAGATGGCCGACTACCTGCTGACCGGCGCCGTCACCAACGCCATCAACATGCCGAGCGTGACCGCGGAGGAAGCCCCGCGCCTCAAGCCCTACATGGAACTGGCGCGGCTGCTGGGCGGGCTGGCCGGGCAGCTGACCGCTTCCACCGATGGCGCCATCAAGCAGATCCGGGTGGAATACGAGGGCGCCGCGGCCGACCTGAACCGCAAGCCGCTGACCGCGGCCGCGCTGGCCGGCGTGCTGGCGCCGCTGCTGGGCGCCGTCAACATGGTCAACGCGCCGGTGGTGGCCAAGGAACGCGGCATCGAGGTGGCGGAAACCATCCACGAGCGGTCGGGCGAATACCAGACCCTGCTGCGCCTGACCGTGGTGACCGACCGCTTCGAGCGCAGCGTGGCCGGCACCCTGGTGGCCAAGGACAAGCCGCGCCTGGTCGCCATCAAGGGCATTGCCGTCGAGGCCGACTTCGCGCCGTACATGCTGTACGTGACCAACCAGGACAAGCCGGGCTTCATCGGCAAGTTCGGCACCACGCTGGCCGAAGCGGGGCTGAACATCGCCAGCTTCCACCTGGGCCGCAGCGCCCCGGGCGCCGATGCCATCTGCCTGGTGGCGCTGGACGAACCGGTGGCCGAAAGCGTGCTTGCCGCGGTGCGTGGCCTGCCGCTGGTGGTGCAGGCCAGCCCGCTGGCATTCTGAACCGGCGGCCAGGGACTGATCGGCGCTGACTGCGGCGCCGATCAGCCTCCAGCTTATTGATATGTCGTGTGCTTCCGCCTCAGGCGATCACGCTCCAAGGGGCGGTCACTCCGCCCCGTAGTGCTGCTTCGCCTGCTCGGCGCTGACCAGGCCGAGCTTCACATCCCGCGCCACCTTGGCCGGGTCCCGCTTGGCTGGCGCGCCATAGCCGCCGCCACCCGGCATTTCCACCACCAGCTTGTCGCCCGGCGGAATCTGCTGGAAGCCCTTGGCCTTCAGCACCGTGCCGCTGGCCAGGGAAAGCCGGCCATTGGCGCCGGGCTCGCCGCCCTCGCGCCCGCGCGCGGCGAACTTCACCCGCTCGAAGGTCGCATGGATGCCGAAGCCGCCGCCATGGCGGTGCGAGACCTCCATCACCTGGCCCAGGCCGCCGCGATGTTCGCCAGGGCCGCCGGAATCCCCGCGGTATTCCTTCTTCCAGATCACCAGCGGCGTGATGCTCTCGGTGATCTCCACCGGCACGTTGCGCACGCCGGAAGGGAAGGGCGTCGCACTCAGCCCGTCCTTGGTTGGCCGCGCGCCGGCGCCGCCGCTGTGGAAGGTGGTGACCTGGAACGGCGGATTCTTGGCGCCCTCGCCCTCGGAAAGCCCGTGGCCGGCGGCCAGCTTCAGGTTCCACAGGTTGCTGGTGCCCTCGGCCGGCACGGTGCCGGGCATGCACTGGTGCAGCGCGCCATAGACCACGTCGGGCAGCATGTGGCCGATGGTGCTGCGGGCGTTCACCGCCGAAGGCCAGGGCGCGTTGACGATGCAGTTGTCCGGCGCCTTCACCACCACGGCGTCCAGCGTGCCGGCATTGTTGGGGATGGTCGGCGCCACCAGGCACTTCACGCCGAAGGCGGTGTACGCCTCGGTGTAGCAGATCGGGCAGTTGATGCCGAAGGAGACGTGCGGCGAGGTGCCGGTGTAGTCCACCTCCACATGGTCGCCGGCGATGGTGACCTTGGCCTTCAGGTCGATCGGCTTGTCGTAGCCGTCCACCCGCATCTCATTGTACCAACTGCCCTGCGGCAGCTTGGCGATGGCCGCGGCCATGCCGGCGCGGCTGCGGCCGATGATGTGCTCGCCCAGCTCGTCCAGCGTGGCGATGCCGTGTTCCTTCATCATCTCGGAAAGCCGGGTTTCGCCGATGGCGTTGCAGGCCACCAGCGCGTGGATGTCGCCTTCCACCTGCACCGGCTCGCGCACATTGGCGCGGACGATCTTCATCAGGCTTTCGTCGAACACGCCTTCGCGCACCAGCGGCAGCAGCGGCAGGAACAGGCCCTCATGGAACACCTGGCGGCTGTCGGGCGACTGGCCCCAGCCGCCAATGTCCACCACATGCGTCGTGCAGGAAAACAGCGCCACCAGCTTGCCATTGTGGAAGGCGGGGGAGGTGACGACGATATCGTAGAGGTGGCCGGTGCCCTTCCACGGGTCGTTGGTCACGAAGTGGTCGCCCGGCTTCATCGTCGCCACCGGGAATTCGCGGATGAAGTGGATGACGCTGCGCGCCATGCTGTTCACATGCCCGGGCGTGCCGGTGACGGCCTGGGCCAGCATCTGGCCTTCCAGGTCGAAGACGCCGGCGGAAATGTCGCCGGCTTCGCGCGCCGCGGTGGAAAACGCGGTGCGCACCAGGGTCTTGGCCTGTTCCTCCACCACGGAAAGCAGGCGGTTCCACATGACCTGCATGCGGATCTCGGCCAGGGCGTTGCTCATGCGGCGTCCTCCAGGATGATCTGGCCCAGGGCGTTGATCCAGGCGTTGAAGCCCGCCGGCACCACGGTGGTGGTTTCGTCCTCCACCACCAGGGCGGGGCCGGGGAAGTGCATGCCCGGCTTCAGCGACGGGCGTTCGTAGATGGCGGCTTCGTCGGCCAGGCCGGTGGCCGGGTCGAACAGGCTGCGATGCCCGACCGGCGCCGCGGCCGGCATGGCCATGGGCGCGGCGCTGGGCCGCGGCAACGGCCGGTCGGTGGCCAGGGACAGGGTCCAGGTCAGCGCCTCCACCTCCAGCCGCGGAATGGTGCGGCCGAACAGCGCGGCATAGGCGGCGTCGAACAGGGTCTTCAGCGCGGTGCAGTCTTCCGGCACGAAGGGGCGCAGCGGCAGCGGCACCGCAATCTCGTGCCCCTGGCCGCGATAGCGCATGAAGGCGGTGCGGTGTTCCACCAGTGCCTCGGTCGGGGCACCCATGCGCACCACGGCCTCGGCCTCGGCCCGCATGGCGGTGAACAGGGTGTTCAGCAGCGCCGTGTCCAGCGCCTCCACCCGCATGTGGCGGGTGCGCACCACCTCATAGGCAATGGGCGCGCGCAGGAAGCCGTGGGCGCTGCCGACGCCGGCGCCCACCGGCACCACCACCCGCTTCATGCCCAGCTTGCGGGCCAGGCGGGCGGCATGCAGCGGTGCGGCGCCGCCAAAGGCGATCAAGGTGCGGTCGGCGGTGTCCTTGCCGTTTTCCACCGCATGCACGCGGGCGGCGCTGGCCATGGTCTCGTCGACGATCTCGGCCACACCCGCCGCCGCGATCCGGGCATCGGCGTTGATGCTCTCCAGCGCCTTGGCCGCCTTTTCCGGGTACAGCGGAATGCTGCCACCGGCGAAGCGCGACGGGTCCAGCCGGCCCAGCGCGGTATCGGCGTCGGTCACCGTGGGTTCGGTGCCGCCACGGCCGTAGCAGGCCGGGCCGGGCACGCTGCCCGACGAATCCGGGCCGACCTGAATGCGGCCCAGCGCGTCCAGCCGGGCGATGCTGCCACCGCCGGCGCCGATCTCCACCAGTTCGATCACCGGGATGCGCACCGGCAGGCCGCTGCCCTGGATGAAGCGATAGGCGCGCGCCACCTCGAACTGGCGGCTGCGCTGCAATGTCAGGTTGTCCAGCAGCGTCAGCTTGGCGGTGGTGCCGCCCATGTCGAAGGCCACGGCGCGTTGCAGGTCGTTTTCCGCCGCCACGCCCAGCGCCAGGATGGCGCCGCCGGCCGGGCCGCTTTCCACCAGCCGCACCGGGTAGCGCTGCGCGGTTTCCACCGTGGTGATGCCGCCCGAGGACATCATCAGCAGCAGCGGCGCCTGCACCCCGGCCACCTTCAGGCCGTCGGCCAGCTCGCCCAGGTACTTGCCCATCAGCGGCAGCACATAGGCATTGGCGATGGTGGTGCTGGTGCGTTCGTATTCGCGGATCTCCGGCGCCACATCGCAGGAGAGCGAAACCGAGACGCCCGGCAGTTCCTCGGCCAGGATGGCCCCGGCGCGGCGTTCATGCGCTTCGTTGGTGAAGCTGTGCAGGAAGCACACCGCCACCGCCTCGATCCGCTCGGCGCGCAGGGTTGCGGCAATGGCGCGCAGCGCGGCCTCGTCCAGCGGCAGCAGCACCTCGCCATCGGCCGCCACGCGTTCCGGCACGCCCAGGCGCCAGTTGCGCGGCACCAGCGGGTCCGGTCGTTCCATATGGATGTCGTATTGCTCGAACCGGTGCTCCCACGCCATCTCCACGCTGTCGCGGAAGCCGGCGGTGGTGATGAGCGCGGTCCTGGCGCCCTTGCGCTCGATCAGCGCATTGGTGGCCAGGGTGGTGCCGTGCACCACCAGGCCCACTTCCCCGGGCGGGCAGTTGGCCAGCGCCAGGATTTGCCGGGTGCCTTCCAGCACGGCGCGCGCCGGGGCGTCCGGCGTGGTCAGCAGCTTGGTGGAATAGGTGCGGTCGGGCAGTTCCAGCACCAGGTCGGTGAAGGTGCCGCCGATGTCGACCGCCAGTCTGGCCTTGCTCACTCGCTGTCCATCCGGATGTTGCCGGCGCGCACGACGCGCGCCCAGGTTGCGGAATCGCGCCGCAGATAGGCGATGTAGTCCGCCTGCGGCAGGGTCGCCGGGTGCAGCCCGGCCTCATCGAAGCGCCGCATCGTCGCGGGCTCCGTCATCACCTTCAGCACCGCCTCGGTCAGCCGGGCCAGCACCGGCGCCGGCGTGGCCGGGGGCGCCGCCAGGCCGTACCAGTTCTCCGCCTCATAGCCCGGCACGGCTTCGGCCATGGCGGGCGTTTCCGGCAGCAGCGCCCAGCGTTCGGGCGAGGTGACGGCCAACGCCCGGGCCTGGCCGGCGCGAATGAGGCCCATGGTCGCCGGGTCGCCGAAATAGGCGTCCACCACCTTGGCGGCCAGGTCGCTCAACGCCGGGCCGGTGCCGCGATAGGGAATGTGCAGCATCGGCAGGCCGGACATCTGCTTGAACAGCTCGCCGGCCAGGTGCTGGCTGGTGCCGATGCCGCCCGAGGCCCAGCGCAACTCATGGCCGCGGGCCCAGGCCAGGAACTCCGGCAGCGTATGGGCCGGGAAATCGGTGCGCACGGCGACGATGAAGGGCATCCGCACCAGCCGGGTGATATGCGCCAGCGCGAAGGGGTCGTAGGGCAGCCGGCGCAGATGCGGCCCGGCGGTGATGGTGCCGGCGCCATCGAGCGACAGCGTGTAGCCATCGGCCGGGCTGTTCGCCATCGCCTCCACGCCGATGACGCCGCCGGCGCCGCCCTTGTTCTCCACCACCACGTTCTGGCCCAGCTCGCGCGCCAGCGGTTCGGCCAGCAGCCGGGCGGTCAGGTCCACGCCGCCGCCGGGCGGGAAGGGCACGATGAGGCGGACCGGCCGGTTGGGCCAGGGGGCGGCCTGGGCGTGCGCCAGGGCGGGGAGCAGCAGCGGGGCGGCCAGCAGGGAGCGACGGGAAATGCGCATGGGCCAACGCTAGCACCTGCCACGGGCAGGAAAAGCCCCATGCTGCCTGTGCCAGCGGCAAACCGCGCACCAACGACGCATTTGGCCCCTGGCGCTGGCGCCCGGCTGTGCAATCCTTGCCCTCAACGGGAGATGAGGAGGCTAGCATGTTTCGCCGTCTGTTGCTGGGCGCCGTCGCCGCGCTCGGTTGTTCCACCTTTGCCGCGGCGCAGACGCTGCCGGCCGGCCCCAAGGTCAGCATTGTCGCGGTTACCCAGCCGGCGCCGACCCAGGCGCAGTTCCTGCTGGTTGACGTGCCATTCCTGCGCAACGCCCCGGCCCGCAGCGGCGGCCGCGTGGAGGTGAACCTTTCCACCCACGCCGAACGCAACCTGAGCGGCACCGAGCTGGTGCGGCTGGTGCGCAGCGGCCAGGCCGATATCGGCGCCTCCACCCTCACCACCCTGGCCGGCGACGTGCCGATTCTGGATGGCGTGGACCTGACCGGCCTGGCGCCCGGCATCGCCACCGCGCGGCGCATCGCCGATGTGATGCTGCCGGTGGTCAACCGCGACCTGGAACGCTTCGGCGCCCGGCTCGTCATCATCTATCCCTTCCCGGCGCAGGTGCTGTGGTGCCGGCAGCCCTTCACCAGCCTGGCGGACATGCGCGGCCGCAAGGTGCGCACCTTCGGCCCCAGCCTGGTGGACCTGATGACCTCGCTGGGGGCGCAGCCGGTCAGCATCGGCTTCCCGGAAGTTTACAGCGCGCTGGAACGCGGCGTGGTGGACTGCGCCGTCACCGGCACCGGCTCGGGGGCCTCGGTGCGCTGGCCGGAAGTGGCGACGCATATCTCCAACCTGCCGCTGAGCTGGGCGCTGGCCGGGTACATGGTCAACATCGCCTGGTGGAACCGGCTGGACCCCGCGGTGCGCAGCTTCATGGAAGCGACGTTCCGCGAGATGAACGACAAGCTGTGGGAACTGGGTGACGCCGCGACGCGGGATGGCATCGACTGCGCCATCGGCAACGCCGCCGGCTGCCGGATCCACCCGCTGGCCACCCGGCCGATGACCGAGGTGCGTGGCACCCCGGCGGATGCGGAAGAACTGAAGCGCATTCTGCGCGAACGCGTGCTGCCCGGCTTTGTGCAGCGTTGCGGTGCGCGCTGTGGCGACCTGTTCAACGAACACATCGCCCCGCTGGCCGGCGTGCGGGCAGGCGGGTGATCGGCCTGTTGAACCAGGCGCGGCGGCTGCGTCACGGCGTCGCCGCGCTGGCTACCTTCATGGGCTGGGCGGCGGGCTGGAATTACGTCACCTGCGCCCTGTTCATCACCTTCGACATCGTCGGCCGCGCCGCCTTCGGGGTTTCCTCCACCGCCACGGTGGAGGTGACCGGCTACATGCTGGCCATCGGCATCGCCTGGGGGCTGGCGCATACGCTGGCCAAGCGGGCGCATATCCGGGTGGATGTGCTGGTTAACCGCCTGCCGGTGGGCCTGCGCGCCTGGCTGCATGCGCTGGCGCTGGCGCTGCTGGGCGTGTTCGCCGGCTTCTGCCTCTGGGCCGCGTGGAGCCTGGTGGACGAGAGCCTGCTGTTCGACGCGCATGACAATACCAGCCTGCGCATTCCGCTGGTGCTGCCCCAGGGGCTGTGGCTGGTGGGCATTGCCGCCTTCTGCCTGATGGTGGCGGTGCTGCTGCTGGAATCCCTGCTGTCGCTGCTGGCCGGGCAGGGGCCGGAACTGGACCGTCTGCTGGGCAGCCGCACGCTGGAAGACGAAACCGCCGAGGCATTGGAGGCCGTTGAAATGGCACGCAAGGGCGGGCACGCATGATCGCCATCGTCTTCCTGCTGCTGCTGCTGGGCACCGCGATCTTCGCGGCCGCCACCGGTGGCCAGGCCATTCCGGTGGTGGAGATCCTTGGGCTGACCGGGGTGTTCCTGCTGTTCTTCGGCGCCGGGGTCTATGTGGCCGCGGTGCTGGGCTTGCTGGGCATTCTGGTTGGCCTGGCCTTCAGCGACCGGCCGTGGTGGGCCTTCGCCGGGCAAACGCTGTGGTCGCCTTCCAGCAACTTCGTGCTGGTGGCGGTGCCGCTGTTCCTGCTGATGGGCGAGATCCTGTTGCGCGCCGGCCTCAGCGACCGGCTGTACAAGGCGCTGAACGTCTGGCTGAACCGGCTGCCGGGTGGGCTGCTGCACACCAACATCGTCTCCTGCGCGGTGTTTTCCGCCATCAGCGGGTCCTCGGTGGCCACGGCCGCCACCATGGGCAGCGTGGCGCTGCCCTACTTCAATGGCACCAAGTACAGCCAGCGCATGGTGCTGGGCTCGCTGGCCGCCGGTGGCGCGCTGGGCAACCTGATCCCGCCCGGCATCACCTTCATCATCTATGGCCTCATCACCGAAACCTCGGTGGGGGCGCTGTACATCGCGGCGATCTTCCCCAGCCTGCTGGTCACCGGGCTGTTCATCGGCGTCATCATGATCCATGGGCTGACCCACCCGATGGAAAAGCCGCCGGCGCTGCCGCTGCGGGACAAGGTGCGCGCGCTGGTCGGGCTGGTGCCGACCTTCCTGCTGATGCTGCTGGTGCTGGGCAGCATCTACGCCGGCTTCGCCACGCCAACCGAGGCGGCGGCGCTGGGCGTGGTGGGCAGCGCGGTATTCGCCGCCATCGAGGGCAAGCTGAGCTTCCGCCTGCTGCATGCCAGCGCCGAGGCCACCGCGCGCAACACCGCGCTGCTCGGCCTCATCATCTTCGGCGCCTACCTGCTGAACTACCTGCTGACGACGATCAACGTGCCGCAGGCGCTGGCGGGCTTCATCTCCGGCATGCCGTTGCCGGGCTGGGCCATCATGCTCTGCATCCTCGGGCTCTACATTGCGTTGGGCACCTTCATGGAAGGCTTTTCCATGATCATCACCACGGTGCCGGTGGTATTCCCCATCGTCACCGCGCTGGGCTACGACCCCATCTGGTTCGGCGTGGTGGTGACCATGCTGGTGGAGATCGCGCAGATCAGCCCGCCCGACGGCACCGTGATGTACGTGCTGCAAGGCATGCGGCCCAAGCCCGGTGGGCCGATTACCGATGTGTTCGCCGGCGTGATGCCGTTTCTCGGCGCCTACATGCTGGCCGTGCTGCTGCTGATGCTGTTCCCCGGCATTGCCACCTGGCTGCCAAAGATCATGGGTTGATACGATGTCCCGCCCCGTTCGCATCGCCGTCGATATCGGCGGCACCTTCACCGACCTGCAGATCCTGGATGCGCGCACCGGCGCGGTGGTGGCGTGGAAAACGCCGACCACGCCGGAGGACCCGAGCATTGGCCTGCTGACCGGGGTGAAGGAAGCCGCCCTGCGCTTCGGCTTCACCCTGGCCGATGTGGGCCTGCTGCTGCACGGCACCACCATTGCCACCAACGCCGTGCTGGAACGCAAGCTGGCCCGCGGCGTGCTGCTGACCACGGCGGGCTTCGAGGATGTGCTGGAGATCACCCGGCACTTCCGCCGCGACGTGTACGGCCTGGCGCCCGACCCCTTCCCGGTGCTGGTGCCGCGCGACCGCCGCCTGGGCGTGGCCGAACGCATGCGCGCCGATGGCAGCGTGGAAACCGCGCTGGACGAAGCCGCGCTGGCCGGCCTGCTGGCCCGGCTGGACGCCACCCAGGCCGAGGCGGTGGCGATTGCCCTGCTGCATGCCTATGCCAACCCGGCGCATGAAGTGGCGCTGAAGGCGTGGCTGGCGCGCGAACGCCCGGGCCTGCCGGTTTCGATCTCGTCCGAGATCAGCCCCGAAATCCGCGAATACGAACGCAGCAGCACCACGGTGCTGAACGCGCTGCTGGTGCCGGTGGTGAAGGCCTATCTGGAAAAGCTGGAGGCGCGGCTGGGGGAGGGCGGCTTCGCGCCGCTGGTGTTCCTGGTGCAGTCCAATGGCGGCGTGTGCAGCCTGCGCACCGCGGCCGAGCAACCGGCGCGGCTGCTGCTCTCCGGCCCCTCCGGCGGCGCGCTGGCGGCCGGGCGCATCGCCGAATTGCTGGGCAAGCCGAACCTGGTGGCGGTGGACATGGGCGGCACCAGCTACGACGTTTCCGTGGTGCAGGAAAACCGCGTCGGCGTGGTGACGCAGGGCGAGATCGACCGCCTGCCGGTGCGCCTGCCGATGGTGGAGATGCGCACCATCGGTGCCGGCGGTGGCAGCATCGGCAGCGTCGATGCCGGCGGTCGCCTCACCGTGGGCCCGCGCAGCGCCGGCGCCCGTCCCGGCCCGGTGGCCTATGCCCGCGGCGGCACCGAACCCACCGTGACCGACGCCAACCTGGCGCTGGGCCGGCTGGACCCGGACTACTTCCTGGGCGGCGCGATGAAGCTGGACATGCCCGGCACCCGCGCCGCCATCGCCGCCAAGGTCGGCGCGCCGCTGGGCCTGAGCACCGAGGCCGCGGCGCTCGGCATCATCACCGTGGTCAACGCCAACCTGGGCGCGGCGGTGCGGCTTTCCCTGTTCGAGAAGGGGCTGGACCCGCGCGACTTCGCGCTGCTGTCCTTCGGTGGGGCCGGCGGGCTGCACGCCACCGACGTGGCGACCGAAATGGGCATCAACGAAGTGGTCTTCCCGCGCGAGCCGGGGACGCTTTCGGCCTATGGCATCCTGTTCAGCGACCTGGTGCAGGACCTGGCGCGGTCCCGCCTGCTGCGCGCCGATGCCGCCGCGCTGCCCGCCATCGGCGCGGTGGTGGCGGAGTTGCGCGCCGAGGCCGATGCCCGGCTGGCGGCCGATGGCGTCGCCGCCGATGCGCGCGAGATTTTGGTCGCCGCCGACATGCGCTATCACGGCCAGGCGTTCGAGTTGCTCATCCCCTGGGGCGATGTCGGGACGCCGGACGCGGCCATGCTGGCGGCGCTGAAGCAGCGTTTCCACGCCATGCACAAGCAGCGCTTCAGCTACGACAGCCCGGCCGAGGCGGTGGAGATCGTCACGCTGCGCGTTACCGCCATCGGCCGGTTGCCGAAGCCGGAAGCCGCCGAAGCCGTGCCCGCCGCCCGCCCGGCGCTGAAGGGCAGCCGCCGGGTGTGGGAGGAACACGCCTGGCGCGACATTCCGGTATGGGACCGCGAGGCGCTGCCGCCGGAGGACATCATCACCGGCCCGGCGCTGGTGGAGGAGCCCTTCGCCACCCACTACATCAGCCGCGGCTGGACCGCGACGCTCGGCGCCGCCGGCGCCCTGATTGCCCGGAGGACCGCGTAATGGCACTCGGCCCGATTGAGATCGAAGTCATCCGCAACGCGCTGACCGCCGCGGCGGCCGAGATGGACGTGACGGTGTGGCGCACCAGCCGCAGCACCATCGTGCGTGAGCTGCTGGACTATTCCACCGCGGTGTTCGACGCGGCCGGCAACAACGTGGCGCAGTCCGCGCGCATCCCCGGCCACCTGAACAGCATGTCGCACTTCCTGCGCGAGATCCTGGACAAGTACATCGACCCCGACACTTGGGGGCCGGATGACGTCGTCATCAGCAACGACCCCTATTGCGGTGGCCAGCACCTGCCGGACATCACCGCCTTCAAGCCGGTGTTCGTGGATGGCCGGCGCATCGCCTTCGTCGGCACGCTGTGCCACCACATCGACGTCGGTGGCCTGGCGGCAGGCAGCTACGCCGCCAAGGCGATCGAGATCTTCCAGGAAGGCCTGCGCATCCCGCCGGTCAAGCTGATCGAGAACGGCAAGCGCAACGAGGGTATCTGGGCGATGATCCGCCAGAATATCCGCAAGCCGGACCTGCTGCTGGGCGACCTGACCAGCCAGATCGCCAGCCTGGATGTCGGCGCCGCGGCGCTGCACCGCCTGGCCGCGCGCTACGGCGCCGATGGCATGATGGAAGCCAGTGCCCGCATCCTGGACATGAGCGAGGCGGCGATGCGCGCCGCCATCGGCGCCATGCCGGACGGTACCTATGAGTTCACCGATTTCCTCGACGATGATGGCATCGACATCGGCAAGCCCATTCGCCTGCATGTCAGCCTGAAGGTGCATGGCGAGGAGATCACGGTCGATCTCTCCGGCTGTTCGGCGCAGGTGACCGGGCCGACCAATGCCACGCTGGCCAGTTCCAACAGCGCGGTGATGTTCGCCATCATGTGCGCCTCCATGTCCGGCAATTCCGGCGACGAGGCCTTCCTGGCCAATGCCGGCTGCTACCGGCCGATCCACACCGTGGCGCCGGTGGGCTCGGTGGTGAATGCGCAGTTCCCGGCGCCGGTGGTGCACCGGGTGGCGGTGACGCACCGCTTGCTGAACGCCATGTTCGGCGCGCTGCACCAGGTGGTGCCGGAGCGGATTCCGGCGGCCTATTACGGCAACAGCTACGTCACCACCTTCCAGACCGTGGCGGCCAACAACAGCCGCGAAGTGCTGGTGGAGATCGAGATCGGCGGCAGCGGCGCGCACCCGGCGAAGGACGGCGTGAATGCCTATGCCAGCGGCATGCACAACAACAGCAACATCCCGATCGAGATGATCGAGAGCCAGATGCCCCTCACCATCACCCGCTACGAGTTGCTGCGCGACAGCGGCGGCGCCGGCATGCGGCGCGGCGGCCTGGGCCTGGCGCGGGAATGGCGCGTCGACAGCGCCAGTTGCCTGTTCACCGCCAACATGGACCGCTTCGTCCACGCGCCCTATGGCCTGGCCGGTGGCGGCCCGGCCTCGCTTGGCAAGCTCATCCATGTCCAGGGCGGGGTGGAGCACGACCTGCCGCCGAAATCCGACAACGTGGTGCTGAAGCAGGGCGACCGGGTGCGGCTGGAAACCAGCGGTGGCGGCGGCTTCGGCCCGCCGACGCGGCGCGACCGCGCGCTGTTGGCGCAGGATGTGGCGCTGGGCTACATCAGCGCGGAGGACGCCAAGGCCCACTACGCATGAGCTTCGATCCCGCCGAACACCGCATGGTGCCGCAGCAGCGCTGGTACGAGGATTTCAGCCTCGGCGAACGCTTTGTGCTGCCCAGCCGCACCATGACCAGCGGGATCTTCGCCGCCTTCCAGGTGGCCAGTGGCGACAACCACCCGGTGCATTACGACCGGGAATTCTGCCGTCGCCATGGCCATGCGGACATGTTGGCGCATGGCTTCCAGGTGGTGATCCAGACCTGTGCCGGGGCGGGGTTGTTCCCGCACATGGTGGAGGAGTCGCTGAAGGGCTTCATCGAACAGTCCAGCCGCTTCCTGGCGCCGGTGCTGCTGGGGGACACGGTGTATCCCTGCCTGGAAGTGGATGAGCTTTCGCCCAACCGTACCACCGGCGTGCTGGGGCTGCGCAGCACGGTACACAACCAGCACGGCGTGCTGGTGCTGGAAGGCCGGCACCGCTACCTGCTGAAGCAGCGCCATCCGAGCACCTGAGCGGCGCCCAGGCACCGGATCGGGATCTTCGCCGCAGGAGGCGCTGCGCCCGATCCGGTCTTTTGGTTCATCGGGTGGCTCCACCTCAGGCGACCACGCGCTACCGCAGCAACGCCTCCCAGCGCGTCACCTCGGCGGCCACATAGGCTTCCGCTTCGGGCAGCGTCAGGTCCAGCACCCGGTCCGCGCCCAGTTCCGCCATGCGCAGGCGCAGCCTTTCGCTGCGCAGCGCGCGGGCGAAGGCGGCGTGGATTTCCTGGCGCAGCGCCAGCGGCGTGGCGCTGGAAAGCCAGGCCGCCTGCCACACCGTCATTTCCGCCGGCACGCCCATTTCGCGCCAGGTCGGCACCTCCGGCGCGTGCGGGCTGCGTTGGGCGCCGGTGACGGCGAAGGCGCGGGCCTGGCCGGCGCGGGCGGTGGCCAGCGCTACGGTGGCCACGTCGAACACGATGTTGATGCGCCCGGCGATCAGGTCCAGCTGCGCCGGGGCGCCGCCGCGATAGGGCACCGCCACCAGCTCCAGCCCGGTGGTCTTCAGGAACAGCAGGCCGGCCAGTTGCAGCGTGCCGGCGCCGGAGGAGGTGGCGTAGTCGAACCGCCCCGGCTCGGCCCGGGCCAGGGCCAGCAACTCGCGCAGGTCCCGCGCCGGGACGTTGTTGGCCACCAGCATCACCATGGGCGATTCGGCCACCACGCTCACCGGGGTCAGCGCCGTGGCCACATCCACGCTGGCATGGGGCGCCATCACCCGCAGCCCGGCCTGGCCGGTGTTGCTGAACAGCGCGGTGTGGCCATCCGGCGCCGCGCGTACCACCGCCTCGGCGCCGAGCATGCCCTGGGCGCCGGGGCGATTCTCCACGATCACCGGGAAGGGCAGTTGCGCGGTCAGCGCCTCCGCCACCACCCTGGCCACCGTGTCGTTCGAACCACCGGCCGCGGCCGAGACCACGAAGCGCACCGGGCGTTCCGGCCAGGCCCGGGCCGGCGTGGCTGCCAGTAATGGGGACAGCAGCAGCGCCAGCACTGGGGCCAGCACTGGGGCCAGCAACGGTGCCAGCACCCATGCCGGCCGGGCCATGGCTCAGGCTTCCAGCTTGCGGATGAAGCGGCGGCTGCTGCGGAACAGCGGCCGCACCCGGTCGGTCCAGGCCGTGGTGCGGGCGGCGATCCAATGCGGGGTTTCGGGAATGTTCGGGGCTTCGAAGCGGTAGCAGGCCAGCAGGTTGAACGGGCCGCCATCCAGCCGGCGGTAGCGGGCGCCGCCGCGGGTGCCGGGCACGGCGCACAGCATCGGCAGGTGCTCGCCCTCATACCATTCGAAGATCGCCGGCAGGTCGGCCTCGGCGATTTCCAGCTCAACCGTATAGATGTAGGGCGCCGGCGAAATGTCGCCGATGACGCCGAGGCAGGCATAGGGAATGCCGCCGGCCGGGGTCTGGGCCGGGCCGGGTTCCATCCAGGTGATGAGGCCGGTCGGGTCGGCGATGTCACGGTAGCGCGTGCCGGCGCCTTCGCCGGGCAGGAACAGCATGTCGGCCATATGGGCATCCTCCGAGTTTCGCGCCATCATCACGGGAATGCCGTGAACGGCAAGAGGAGAGAACGCCATGGCCCGCCTTCCGTACAGCAATCCGAACGACCCCGAGCGCGCCGAGGCGGCCAAGGTTGTCACCGAAAGCCGCAAGAAGATCGGCCACCTGCACCGCATGCTGATGCACAGCCCGCCGCTCAGCATCGGCTGGATTCAGTTCTGGGATGCGGTGCGCTGGAAGACCCAGCTTTCCGGCGCGCTGCGCGAACTCGTCATCTGCCAGGTCGCCGCTATCAACGGGGCGCAATATGAATGGGCGGCGCATGCGCCGATTGGCCTGAAGGAAGGGCTGCGGCAGGAGCAGCTGGATGCGCTGCCGAACTGGGCGGACAAGCCCGCGCTGTGGACCGCCGCCGAAGCCGCCGCGCTGGGCCTGTGCGACGAGATGACGAAGAAGGTGCATGTGGCCGATGGCACCTTCGCCAAGGCCAAGGCGGCGCTGCCGGAACGCCATGTGGTGGAGCTGGTGGTCACCATCGCCAGCTACAACTGCGTCTCCCGCGTGCTGGAGGCGCTGGAGATCAACGGGGCCGATCCGCTGTGACGCTGGCCGACGGTCGCAGCGCCGAAGGGCGCGGAGAGCTGGATCGGCCGGCCGTTCTCAACGGCGCTGAATGGCTGGTGCGCAGCCTGAAGGCCAGCGGTGTCGGGCATTTCTTCTTCGTGGACGCCGTGCTGCGGCGTTCGCTGCTGGAGATGGAGCGCCTGGGCGTGCAGCCGGTGCTGGCGCATACCGAAAAGGCCGCCGTATACATGGCGGATGCCTATGGCCGGGTTTCCGGCCGGCCCGGCGTGGTGGCGGCCCAGGCGGTGGGCACCGCCAACCTGGCGGCGGGGTTGCAGGACGCCTTTCTGGGCCGCTCCCCGGTGCTGGCGCTGACCGGCCACAAGGTGCAGGCCCAGCAGCATCGCAATGCCTACCAGGAACTGCATCATTGGCCGCTGTTCGCGCCGGTCACCAAGCATTCGGCGCTGTGCGACACCGCCGAGGACCTGGCCCGGCAGTTCCGCCAGGTGTGGAGTGCGGCGGTTTCAGTGCCGGCGCGGCCGGTGCACCTCGACCTCAACGGCCTGATGGGCGAGTTCGTCGAGACCAGCGAAACCGCGGTGCCGCCGGCTGCCCTGGGCGAATGGCGGATGCCGCTGCACCGGCCGGTGGCGGCCGCCGAGGAGGTGGCGCGCGCCGCGCGGGCGCTGCTTGCCGCCGGCCGGGTCTGCATCGTGGCCGGTGACGGCGCGGCGCTTTCCGGCTGCGGCGCGGAAGTGCTGGCCCTGGCGGAGCTGTTGCAGGCGCCCATCGCCACCAGCCTGGGCGCGCGCGGCTTCATTGCCACCACCCATCCGCTGGCGGTGGGGGTGGTGGGCAACTACTCGGCGCCACCGGCCAACCAGGTGGTGTGCGCGGCGGAGCTGGTGTTCTTCATCGGCTGCGACACCGGCGACCAGGTGACGCATACTTGGCGCGTGCCGGCCATCGGCACCCGTGTGGTGCAACTGGACGCCGACCCGCTGGAATTCGAACGCAGCTACGCCACCGAAGCCACCATGCTGGGCGACCCGAAGGCCACCCTGCAGGCGCTGCTGGCGGTGCTGGGCCGCCCGGTGCGCGATGGCACCTACCTGGCCGAAGCCCAGGCCAGCATGGCGGCGTGGCGGCGGGACATGGCGCCCCGACTGACCAGCGATGCCGTGGCGATCGACCCGGCGCGGCTCTGCGCCGAGATCACCGCGGCGCTGCCGGCGGACGGCATATTGGTGGCGGATACCGGCTATTCCGGCATCTGGACCGGCACGCTGATCGACTTCAACGGCGCGGGGCAAACCTATCTGCGTGCCGCCGGCTCGCTGGGCTGGGCCTTCCCGGCCTCGCTGGGCGCCAAGTGCGCGGCGGGCGACCGCAAGGTGGTGTGCTGGACCGGGGATGGCGGCTTCTACTACCACCTGCCGGAGCTGGAGACGGCGCGGCGGCTGGGCATTGCGGTGACGGTGGTGGTCAACAACAACTCCGGCTTCGGCCAGGGCTGGCCGAACTACCTGAAGCAGGCCGGCAATCGCCCGAAGGCGGCCGAGCAGGTGCTGCGCTTCGGCCCGACCAACTTCGCCGAGGTAGCGCGCAGCTTCGGCCTGAAGGGCATTCGGGTGGAGCACCCGAGCCAGATCGCCGGCGCGCTGCGCGAGGCGATGGCTGCCAATGAGACCGTGGTGGTGGATGTCGCGACCGAGATCGAGGCCCGCGCCCCGGAGCCTTGGACCCCTGGCGCCTGATCGCTGAAGGGCCGCAGGGCCCGGAGGCGTGAATCAGTCGCCCCGAACGAAGTGAGGAAACAACGCAGATGGCACGCGTAGCAGTGATCGGCGCCGGCACCATGGGCCATGCCCTGGCGCTGGTCTTCGCCCTGGGTGGGCATCAGGTGCGGCTGACCGACAGCAGCGAGAAGACCCTGGCCCGCGCCCAGGGGCTGATGGAAAAGGCCCTGGCCACGCTGGTGGCGAATGGCGAGGCGCCAGCCGAATGGACCAGCGCCCACCTGGCGCAGGCGGTGACGCGCCATGCCGACCTGGGCGAATGCGTCGATGGCGCCGAGGTGATCGTGGAAGCGATCATCGAAGTGCCGGAAGCCAAGCGCACGCTGTATGCGCAGCTGGAGCAACTGGCGCCGAAGGATGCGGTGATCGCCAGCAACACCAGCCAGCTGGACGTGTTCCCGCTGATCCCGGAAAGCCTGCAATCCCGCAGCCTGATCGCGCATTGGTACACCCCGCCCTACCTGGTGGACCTGGTGGACGTGATCCCCGGGCCCAGCTGCGAGCCGGCGCTGGTGGACAAGGTGCACACCATGCTGGCCGAGATGGGCAAGCAGCCGCTGCGGCTGCGCAAGTTCGTGCCGGGCTATGTCGCCAACCGCATCCAGGGCGCCATCGGTGCCGAGGTGCAGTACTTGCTGGAGGAAGGTGTCGCCTCGGCCGAGGAGATCGACGCCGCCATCATCCATGGCCTGGCGCTGCGGCTGCCGATTTTGGCGGTGTTCGCCAAGGCGGACTTCACCGGCCTGGCGCTGAGCCAGTCCATCCTGGCCAATGGCAGCTACACGCCGCCGCCGCCGCGGCGCAAATCCGCGGCGCTGGACAAGCTGGTGGCGGCAGGCCGCACCGGCGTGCTGGCCGGCGCCGGCTACTACGACTGGGACGCGGATGCGGAAAAGCTGTTCGAGGAGCGTGACCGCAAGCTGATCGCGCTGAAGCAGGCGCTGCGCCAGATCGGCACCATGGCAGGGCTGGAGCGCGGCAAATGATCACCTACGACCTGAAGGGCAAGACCGCGCTGGTCACCGGCGGGGCTTCCGGCATCGGCCTGGCCTGCGTGACGCTGCTGGCGAAATCCGGCTGCAAGGTGGCGATCAACCACCTGGCCGACGACCCGCGCGGGCCGGAGCAGGTGGAGCGCCTGACCAACATGGGCTTCGATGTCATCGGCGCGCCGGGCAATGTCGGCAAGGCGGGCGACTGCGAGGCGATGGTGGCGCAGGCCATCACCGATCTCGGCCGGCTGGACTTCCTGGTGAACAATGCCGGCACGCCGGGCACCAGCACCAGCATCGCGCCGCGCGAATGGGACCGCATGACCGAGGAGCTGTGGGATGCGGTGGTGGAGGTGAACCTGAAGGGCGTGTTCCGCTGCACCAAGGCGGCCGCGGCGGCGCTGAAGGCCGCGCATGGCGCCGTTGTCAGCACCGCCAGCATCAGCGGCTTCGACGCCGCCGGCTCCTCCATGGCCTATGGCAGCACCAAGGCCGGCGTCATCAGCCTGACCAAGAACTTCGCCCGCGCGCTGGGCCCGGAAGCCCGCGCCAACGCCATCGCGCCCGGTGCGGTGGACAGCACCTGGGCGATCCAGTGGAGCAATGAGCAGCGCGCCGGCTCCATCGACAAGGCGCTGCTGAAGCGCCGCTGCACGCCGGAGGACCTGGCCGAGGTGGTGGTGTTCCTGCTGGCCGGCGCCGCCATGGTCACCGGCCAGACCGTGGTGGTGGATGGCGGGCTGACGCTGGCGTAGCGCCGCCGCGTGGTGGCGCTAGTCCAGCGCCGCCACGCATTCGATCTCCAGCAGGAAATCCGGCATCGGCAGCGCCACCACCACGCTGGTGGTGCGCGCCGGCAGGTGCTCGGCCGGGAAGGCGGCGGCGTAGAGCCGGTTCATCTCCCGCACGTCGCTGGCGCGGGTCAGCAGCACATTGGTCTTCACCACCCGGCTGAGGTCGGTGCCGGCCTGGGCCAGCACGGCGGCCAGGTTGGTCATCACCTGGGCGAATTGCCCGGCGAAATCCCCGGTGGCGATGCCGCCCTGCGGGTCCAGCGGTGCCACGCCGGAAACATGCAGCGTGGTGCCATGCCGCACCGCCAGCGACAGCGGTGGGTATTTGCGGCCATCCCGCGGGGGGCCGAAGCGTTCGATGTCCGCCATGCTGAATTCTTCCTCGGGGTCTTGCGTGAAGCCGCTGCTGCGCCGCACCATCGGGGCCGAGCCAGTGGAAAGCGACCATGCCGCAGATTGATGCCGACCGTTTCCTGCAAGACCTGAACGATCTGCGCAAGATCGGCGAATACAAGACCGGCGTGCACCGCCCGACCTATTCCCCGCAGGACATGGAAAGCCGCCGCTGGCTGATGGACCGCCTGGCGGAATGCGGGCTGGAACCCAGCATCGACGGCATCGGCAATGTCTATGGCCGCCACAAGGGCAATGGCCCGCATCTGCTGGTGGGCAGCCACATCGAAACCCAGAACCAGGCCGGCTGGCTGGATGGCGCGCTGGGCGTGGTGGCCGGCGTGGCGCTGGCCCGCGCCGGGCTGCCGGTGGATGTCTGTGCCTTCGCCGATGAGGAAGGCCATTTCGAAGGCGGCTTCCTCGGCAGCCGCAGCATCATCGGCGAGCTTTCGGAAGCCGAGATCGACCGCAGCCGCAGCCGCAACGACGGCCAGCCGCTGCGCGACGCCCTGGCCGCCGCCGGGCTGGCCGGCAAGCCGCGGATGCAGCTGGAGCCCGGCCGCCACAAGGGCTTCTTCGAGATGCATATCGAACAGGGTACCCAGTTGGAGAGCGCCGGCCTGCGCCTTGGCGTGGTGACCGGCATCGTCGCCATCTGGCAGTGGCAACTGCGCTTCCAGGGCCAGCAGGACCACGCCGGCGGCACCACCATGGCCGAACGCCGCGACGCCGGGCTTTCGGCGGTGCGGCTGCTGGCCGCGATCGACCAGGAATTCCCCCGCGTCTGCGGCCCGCGCAGCGTCTGGACCACCGGGCATATTGCGCTGAAGCCGGGCGCGCCCAGCATCATCCCCGGCGAGGCCGAGGTGCTGTTCCAGTTCCGCGACGTGGAGGTGCCGGTGCTGGAACGCCTGGAAGCCACGCTGCGCAGCCTGGTGAACGAGAGCAACCGGCGGGAGAAATGCCCGGCGACGCTGAGCCAGATGAGCCGCGCCACCCCCGCCATCTGCGACCCGGCGATGATGGCGGCGATGGAAGCGGCGGCGAGCCAGCACGCCGCCGGCCTGTGGCAGCGCATGCCCAGCGGGGCCGGGCACGACGCGCAGTACATCGCCAAGCGCATGCCGGCGAGCATGCTGTTCGTGCCCAGCATCGGCGGTATCAGCCACCACTGGGCCGAGGACACCAAGGAGGCCGACCTGGCGCTGGGCTGCCAGGTGCTGGCCGATGCGGCGGAGAAGTACCTGGCCGGTTAGAGCAAAGGCCGGCAGGGCTGCGTCACCGGGCGGCAGAACGTGCCCGCTGACGGGCTCTAGCCGAGGAACTGCAAATCCGCGTCCACCGCCAGCGCCTGGCCGCTGATGGTGGCGCCGAATGGGCTGCACAGGTACAGCGCCATGTTGGTGATGTCGTGCGGCGTGACGTAGCTGTGCATCGAGGAAGCCTTCAGCAACTCCGCCTCCTGCTCGGCGAAGGAAACTCCCTTGGCCTGGGCCTTGGCCTCGATGACGCGGCGAATGCGGTCCCCGGCCACCAGCCCGGGCAGGATGGCGTTCACCCGGATGTTGTCGGGCCCCAGTTCAATGGCCAGCGACTTGGTGAAGCCCACCACGCCCCACTTGGCCGCGGCATAGGGGCTGCGCAGCGGAAAGCCGAAGCGCCCGGCCGCCGAGCTGAGGTTGATGATGCTGCCGCCACCGGCCGCGCGCAGCGCCGGCACCGCCATGCGGGCGCAGTGGAACATGCTTTCCACGTCGATCTTCAGGGTGCGGGTCAACTGGTCCGGCGCCACATCCTCCACCCGCGCGGTGGGGCCGGCGATGCCGGCATTGTTCACCAGCACGTCGAGGCCGCCCAGATGCGCCAGCGCGGCGGTCATGAAGCCCTCGCATTCCGCGGTGCTTTCCATGTCGGCGAACATGGCCGGGTGCGGGCAGCTGGCCAGGGCTTCCCGGTCCACGTCGCAGACGAAGACGCGGGCGCCGCAAGCGGCGAAGCTGTCGGCCATCACCCGGCCGATGCCACCGGCGCCGGCGGTAATGGCCACGCGCAGGCCGTCCAGCCGCACGGTAAGGGGCGAGTTGTTGCCCATGGGGTGGTTCCTTCCCTGTCGTGCCGCCAGCTTACGGCAGGATGCCGGGCGCGAACATCGGGGCGGGAACATCGGGGCGCGAACATCGGGGGGCGCGCCGGCAACAAGGCCGTGCCGCAATGCCGGCCGGCGTGGTACAAGCGGCGTAACGACACCCAGGCGGGGCACCGGCATGTTCAGCAATACCGAAGTCGTTCTGGTCGTATTGGTGGGGTTGGCGGTGCTCACCGCCTTCAAGGGCATCCGCACCGTGCCCCAGGGCCAGGTCTGGACCGTGGAGCGCTTCGGCGCCTTCACCCGGCTGTTGCAGCCCGGCCTGAACTTCCTGGTGCCCTACATGGACCAGATCGGCCGCAAGCTGAACGTGCAGGAAGTGGTGCTGGATATTCCGGAACAATCCGTCATCACCAAGGACAATGCCAGCGTCGCGGTGGACGGCATTGTCTATTACCGGGTGATGGACCCCGCCAAGGCGGCCTATGCGGTGCAGAACCTGCAACAGGCGCTGACCAGCCTGGCCATGACCAACATCCGCGCCGTGATCGGCGAGATGGACCTGGACAGCACGCTGTCCGGCCGCGAACAGATCAACTCCTCCCTGCTGCGCATCCTGGATGGCGCGACCGAGCCCTGGGGTGTGAAGGTCAGCCGGGTGGAACTGCGCAAGGTGGAACCGCCGGAGACCCTGGTGCGGGCGATGAACCTGCAGATGACCGCCGAGCGCGAGCGCCGCGCCAGCGTGATGCGGGCGGAAGGCGAAAAGCAGGCCCTGGTGCTGCAGGCGGAAGGCCGCCAGCAATCCGCGATGCGCGACGCCGAGGCGCGCGAGCGCCTGGCCGAAGCCGAGGCCAAGGCCACCCGCCTGGTGGCGGATGCCGCCTCCGGCGCCGGCGAGGCGGCGCTGCGCTACTTCATCAGCGACCGCTATGTGCGCGCGTTCGAGGCCCTGGCCGGCAACCCCAACAGCAAGCTGGTGGTGGTGCCGATGGAAGCCGCCGGCCTGGTGGGCGGCATTACCGCGGCGCTGCAGATGCTGAAGCCCTCCGGCCCCGCCGGCACCGCGCCGCCGGCACCTCACCAGCCGATGCCGCCCCCCGCGCCCGGCCCTGGCACGGGGAGCAACCCATGGAACCCGGCCTGATCTGGGTTCTGGGCGGCCTGCTGCTGCTGGGGGCGGAACTGGCGCTGCCCGGCATTTTCCTGCTTTGGGTCGGCCTGGCGGCTATCGGCACCGGGCTGTTCGTGCTGCTGGCGGCGCCGCCGTTCTGGCAAACCGCGGTGGCCTTCGTGCTGCTGTTGGCGGCCGGCATCGCCCTGGCCATGCGGCTGAAGCGTGCGCCGCGTGCCCTGCCGGTGCTGAACACCCCGGATGCCGGCCTGGTCGGCCGCCATGGCGTGCTGCTGCCGGCCGAAGGGCCTCAGGCGCGGGTGCGCGTGGGCGACAGCGAATGGGCGGCTCGGCTGACCCGCCACGCCGTGGCCAGCCCCGGCGACGCGGTGCGGGTGGAGGCGGTGGATGGCACCACGCTGGTGGTGCGCCCGCTGGGGGCTTGAACCCTGGCGCCTGGGGCGCAACATGCCGAATATGGAAAACGATCCATTTGGTGGGCCTCGCCGCCCGCCCGTGCTGGACATGACCCTGGACGGCCAGTTCCGCGCCCCGCCGCAGCCTGGCCCGCAGCCGCCGCGGGGCTGGCTGGACCGTGCCCTGGGCAAGGTCGGCGGGCTGGCGTTGCTGCTCGCGCTGGGTGCCGGCGGGCTGCTGTTGGCTTCCCTGGCCATCGTGGCCATTGGCGTGCTGCTGCCGGTGGTGCTGGTGGCCGGGCTGGTGGGCGCTGGCGCGCTGTGGTGGAAACTGCGCCGGGCCGGCTTTCGCATGCAGGGCGGTGGCCCCGGCGGCCGGCGCATGCGCTTCGTGGTGGTGCGGCGCTGAGCCGCCCGCGCTTCGAGGTTGATCCGAAGCGCCTGTACGAAGTTGGCGCCGATGGCATCCCCCGCACCGACAGCGGGGCGCCTCCGGGCTTTCTTTCCTATCGGCATCGGCTGGTGTTGGGCCTGGGTGCCCTGGCGGCGCTGCTGCTCGGGGCCTTGGCGGCGTTGAGCATCCTGGCGCTGGCGCTGGGCTGGCGGCTGCTGGCGGCCGGCTTCGCGCTGGCCTTGCTGCTGGCCAGCCCGCTGCTGCTGCTGGGGCCGGCACAGGATTGGTGGCGGCATCGGCGTGGCCGGCGGCGCCGGCATCTGCGGCGGCCCGAGGGCTTCGGCCAGTAAGCGTGATCGCCTGAGGCGCATCGCCGAAGGGCGTGAATCACGCGGCCGACCCATTAGCGTGATCGCCTGAGGCGCATCGCCGAAAGGCGTGAATCACGCGGCCGACCCATAAGCGTGATCTACGCCAAAGCACCTTCATGCCGCAGCAGCCACTGCTTGCGCGGCAGCCCGCCGCCATAGCCGGTCAGGCTGCCATTAGCGCCCACCAGCCGGTGGCAGGGCACCACGATGCTGAGCGGATTGGCGCCATTCGCCGCCCCCACTGCCCGCACCGCCGCCGGCCGCCCAAGCCGTGCCGCCAGCGCGCCATAGCTGGTGGTGGTGCCGGCCGGAATGCTGCCGAGTGCCGCCCAGACCGCGCGTTGAAAACAGGTGCCGGCGGTGGCCCAGGCAATTCCGCCCAGTGCCGTCAGCGTGCCGGCGAAGTAATCCTCCAGCGCGTGTCGCAGCGCCGCCGGGGCCGCGCCGGGTTGCGCTGCCAGGGTGCCATAGTGCAGCCGCAGCAGCCGCTGCATTCGTGCCGCATGGTCGGCGAAGTCCAGCGCGCGCAGCGTGCCCTGTTCATCGGAGACCAGCAGGGCCTCGCCGATCGGCGTGGCCATCCGGTCCAGCAGCAGCCGGTCGGGCGGCATGGGCGGCGCCTGGCGTCAGGCCGCGGCGGCCTGGGTGGTGTTTGCCTCGCTGGCGGCCGCGCGCAGACCGAAGGCCTCGGCCAGCAACTGGTAACTGCGCAGCCGGGCGGCCGGGTCGTGGGTGGCGGTCAGCACCGCAACCTCGCTGGCGCCGTGCCGGGCGGCCAGGGCTTCCAGCTTGGCCTTCACCTGCTGCGGCGACCCCACCAGCGCCTTGGCCTGCATCCGCTCGATATGCGCCCGTTCATGGTCCGAATACGGGTAGGCCTCGGCTTCCGCCACGCTGGGCAGCGGCACGTACTGGCCCTTGTCGCGCATCAGGCGGGACAGCGCGCGGGACTGGAACAGCCGCCATGCCTCGGCCTCTGTCTCCGCGGTCAGCGCGAACACCGCCAGGCCGGCATGCGGCGCGGCCAGGCGGCCGGCGTGGTCCGGGTGGGGGCGGAAGCCTTCGCGATAGACCTGCACCGCCTGTTCGCTGCCCTGGTCCGAGATGAAGTGCGCGAAGCAGTAGGGCAGGCCGAAATAGGCCGCCACCTGGGCGCCGTAGTCGGAACTGCCCAGCACCCAGACCTGCGGCCGGGTGGCCACCTGCGGGCTGGCGCGCACGGCGCGGAACGGGTGGTTCTCCGCCATGCCATCGCCCAGCCAGCCCAGCAGGTCCCGCACCATGGCGGGGAATTGCTCGGCGGCTTCGTTGGCGCGGGGGTTCAGCGCGAAGGCGGTGCGGCCGTCGCTGCCCGGGGCGCGGCCCAGGCCCAGGTCGATGCGACCGGGGGCGATGGCTTCGGCCACGCGGAATTGCTCGGCCACCTTCAGCGCCGAGTAATGCGGCAGCATCACCCCCGCGGTGCCGATGCGAATGCGCTTCGTGGTGGCCGCGATGGCCGCCACCAGCATTTCCGGCGCGCTGCCGGCGTGGCTTTCGCTGTTGTGGTGCTCGGCCAGCCAGTAGCGGTGGAAGCCCCATTCATCCGCCATGCGGGCGGCCGCCAGGGTATTCCGGATCGCCTCGGCCGGGCTGTGCCCGGTGACGATGGTGGATTGGTCCAGAATGGACAGGCTGAGCGACATGGCGAGACCTCCGGCCCGCTCAACTTAGCCCCGCGCCGGCATTACGCCAGGGGGCACCAAGGGGGGACACCCTTGGGGCAGGCATGGCCCTGTCGCGCCGCCGCATCATCCTGCTTGACCCGCGGCCAGGGCGCCGGGTGCAATGCCTTGCCGTTCCCGCTGCCGGGGCCGGCCGCAGGGGAGGGGCACATGCTGGAGTTCCAGATTCGCTGGGCCGAAGTGCTGCTGGTGGGGTTGTTCCGCAACCTGCTCGGGCTGGCCTGGTATTCGCCGCTGCTGTTCGGCCCCTGCTGGGCCCGCCACCTGGGCTGCACCCCGGCCACCATGCGCGCCCGGGCATTGCGGGTGCTGCCGCTGGAATTCCTGTGCAGTTGCATCATCGCCTTCGTGCTGGCGCAGGTGCTGAACCTGGCCGGCGCCATCGACTGGGTGATGGGCGTGGTGGTCGGCTTCCTGCTGTGGGCCGGATTCGTCGCCGCCACCACGCCCAACCAGGTGCTGTATGCCCGCCGCCCGGCCATGGTGTACCTGATCGACGCCGGTTTCTGCCTGGTCAGCCTGTTGGGCATGGGGGTGCTGATCGCCACCTGGCAATGGGATGACGAAATCCAGCACGCCCTGGCCTGGCTGCAGCCCTGAGCGGCAGCGGCCCAGCCGCCCCCTGGCCGCTACCCTGGCCACTACCCCGGCTGGCCCAGCAGCGCCCCCAGCGCGAACAGCACGCCGCCAACCAGTGCCCCCACCAGGGTGCCGTTCATGCGGACATATTGCAGGTCCCGGCCGACGCGCAGCTCGATCTTGTCGGTCACCTCATCCGCGTCCCAGCCGCGCACCACGCCGGCGATGAACTCGGCCAGCTGGCCGCGGGCGCTGGGCAGCAGCGGCACCAGCATGGCCTCGGCGGCGCGGTTCAGCCGTTCGCGCGCGGCTTCGTCGCGGGCCAGCAAATCCCCGGCATTGGCGAAGGCGCCTTCCAGCAGCGCCACGGTGCGGCCGCGCGGGTTGGCAGCATCGGCTTCCAGCGCCGCCCGCAGCCGGGACCACACGTCGCCCAGCCAGGCCGCCACGGTGGGGTGCGCCACCGCCTGGGCCAGCGCCCGGCCCAGCGCGGCGGCGCGGTCGGGGTCGGTTTCCAGCCGCTCGATCTCGGTGCGCAGCCACGCCTCGAAGGCGGAGCGCAGGTCGCTGTCGTTCAGCTCCATCTTGCCCAACTCGGCATTCACCGCGCCCAGCAGGCGCTTGGCCACGGTGGCGCCGGCCAGCCAGCCGACGATGGCGCCGCCCTCGGCCCGTACCCGGGCGGCGATGGCTTCCCGCAGCTGGTCTTCCTTGGCCGCCAGCACCTGCTTCAATTGGGCGATCGCCAGGTCGAACACCTCCTGGTGGCGGCCGCCTTCTACCAGGGCGCGCAGGGCGCGGGCGGCCAGCCGGGCGCCGGCCGGGCCGCCGGCCAGGCGGGGCAGCAGCCGGGCCAGCAGGCGGCGGGCGCGGCCATCCTCCAGGCTGGCGAGAATGCGGGGCAGGGTGCCGGCCAGCGCCCGGGCGGCGGGGCGGGAGGCCACCGGGTCGGCCAGGAACGCCTTCAGGATGCTGGCGACATCCAGCCGCGCCAGCACGCGCTTCACCTCGGCTTCGGTGAAGACATGGTTGGCGACGAAGCGGCCGAGCCCTTGGCCCAGCCGTTCCTTCTGCCGCGGGATGATGGCGGTATGCGGAATGGGCAGGCCGAGCGGCCGGCGGAACAGCGCGGTTACCGCGAACCAGTCGGCCAGGCCGCCCACCACGCCGGCGGTGGCGGTGGCGTGCAGCAATTGCGTGGCGAAGCCGGGCGGCAGCCAGTAGCTGCCGGCGGCCAGCCCGGCCATGCCGGCCAGCATGCCGGTGGCGATGGCGCGATGCCGGGCCAGGCCGCGGCGCAGGGCCGCATCGGGGTCGGCCACGGGGACAGCGGGGGAGGGGGGCGTTGGGTCCAGCGGCATGCCTGGCAAGGTAGGCAGCCGCTGGCCCGGCTACGAGGGCCTTACTTCGCCGCCTTGGCGCGTTCGATGGCTTCCAGGATCAACTTCTGCGCTTCCTCGACGCCGCCCCAGCCGATGATCTTCACCCACTTGCCTGGTTCCAGGTCCTTGTAGTGCTCGAAGAAGTGCTGGATCTGGTCGAGCGTGATCTGCGGCAGGTCGGTCACGGTCTTCACATGGGCGTAGCGCTGGGTCAGCTTCGGGCTGGGCACGGCGATGATCTTCTCATCCCCGCCGCCATCATCCTCCATCTTCAGCACGCCCACCGGGCGCACGTTGATGACCGCGCCGGGCACGATCGGGCGGGTATTGGCCACCAGCACGTCGATCGGGTCGCCATCGTCGCTCAGCGTGTGCGGCACGAAGCCGTAATTCCCCGGGTAGCGCATGGGCGTGTACAGGAAGCGGTCGACGAACAGGGTGCCGGCTTCCTTGTCCATCTCGTACTTGATGGGCTCGCCGCCGATGGCGACCTCAATGATGACATTGACGTCCTGCGGCGGGTTCTTGCCGATGGCGATGGCGTCGATACGCATGGGACTGACGTGCTCCGTGACGGGTGGCGCGTGTTGCACCGCAATATGATGGCGGATGTTTGGCGGCAGCTGGCGCGGCTGGCAAGTTTCGGCCCCTGGCCCCGCCATTGGGCCCATAAACTAACCGAATGCGGCCCCCAACCGCCAGGGCGCGGAAGGGTGGGGGCTAGCCATAAACCAGCTCCGCGCTGCCCCGCGCCCAGCCCTTCGGCACCTCCTGCCCGGTGGCATGGAAGGCCACCGCCTCGGCCACGCGGATGCCATCGACCCCGGCGCTGAGGATGCCGCCGGCATAGCCCGCGCCTTCGCCCGCCGGGTACAGGCCGCGGGTGTTGAGGCTGACGAAATCCTCCCCCCGCTTCACCCGCAGCGGCGAGGAGGTGCGGGTTTCCACCCCGGTCAGCACCGCATCCGCCATGGTGAAGCCCGGCACCTGCTGGTTGAAGGCCGGCAGCGCCTCCCGCATCGCCTCCACCGCCCAGGCGGGCAGGCAGGTGGCCATGTCGCTCGGGGTGACGCCGGGCTTGTAGCTCGGCACCACCTCGCCCAGCCGGGTGGAGGCGCGGGCGGCGAGGAAATCCTCCACCCGCTGTGCCGGGGCACGATAGCCACCGCCGCCGGCCTGGAAGGCCAGGCTTTCCCAGTGGCGCTGGAACTCCACCCCGGCCAGCACGCCGCCCGGGTAGTCCGCCGGGGTCACGCCCACCACGATGCCGGCATTGGCGTTGCGTTCGTTGCGGGAATACTGGCTCATGCCGTTGGTCACCACGCGGCCCGGCTCGCTGGTGGCGGCCACCACGGTGCCGCCCGGGCACATGCAGAAGCTGTACACGCTGCGGCCGTTCTTCGCGTGATGCACCAGCTTGTAGTCGGCCGCGCCCAGCAGCTTGTTGCCGGCATTGGGGCCGAAGCGGGCCCGGTCGATCAAGCCCTGGGGATGTTCGATGCGCACGCCGATGCTGAACGGCTTCTGTTCCATGAACACGCCGCGGCGATGCAGCATCTCGAAGGTGTCGCGCGCCGAATGGCCCACCGCCAGCACCACCTGGTCGGCCTCCAACTGCTCGCCGCCCTCCAGTTCCACGCCGCGCACGGCACCGGCTTCCACCAGCAGGTCCACCACCTTGGCGCCGAAGCGGTACTCGCCGCCCAGCCGCTCGATCTCGGCGCGGATGCTCTCCACCATGGTGACCAGCCGGAAGGTGCCGATATGCGGCTTGGAGACGTACATGATCTCCTCCGGCGCGCCGGCCTTGACGAACTCGGCCAGCAGCTTGCGGGAATAGTGGCGTGGGTCCTTGATGCCGGAATACAGCTTGCCGTCGCTGAAGGTGCCGGCGCCGCCCTCGCCGAACTGCACGTTGCTCTCGGGCGCCAGCACGCCGCGCCGCCACAGGCCCCAGGTGTCCTTGGTGCGCTGGCGCACCACGGTGCCGCGTTCCAGCACCAGGGGGCGGAAGCCCATCTGCGCCAGGGTCAGCGCCGCCATGAAGCCGCAGGGACCGGTGCCGATGACGATGGGCCGCTTCGCCATCGGCGGCGCCTGGGCCACGAATTTGTAGCTGGTATCGGGCGCCGGCCCCAGGTTGCGGTCCTCGGCCCGGGTGGCCAGCACCCGGGCTTCGTCCGCCACCACCAGGTCCAGCGTATAGACCAGCACGATGGCGTGCGGCTTGCGCGCGTCATAGCCGCGGCGGAACACCGTGAGGCGCCGCAGCTCGTGGTCGGGCAGGCCCAGCCGGCGCAGCACGGCTTCGCGCAGTGCTTCGGGCGGGTGGTCCAGGGGCAGGCGTAGTTCCGTGAGGCGCAACATGCGGTAGGGTTTACCCAAAGCAGGAGCGTCAGGCGATGGAAGTACGGGAATTCGGCAAGACCGGGATGCGGTTTTCGCTGCTGGGCTACGGCGCCGGGGCGGTGGGCGGCCTGATGGTGCGCGGTACGGTGGCGGAGCGGGAGGCCAGCATCGGCCGGGCCCTGGCCGCCGGCATCACCTATTTCGACACCGCGCCGGCCTATGGCAACGGCTTGTCGGAGACGCATCTGGGCCAGGCGCTGCGGGCGCTGAAGGCCTCGCCCTTCGTCGGCACCAAGTTCCGCATTGCCCCGGAACATCGCGGCCGGCTGGGCGCGGCACTGGCCGAGGGGCTGGATGCCAGCCTGAAGCGCCTGGGCCGCGACTCGGTGGACCTGTTCCAGCTGCATGACCACCTGACCACCGCCGGCGGCGGCCAGGCGATCAGCCAGGCGGAGCTGGAGGGCGAGTTGATCCCGGCGCTGGTCAAGGCGCGGGAACAGGGCAAGGCCCGTTTCGCCGGCATCACCGCGCTGGGGGAGACCGCCGTGCTGAAGCGGGTGGTGGCCTCCGGCGTCTTCCACGCGGCGCAGATGCCCTACAACCTGTTGAACCCCACCACGCTCACCGCCATGCCGCCGGGGCTGCCCGGGCATGATTTCGGCGGGCTGATGGCCGATGCGGCGCGGCAGGGCGTCGGCGTCATCGGCATCCGCATCATCGCCGGCGGTGCGCTGTCGGGCGAGGCGGAGCGCCACCCCACCGCCATGCCCAGCGTTGCACCCATCGCCTCGGCCGGCAGCTATGCGGCGGATGTGGCCACGGCCCGCAAGCTGCTGCCGCTGGTGCAGGAGGGTGCCGCCGCCAGCCTGGCCGAACTGGCCATTCGCTTCGCCATGACCCCGGCCGAGATGGGCACCGCGCTGATCGGCACCGCCAGCCAGGAACAACTGGAACAGGCGCTCGCCGCCGCCGCGAAGGGCCCGCTTGCGGCCGAAACCGTCGCCCGGGCCCGGGCCCTGCTGGCGGCATGAGGCTGAACGCCGGCTACGGCTACCTGCTGGTCACCGCGCTGGCCTGGGGTCTGAACTGGCCGGTGATGAAGCTGCTGATGCGGGAATGGCCGCCCTTCAGCTTCCGCATCCTGGCCGGGGCCGGCGCCATTCTGCTGCTGCTGGGCATTGCCCGCTGGCAGGGGGATGCGCTGCTGCCGCGGCGCGACCAGTGGGGCCGGTTGGCGGTGGCGGGCTTCCTCAACGTCTCCGCCTGGTCGGTGGTGGCGCCGCTGTCGCTGTTCTGGCTGGACGCGTCCGAAGCCGCGATCATTGCCTATACCATGCCGGTCTGGGCGACGATTTTGGCCTGGCCCTTCCTGGGGGAACGACCCACCTGGCCGCGCATTGCCGGGCTGGTGCTGGGGCTGTGCGGGGTGACGCTGCTGATGGGCGGGCAGTTGCTCAGCGTGCCGGCAGCGGAGGTTTGGGCCAAGCTGCCGGGCGCCGGCTTCATCATGCTGACGGCGCTGATGTTCGCCAGCGGCACGGTGTTCACCAAGCGCTTCCCGGTGGCGATGCCGGCGCTGCCGCTGGTGGCGTGGCAACTGGTGTTCGGGCTGTCGCCGGTGGTGGTCATCGGCCTGGGGTTCGAGACGGTGAACTGGGCCGGCATCACCGCGCTGGGCTGGGGCTGCCTGGTCTATGTCGGCGGCGTGGCCCAGGTGCTGGCCTACCTGGCCTGGTTCCGCGCGCTGAAGCGGCTGCCGGCCAGCACCGCCGCCATCGGCAGCCTGCTGGTGCCGGTGATCGGCGTGGTCAGTTCCGGGCTGTGGCTGGGCGAACCGCTGGGGGCGCGGCACTTCGCCTCCCTGGCGCTGACGCTGGGCGGGGTGATGCTGGCGGCGCAGGGCAGCCGGCAGGGGTAGCTTGCTGGGTTGGCTTGCTGGGGCGGCTTGCTGGGGCGGCTTGCAGGGTGGGGGCGGCACGTTATATCATAACGTCATGCTGCTTCCGGCCAACCCGCTCGCGCTCAGTGCCGCTGCCTCCGCCCGCCTGGTGCTGGTGGGGGGGATTGCGGTCGTGTTGTGGGCGCTGGTCGCCTGGGCGCTGGCCATCGCATGAAGGCCGCGGGCACCTTGCGGGTGGAGAACCTCACCGTCTGCCATGAACGCCGCCCGGCGGTGCATCATGTCTCCGGCCAGTTCGCGCCGGGTAGCCTTACCGCCATCGTCGGCCCCAATGGCGCCGGCAAGACCACGCTGCTGCGCGCCCTGGCCGGGCTGCACAAGCCACAGGAAGGCCGCATCCGCGCCACCGACCGCATCGCGCTGCTGCCCCAGGCCAGCGCGCTGGACCGTGGCTTCCCCATTGGCTGCCTGGACGCGGTGATGCTGGGGCTGTGGCGCGAAACCGGCGCCTTCCGGGGCGTTACCCTGGCTGGCCGGGCCCAGGCCGAAGCCGCGCTGGAAGCGGTGGGGCTGAAGGGGTTTCAGCGCCGCCCGGTGGGCAGCCTTTCCGCCGGCCAGTTCCAGCGCGTGCTGTTCGCCCGGCTGCTGGTGCAGGACGCGCCGGTGATTCTGCTGGACGAACCCTTCAACGCGCTGGACAGCCGCACCGCCGGCGAAATGCTGGCGCTGGTCAAGACCTGGCATGGCGAGGGCCGCACCGTGGTGGCGGTGCTGCACGACCTGGAATTGGTGCAGCGGGACTTCCCGGAAACCCTGCTGCTGGCGCGCGACCCCATCGCCTGGGGCCCGACCGCCGAGGTACTGACCGCGGCCAATCGCCTGCGCGCCCGCCAGATGGCCGAGGGCTGGGCCGAGGCAGCCGCCGACTGCGACCAGGACGTTCCTGAGCAAGGCCGGGCTGCCTGATCCTCGACCCCTTCATCGAATACGGCTTCATGCGCCGCGCCCTGGTGGGCTGCCTGGCGGTGAGCGTTTCCGCCCCGCCGCTGGGCCTGTTCCTGATGCTGCGGCGCATGAGCCTGACCGCGGATGTGCTGGGCCATGGCATCCTGCCCGGCGTGGCGGCGGCCTTCCTGCTGGCCGGGCTTTCAGTGCCGGCCATGGCCGCCGGTGGGTTGCTGGCCGGGCTGGCGGTGGCGCTGGGCGCCGGGGCGCTTTCCCGCGCCACCGGCGGGCGGGAGGATGCGGCGCTGGCGGCGCTGTACCTGGTGGCGCTGGCGTTGGGCGTGGCCATGGTGGCAGCCGGTGGCGGCACGATGGAACTGACCCAGTTGCTGTTCGGCAGCGCGCTGGGGGTGGATGACGCGGCGCTGCTGCTGATGGCCGGCACCGCCACGCTCAGCCTGGGGGTGCTGGCCTTCGCCTGGCGGCCGCTGGTGCTGGAATGCTTCGACCCCAGCTTCGCCCAGGCGGTGGGCGCGCGCGGTGGGCTGTGGCACATGGCCTTCCTGGCCCTGGTGGTGCTGAACCTGATGGCGGCGTTCCAGGCGCTGGGCACGCTGATGGGCGTGGGGCTGATGATGCTGCCCGCCGTCGCCGCGCGGCATTGGTCGCGGGAGGTGGGCGGCATGGCCTATGCCGCGGTGGCGCTGGCGGTGCTGGCCAGCTTCGGCGGCCTGCTGCTGTCCTTCCATGCGGATGTGCCCTCCGGCCCGGCGGTGGTGCTGGCGGCCGGGGCGGGCTGGGTGGTTTCCGTGCTGGTCGGGCCGGTGGATGGCGTGGCGGCGCGGCTGCGGCGCCGGCATCTGGCGGGATAGGGCGGCCGCGCCGCAAGGCGGGCGGCACCCGCCGGCAGGACGCTGCCTGGCCGTCCTGGTTCGGCCCCTGGTTCGGCCCCTGGTTCGGCCCCTGGTTCGGCCACCGGTTCGGCCCTTGGCCCCACCCCTTGCGCACGCCATCGCGAGCCGGGCTAGACTGCGGCCAGGACGGAAACTCGCATGGCAACGCTGGACCGGCTGCTGGACACCTTGGGCAATCGCCTGGCGCGACACATCGCGGCGCCGGCCCCCTTGCCGCGCGAACTGGAATTGCTGCGCCCTTATGAACAGGTGCTGCGGCCGGGCGATGTGCTGCTGGTGGATGGCGGGCACAACAAGGTCTCCGCCGCCATCAAGTACCTCACCCAGTCCACCTGGTCCCATGCCGCGCTGTATGTTGGCCAGGAAGGCGGGGTGCCGAGCGTGGTGGAGGCCGAGATCGGCCTGGGCGTGGTGGTTTCGCCGTTGCAGAAATACGCCGGCTACCACCTGCGCATCTGCCGCCCGGTGGGGCTGGGCGCGGAACGGCTGGCCGAGGTGGTGGGCTTCGTCCGCAGCCGGGTGGGGGCGAAGTACGACCTGCGCAACGTGCTGGACCTGGCGCGCTGGCTGCTGCCCTACCCGCCGGTGCCGCGCAGCATGCGCCGGCGGATGATCGCGCTGGGCTCGGGCGAGCCGACCCGGGCGATTTGCTCGAGCCTGATCGCGGAGGCCTTCAACCTGGTCGGCTACCCGATACTGCCCGAGGCCGACAAGCTGGGCGACCCGGAGGGCGAGGCGGCCGAGGAAGTGGCGCATATCCGCCACCATTCGCTGTACGCGCCGCGCGACTTCGACGCCTCGCCCTATTTCGCCGTGGTCAAGCCGACGCTGGAGTTGGGCTTCAGCTTCCGCGACGGCTGCTGGCCGGGCGCCCGAAAGCCCGCGGCCTGCACAAACCGGCTGGCGACCATCGCCTGATCGGGTATCGAGGGGGGGAGCGGTGCGGGCCGCTCCAATCGGCCGAATCCGCCATGGCGGGCGGCCGCACGCAAGGACCGGGGCATGACGATCAAACGATTGGCGGATGAACCGCGCCTGTCCGGCGCCGTGGTGCATGGCGGCCTGGTGTGGCTGGCCGGCCAGGTGGCGGATGACAGCAGCCTGGACACCACCGGCCAGACCGCCGACGTGCTGGCGCAGATCGACGCGCTGCTGGCCCAGGCCGGCACCGACAAGACCCGGCTGCTGAGCGTGACCGTGGTGCTGGCCGACATCAACGATGCGCCGGCGATGAACCGCGCCTGGGACGCCTGGCTGGACCCGGCGCACAAGCCGGCGCGCATGACCATTCAGGCCGCGCTGGTGGATGCCGCCTGGCGGGTGGAGATCACCGGCGTCGCAGCCCTGCCATGAGGCGCCGCCTGCACGTCGGCAACAAGCCGCAGCACGTGCTGTCGGGCGCGGCGCTGACCCTGGTGCTGACCCTGCTGGTGGCCGGCGCCGTGGCCGACCAGGGCTGGGGCTTCTCGGTGGTGGCGCTGGCGGTGGCCGGGTTGGCGGTGGGCGGGCTGCACCTGATCTTCCCGCAGGGGCCGTTGTTCGGCCTGGGCGTGGCCAATGGGCTGGCGGTGTACATCTGCCTTTATGCCGTGCTGGGCCGCGCGGCGTTTCCGCTGGCGGAAGCCTGGGCCCGGCCGGTGGGCTTCCTGCTGCCGGTGGCCAGCTTCGTCGGCGCCTGCTGGTGGCGCCGCCGCACCCTGCTGAAGGTGGCCGAGGGCCTGGTGGCGCCGGACCTGGAGCATCTGCCCCGCTTCGCCCGCTGGCTGATGTTCACCGCGGTGGTCGGGGTGGTTTCGCTGGCCACGCCGATCAACCGGCTGCCGCCGCTGGAGCAGTCCGCCGCGCTGCTGGTGGCCATGGCGGTGATTGCCGGCATCAGTGCCGCCGCGGTGCGCGACGTGGTGCGGCTGATGATCGACATCGCCGCCATCCTGCAGACCGTAACCCGGCGGCTGGCGCACCTGGCGGTGCCGATCGCCACCTACATCAGCATCTTTGCCCTGCTGGGGGTGATGTTCGGCTGCTTCTACCGCATCGCCGATGGGCTTTCGCGCATTCCGCTGTTCATCCAACTGGGTGAACCGTCGCGGCTGGACTTTTCGGACGCGCTGCATTTCAGCGTGGTGACGCTGGCCACGGTGGGCTATGGCGACATCCAGCCGATCGACGACGGCATCCGGCTGCTGGCGGCCATCCAGATGCTGCTGGGCCAGTTGCTGCTGCTGTTCGGCTTCGCCGAGATCATGGGATCCTCCCCGCCGGTGCTGCACGAAGCCGTGGGTTCCCGGAAAGATCAGCCCAAGCCAGCGCCGGTTCACGGCAAGGATGCCGCGCCGCGCCGCGAGGTTGCCGGCGAGTAGGCACCAAACCGCCTTAATCCGGGCGCGATATCGGGCCGCTGGAAGGTATTGGCACATGCATATGCGGGTTACTGGCGGGCTGGGCTGGGCTGGCACCGCCGTGGTGCGGCGCCGGGGAGCGATGACATGAAGGGCATTCTGCTGGCCGGTGGTTCCGGCACCCGGCTGCACCCGATGACCCTGGCGGCCAGCAAGCAGCTGCTGCCGGTGTATGACAAGCCGATGGTCTACTACCCGCTGGGCACGCTGATGCTGGCGGGCATCCGCGAGGTGCTGCTGATCTCCACCCCGGCGGACCTGCCGCAGTTCCGCCGCCTGCTGGGTGACGGTTCGCGCTTCGGCATCCGGCTGGACTACGCCGAGCAGCCGAGCCCGGACGGCATCGCCCAGGCGTTCCAGATCGGTGCCGGCTGGATCGGCGGGGAAGCCTGCGCCTTGGCGCTGGGCGACAACATCATCCACGGCGACAGCCTGGGGCCACAGCTGCAACGCGCGGCGCAGCGGGCCGAGGCCGGCGATGCCACGGTCTTCGCCTACCAGGTGCGCGACCCGGAACGCTACGGCGTGGCCGAGTTCGACAGCACCGGCCGGGCGCTTTCGCTGGAGGAGAAGCCGGCCAGCCCGCGCAGCAATTGGGCGGTGATCGGCCTGTACTTCTACGATGCCAGCGTTACCGCCCGCGTCCGCGACCTGGCACCCTCGCCGCGCGGGGAGCTGGAGATCACCGACCTGAACAAGCTCTACCTGGCGGACCGGGCGTTGCAGGTGGAACGGCTGGGCCGCGGCTATGCCTGGCTGGACGCCGGCACCCCGGCCAGCCTGTTGCAGGCCGCCACCTTCGTGCAGACCGTGCAGGAACGGCAGGGCCTGCAGATCGGCGCGCCGGAAGAAATCGCCTATCGCATGGGTTTTATCGGTGCGGCGCAGCTTCGTGATGCTGCCGCGGCGCTGGGCAAGACCGATTATGGTGCCTACCTGAAGCAGATTGCGGACGAAGCATGAGCAACCCCTACGATCGCCCCTCCTGGCGCGGCAAGCGCGTGCTGGTTACCGGCGGTGCCGGTTTCCTTGGCAGTTCGCTGTGCCATACCCTGGCCGCCCTCGGCGCCCGGGTCACCGCCATCGACGCCATGATGCCCGATGGCGGCGCCAGCCTGGCCAACCTGGAAGGCGCCAACTGCCTGCTGGTCCGCGGTGACCTGCGGGATGTGGAACTGCATTCGCTGTGCCAGGGCGTGGACGTGCTGTTCAACATGGCGGCGCAGACCAGCCATATGGGCGGCCAGAAGGACCCGGTGGCGGATATCGCCATCAACGCCGTGGCCCAGGTGCGGCTCATCCAGGTGATGCGGGAAGTGGCGCCGATGGCCACCGTGGTGCATGCCAGCACCCGGCAGTTCTACGGCCGGCCGATCCAGCTGCCGGTGAACGAGTTGCATCCGGTGAACCCGCCGGACGCCAACGGCGTCTCCAAATGGGCCGGGGAGCAGTATTGGCTGCTGGAAAGCCGGGTGCTGGGCCGGCCGGTGGTCTCGTTGCGGCTGACCAACTGCTACGGCCCGCGGCTGCGCATCCGGGATGCGCGGCAGACCTTCCTCGGCATCTGGATCCGTCGCGTGCTGGAAAGCGAGGCCTTCGAGGTCTGGGGCGGCGCCCAGCTGCGCGACCTGACCTATGTGGACGACGTGACCGAGGCCTTCCTGCGCGCCGCCGAATGCGCCAGCCAGCCCAATGTGAACGGCCAGGTCTTCAACCTGGGCGGCGCCCCGCCGGCCAGCCTGACCGAGCTGGCGGAGCGGCTGATCGCGGCCAATGGCGGCCAGGGCAGCTTCGCCACCAAGGAATTCCCGGCCGACCGTGCGCCGATCGACATCGGCAGCTATCATGCCGACGACCATGCCTTCCGTGCCGCCACCGGCTGGGTTCCCGCCGTGGGGCTGGACGAGGGTTTGCGCCGCTCGCTCGACTGGTATCGTGAACGCCTGGCCGACTACCTGTAAGGAATCCAGCCCATGCAGATCATTCCTCAGGCCGACCCCGGCGCCGGCTACCGCGCGCAGAAGGCCGAAATCGACGCTGCGGTGGCCCGTGCCCTGGACAGCGGCTGGTACATCCTGGGCAAGGAAGGCGAAGCCTTCGAGCGTGAATACGCCCAGTGGCTCGGCACCGCCCGCGCCGTGGGCTGCGCCAATGGCACCGACGCGCTGGCGCTGATCCTGCGCGGCCTGGGCATTGGGGAGGGCTGCACCGTGGCCACCGTCTCCCACACCGCCGTCGCCACCGTGGCGGCGATCGAGATGTGTGGCGCGGTGCCGCTGCTGCTGGACATCGACCCCGACACCTACACCATGGACCCCGACGAGCTGGTGGCCGTGCTGGAAGACCCGCCGCCGGGCCTGCCGCCGATCAAGGCCGCCATCGTGGTGCACCTGTATGGCCAGGCCGCCGACCTGGCGCCGATGCTGGCGGCGTGCCAGGCCAATGGCGTGGCGCTGATCGAGGATTGCGCCCAGGCGCATGGCGCCAAGCTGGGCGGCCACAAGCTGGGCACGCTCGGCACCGCCGCCGCCTTCAGCCTGTACCCCACCAAGAACCTGGGTGCCCTGGGCGATGGCGGCGTGCTGGCCACCGATGATTTCGAACTGGCCGAGCGCATCGCCGCCATCCGCCAGTATGGCTGGAAGGAGCGCTACATCTCCTCCATGGTCGGGGTGAACAGCCGGCTGGACGAGATCCAGGCCGCCATCCTGCGCGCCCGGCTGCCGCACCTGGACGCCGGCAATGCCCGCCGGCGCGCCATTGCAGACGCCTATGACGTGGCGCTGGAAGGCGGCCCGTTCAGCCCGCCGGAACGCCGCCCCGGCGCCGAGCACGTGTTCCACCAGTACGTGCTGCGCAGCGCCAACCGCACGGAAGTGCAGGCCAGGCTGCGGGCCATGGGCGTGGGCACCGGCATCCACTACCCGGTGCCGGTGCACCTGCAATCGGCCTACCAGGGTCGGGTGCCGCTGGGCCCGGCCGGCTGCGCCGAGACCGAACGCGCCTGCCGCGAGGTGTTCAGCCTGCCGATGTACCCGGAACTGACGCCGGAGCAGATCGGCCAGGTCTGCGAGGCGCTGCGGGCGCTTGCGGGCTGAGCCCAGCGCGCTACATCAGGTGGCATGGACCACCTGATCAACGGCTACCATCGCTTCCGCGCTTCCGCCTGGCCGGAACGCCGCAAGCAGTTCGAGGCGCTGGCCGCGCGAGGCCAGCGCCCACGGGTCATGGTGATCGGCTGTTCCGACAGCCGGGTGGACCCGGGCATGGTGTTCGACGCCGGGCCGGGCGAGATCTTCACCCTGCGCAACGTCGCCAACCTGGTGCCGCCCTACCAGCCGGATGGCAGCCTGCACGGCACCAGCGCCGCGGTGGAATTCGCCGTGCGCGGGCTGGAGGTGGAGGCCATCATCGTGCTGGGCCACGCCATGTGCGGCGGCATCCAGGCGCTGATGGGCGGGGTGCCGGCGCCGATGGGCGAGTTCCTCGGCCCCTGGATCCGCATTGCCGCCAGTGCCCGCAACCGGGTGCTGCGCTGCGACCCGGCCGATGCCCAACTGGCCTGCGAATATGAGGCGGTGCGGCTGTCGCTCGACAACCTGATGAGCTTCCCCTTCGTTGCCGAACGGGTGCTGGACGGCCGGTTGCAACTGCTCGGCGGCCATTTCGACATTCGCAGCGGCGTGCTGGCCATGCTGGACCGCAGCGGCGAGTTCAAAGCCACCCCGGCCGAGGCCGCCCCCCCGGGTTGACGCCTCGCCCCCCGCCGCCATGCTGCGGCGGAATTTCGGGGGTGTCGCATGTCCAGCCAGTTGTTCTCGCCGTATCGCCTGCGGGGGCTTGAACTGCCCAATCGGGTGGTGGTCTCCCCGATGGCGCAGTATTCCGCCACCGCCGCGGGCCATGCCACCGCCTGGCACCACATGCACTACGGCAACCTGGCGGTCTCCGGCGCCGGGCTGCTGATCTTCGAGGCGATCGCGGTGGAGGCGGCCGGCCGGGTCAGCGCCCGCTGCCTGGGGCTATGGACCGACGCGCAGGCCGAATCGCTGCGCCCGGTGCTGGAGTTCTGCCGGCAGCACGGCGGGGCGAAGCTGGGCGTGCAACTGGCGCACAGCGGCCGCAAGGGCAGCGTGCAGCGCCCGTGGGAAGGCCAGAACAGCATCGGGCCGGATGAGGAAGGCTGGCAGGTGGTATCCTCCTGCGCGGAAGCCTATCCCGGCCGGGCCACGCCGCACGCGCTGTCGCTGGCGGAAATGCAGGCGCTGAAGGCAGGCTATGTCGCCGCCGCCCGCCGCGCCGATGCCATCGGCTTCGACCTGATCGAGCTGCATGCCGCGCATGGCTACCTGCTGAACTGCTTCCTGACCCCCTTGGCCAATCGCCGCAACGACGCCTATGGCGGCGACCTGGCCGGCCGCATGCGCTACCCGCTGGAGGTCTTTGCCGCCATTCGTGCCGCCTGGCCGGCGCACAAGCCGCTGGGGGTGCGGATTTCCGCCACCGACTGGAAGGAAGGCGGCTGGACCGGGGCGGACAGCGTGGCCTTCGCCCAGGCGCTGAAGGCGGCGGGTTGCGACTATGTCGGCGCGTCCTCCGGCGGGGTGGCGGCAGACCAGCAGATCGTGCTCGGCCCGGGCTACCAGGTGCCCTATGCCGCCCAGGTGCAGCGCGAAGCCGGCATGCCGGCGATGGCGGTGGGCATGATCAACGAGCCCGAGCATGCCGAGGCGATCGTGCGCAATGGCGAGGCCGAGATGGTGGCGCTGGGCCGCGGCATGACCTGGAACCCGCGCTGGGCCTGGCATGCGGCCGACGCGCTGGGCGCCAAGGCGGCCTTCCCGCCGCAATACGCCCGCAGCCATTCCAGCATGCGCTACGGCGACCCTGCCAAGCCGCGGTAGCGCCTGGTCGCCTGGGGCGGAAGCGTCGCCAGGCGTGCAGCAGTCGCTCGGTCAGGCCCGCCTGGCCGGCGCCTACCCGAAGGCGCCGACTTCGTGGCTGATCGCCGCGCTGCATTCGCGCACCAGTGCGAACAGCCGGCGCATCGGCACGAAGATCTCGGCGTGTTCGCGAGCGTAGCTCAGCCCCTCATGCGGCGGGGCGGGTTCGTGGAAGTCCAGCTCCGCCGCCGGGTCCGGCGCGGCGGGGAAAATCTCCGCCAGCAGGTCCAGCGCCGGCTCCACGTCCAGTTGCAGGATCCGTCGGACCAGGGATTCGCGCGTGGCGCCATGCCGCGGCGAGAAATCCGGCACCGCCACCGCCAGCAGCCAGATCCGGTGGATCAGCGCCAGCCGCACCGCATGCACCAGCACCAGGCGGTCCGGCATCTCCAGCAGGTCCGGCCAGGCGGTACGCAGCGCCAGGTGGTCGGCCTGCAGGCGGCGGAACATGCGGCGCACCTCGGCATCCAGGCCCAGCCCGTCCACCACGCGGGCAACATCAACCAGTTCCTCGCGCCGGCCGGGGCGTTGGGTGAAGCCGGCGCGGTCCAGCCAGGGGCCGGGGTCCAGCGTGTCCACCACCGCGCGCAGCACGCCGATATCGCTGCACGCCGCCGCCCGCGCCGCCATGGCCAGCGCGCGGGAAAAGCGTGGCGAGCGGGCGCGCAGGTCGGCGAAGGCATCCGGGTTGGCGGCGGCGGCGGCGCCGAGGCCATGCAGGGTATTCGCCATCCAGCCCAATTGCTGGAGGATGGCGTTGTTCGGAATGGCGCGGAGCTGGGACGGGTGCTGGATGCGCACCGGCCCGGCCACGCCATCCGCCTGCCGCACGCTGGGGCGGGAGCCGGTGCGGTCCAGCAGCCCGGGCCCGAAGGCGCCGAGCAGGGCGGCATAGCCCGGGTCCTCCACCAGCGCCTGCATCTCGCGGGAGATGGTGGCGAAGAAGTCGGCGCTGTAGTCGGCCTCGGCATAGATCGGGTCGTTCGGCGGCACCGCCGGGGCGAAGGCATGCGCGGCGATGCAGGCCACCGTGGCCTGCGCCAATTGCGGCGTGCCGAACAGCATGTAGCCGTCGCTGCCCTGGAAGGCGGTTTCCTCCCGCAGCGGCAGCCCGGCATGGGCCAGCGCGGCGCGCGCCTGGGGCGGCGAGAGGTAGGCGAAGCGGTCCGCCAGGCTTTCCGGGTGACCACCGCGGCCGATGCTTTCGCCATGGGTGTCGAACAAGACCAGCTCGATGCCCGGCAGGTCGTGCCGGCGCAGCAACTCCACCAGCTTCAGCTTCAGCCGTTCCGCCAGGTAGCTGGCGGCAAGCTGGCCGACATAGCGGCCGCTGTCGGAATAGCCGAATTGCAGGCACAGCCGGCCGTGCAGGCGCAGGTAGTCGCGGAAATGCGGGCTGCGCAGGGCCTCCTCCAGCACCCGTTCGCCGCGTTCCAGCGCCTCCGCCGTCTCGAACAGCGGGGAGAGTTCGATGGCATGGTCCACCCCCAGGCGGCGGGCCAGCCACAGCGCCGCCAGCAGGGTGTAGCCGCCCTCGGTCTCGGCGATGAGGAAGCGCACCGGGGCGCTGCCGTCGATATGC